>DGOE01000045.1 GCA_002389295.1 Flavobacteriales bacterium UBA4474 | reverse complement strand
TGTCGGACCCGAAAACTTGGGAGGAGCTGAAGCAATGGATGGGTTTGGAAAGTCCCATTCCCGAAGTGGATGGAAACCGATCCAATCCGGCGGGAAGAGCGAGGATGGAGGGGCTGAATCATTGGATGACCCGATTTGGAATGAAGGGTGCCATGGAACGGTTGATTCCTCGGCCGATGAAGCAAGGACTGAAGCGGATTTGGTACACCAATGAGGGTTTGCCCGGGCTATCGGATGCGGATCGAAAGGTGCTGTGGACCCATTTCGAATCGGATGTTGAGGCGCTCGAAAAACTGCTCGATATCGACCTCTCACATTGGCGCCCTTGATTTTTTCGTAGTCGTTTGCGAGACAGTGGAGTAAGGTGTGTATTCTTGCGCCGTAATTCCGTTGATGGAATGCCTACCACGTTTGATAGTTGGGTGAAGCCGGCCTTGCAGCGCCGGTGGAAGCAGATTCGGCTTTGAGCCGCGGGTGACGCTGCGGAATCGCTCCTCGGGATGAGGAGCGTCCGTCCGGCCCATCCCCTCTTCTCCCCCCTTCTTCCAACCCCCAATGAAAACAAGGTATCTCGACCTGATCGAGCAAACTTTCGACTGGCCACAGGACGAGTTCGTCCTCGATGGCGACTCACTTCGCTTCCACGGCATTGACCTGATGGAGCTGGTCAAACGCTATGGCACCCCCCTCCGGTTCACTTATCTCCCCCGGATTGGGGAGAGCATCCGAAAAGCCACGGGCTGGTTTACGGAAGCCATGGACCGGCTGGGATATGAAGGCACCTATCACTATTGCTACGTCACCAAGAGTTCGCACTTCCGCCATGTTACGGAGGAGGTTTTGAGGCACGGTGCCCACTTGGAGACAAGCAGCGCTTTTGATCTTGACATTGTACGGGCGCTAGAGGCGAGTGGTCATTTGGACCGAAAGTCCACCGTGATCTGCAACGGTTTCAAGACACGCACCTATTTAGACAGGATCGCAGCCTTGCAAGCGGATGGATTCACGGGAATCTTGCCTGTCCTGGATAACGAGTTGGAATTCGACATGCTGAGTGCCGCTGTGGATTCGCCGATTGAGGTGGGACTGCGCATCGCCTCGGAAGAGGAACCCAAGTTCGAATTCTACACGTCCCGTTTGGGAATAGGGTACAGACGCATCGTCCCGTTTTGGAGGGAGCACCTCGCAGACCACCCCAACCTCAAGCTGCGCATGCTTCACTTCTTCGTGAATACCGGCATTCGGGACACGGCATACTACTGGAATGAGCTGCGCAAGGCGCTTGATGTGTATTGCATGCTGCGCAAGGAGTGTCCGCATCTAACGGCGCTTAACATCGGCGGGGGACTCCCCATCAAGAATTCGTTGGGCTTTGAATACGATTACGCCTACATGATCGAGGCCATCCTCGAACAGATCATGGTGCACTGCCGTGAAGAAGGAGTTCCGGTTCCTGACATCTTCACGGAATTCGGCTCCTTCACGGTGGGAGAGGCGGGAGGAACCCTGTACAAGGTCTTGTATCAGAAGCGCCAGAACGACCGGGAGCGTTGGAACCTGATCGACTCGAGTTTCATGACGACCCTGCCCGATACCTGGGCCATCAACAAGCGTTTCATGATGCTGCCGGTCAACCGATGGGAGGACAACTATGAGCGGGTTTTCTTGGGCGGACTGACCTGCGACAGCGATGACTATTACAATTCGGAGCAGCATCTCAATGCCATCTACCTGCCCAAGTTCAGCCCGGAGAAACCGCTGTATCTGGCCTTCTTCAACACGGCGGCCTATCAGGACAACATCGGAGGACACGGTGGCGTGCACCATTGCTTGATGCCCGGACCAAAGCATGTGCTCTTAAATAGGGACGGAGAGGGCCGTCTCCAGGCCGAGGTCTTCTGCGACGAACAGCAGGCAGAAGATGTGCTGGCCCTTTTG
This sequence comes from Flavobacteriales bacterium UBA4474, assembly GCA_002389295.1. Classification (GTDB taxonomy): domain Bacteria; phylum Bacteroidota; class Bacteroidia; order Flavobacteriales_D; family Sanyastnellaceae; genus UBA8752. Next base: position 42,455 of record DGOE01000045.1, on the reverse strand, counting down.
GGCTATGGGCAAGAGCGCTCCGAGGTGGTTCAGCTCGAGAAAGAAGCCAGCCTCAAGGCCCAAAAAGCCGAGTCTCGTCGGAAGGCTTTCCGCGCTTCCCAATCGACCAGACAATGACGGAATCCATGCAAACTGGACCTATTGATGGTCCTCCAACTGTGGGGGTCCGGCACTATGCGGGAGAACCGGTACTGACCGATGGCCGGCCTCCACAAGCCGTCATCCTTCCCGTACCCTATGATGGCACGAGCACCTGGGGGAAGGGAGCGGACAAAGGGCCGGAAGCCCTGTTCGAAGCACTCGAAAACATGGAGCTCTTTGACATTGAGACCGACTCAGAGGTCCACAGAGCAGGCATAGCAGTATTGGAGGCCCTTCCGCTGGAGATAGACGGTGTCGCAAAGTCACCTGAGGAGGTATGCGCGGATGTCCGCGGGGAAGTGGGAGATTGGCTGGGAAAAGGAACCCTACCGGTGCTGGTCGGTGGCGAGCACAGCGTCAGCATCGGAGCCATTCAGGCTTGCGCCGCATGGGAGCCAGGGCTGTCAGTGTTGCAGCTCGATGCGCACAGCGACCTGCGCAGCACCTTTCATGGGTCGGCTTGCAACCACGCCTGTGCCCTGCACTGGGCTGCAACAAACACCCGCCTTGTTCAAGTGGGCATCCGAAGCACAGAAGCTGAAGAGCGCCAGTATGAGCAGGAAGGCAATGTCTTCCACGGGTCTCATTGTCATGCGACTCCCGATGCGGATTGGATCACGGCCGCTGTCCAGCAGTTGGGACCAGCGGATACCCCGGTGTACATCACCGTGGACCTGGATGTGTTTGACCCGGCCCATCTGCCCGAAACCGGCACACCCGAGCCCGGTGGCCTGGATTGGTACCAGGTCACGGGATTGATTCGGGCGGCGGCCCAGCACCACCGCGTGATTGGATTCGACGTCGTGGAATTGGCCCCACGCATGGAGCGCAGCCCGAGTGCCTTTACTGCCGCCAAGCTGCTGCACAAGATGTTGACCTACGTATTAGAACCTGAGCCGATTGCGGCCCCAACCGAGAATTGAGATGGAGCAAAAACCCTTTGTTCGCGCTTTTGCGGACCGCCATTACCGCCACTTCAATGCCGCCGTGATTCCGGAGGCCGCCCAAGCCTACGATGCCTGCTTGCAAAGTGGCGGTCGAATGATGATCACGTTGGCGGGTGCCATGAGCACGGCCGAGTTGGGTCGCAGTCTTGCAGAGATGATCCGGCAAGACAAAGTTCACATCATCAGTTGCACCGGGGCGAACCTGGAGGAGGACGTGATGAACCTGGTCGCGCACAATCACTACGAGCGCATTCCGCATTACCGCGACCTCAGCCCGGCCGAAGAGCAAGCATTGCTCGACCGCGGGTTGAATCGCGTCACCGATACATGCATCCCCGAGGAGGAGGCCTTCAGAAAACTCGAAGGGGTCATGGTCGACCTATGGAAGGCGGCCGAGGCCAAAGGAGAGCGGAAATTCCCGCACGAGTTCTTCTACGAGGCCTTGATGGGGGGACAGTTGAACGACGCTTTCCAGATCGACCCTGCTGACAGTTGGATGCACGCGGCGGCCGAGAAGGGACTTCCCATTGTCTGTCCGGGCTGGGAGGACAGTACACTCGGCAACATCTTCGCCGCCCACTGCCTCGAAGGAGACGTACAGCCCGCTACCGTCAAGAGCGGCATCGAATACATGATGTACCTCGCAGACTGGTACACGGAAACCACAGATGAAACCGGACAGGGCGTAGGCTTCTTCCAGATTGGGGGCGGCATTGCAGGAGACTTCCCCATTTGTGTGGTCCCCATGCTCCATCAGGACCTCGGAAGGACGGGCGTGCCTCTCTGGTCTTATTTCTGCCAGATCTCGGACAGTACCACTAGCTATGGCAGCTATTCAGGGGCGGTTCCCAATGAAAAGATCACCTGGGGCAAACTGGGCGTAGATACACCGCGGTTTGTCATTGAATCCGATGCCACCATCGTGGCGCCGCTGTTTTTCGGCTGGCTGCTCGATTGGTAAACCCAACAATCGATCTGCCATGAAGCGCATCATTAAGAACTACAACAACGTGGAGGCCCACCATCTCGATATGATCAGCGAGGCGTACCCCGAAGGCTTCAGCGACGACGATTTGCAATCCATGAACCTAGCAGACGGGCGGATCATGCGGTGTCTCGAGATCCGAAAAGAAGACATCATTTATCTGTTCCGTATTGATCGGGCGATGCTGGAAGTACTGGAGGAGAGCATGGACCAAGGATTTGACATGGACAACATTGATGAGGAGGCTCTGGAGGAGGACTGACGCTGGTACATCGTATATTCGCCGTCCGAATTCGGCAGAGGGTCATTAGCTCAGCTGGTTCAGAGCGCTGCCTTGACAGGGCAGAGGTCACTGGTTCGAGTCCAGTATGACCCACAACAAACCCGGCCTGCGTGCCGGGTTTTTTTATTCCTCCCTCCCCATCTCAAAATACCCTTTTCAGGGGAGGCCATCAGCCAAGCCCTTGACCGAACTTTAACGCCATGGACCTCAAGCGCCTCAGTGAACTCGAAGCCAGCGAGCGCGGCAGACTGACCCGGATTGACGCTCCGGAGGGCATGCTGGCGCTGATGGAAATGGGGTGCACCGTAGGGGAGGACATCGAAGTCCGGCACATCGCCCCCCTCGGCGACCCCTTGGCTGTCTCAGCGGGCGGCAATGTGGTGACCCTGCGCAAGGAGCAGGCCCAGCTCATGTGGGTCGAGCTCCTCAGCTGAGGACCATGTACGTCAGCAAGGCCGCCAAGTAGGCGATCAACGTCATCCCCAAGGCTTGCAGAGCCGCCAAATTCCAGCTTCCCAGTTCCTGCCTTACGATGGCAATGGTAGAGATGCATTGCATGGCGAGCATGTAGAAGACAATCAGCGACATCGCCGTGGCCGCGCCCAAGATGGGCTGTCCGGTGCGCGGGTTGACCTCCTGGGCCAAACGCCGCTTGAGCGCTCCAATGCCCTCGTCGCTGTCCGGTGCTGCATACAACGTGGCCATGGTGCCCACAAAGACTTCGCGGGCGGCAAAGGAGGCGATCAGTGCGACCCCCATGCGGCCATCGTAGCCCAGCGGTGCGATGGCGGGTTCGATGAAGGCCCCGAGTTTGCCAGACCATGACGCGTCCATCCGGGCCGCCGTCCACGTGCGCTCCGCTTGTCCGAGCGCTTCTGACGAAGCACCGGCCGAAGAGAGGGCCTCGATCCGGCTTTCATGCGCGGCATCGACCTCCGCGAAGCCACCCGGCGCCGTATTTGACAGGACCCACAAGATGATGGACACCACGACGATGACCTTGCCGGCACCCTCGACGAAGGCCCGGGCCTGCATCCAGACTTGTTCCAAGGTGCGCTTGAGTGAAGGCACGCGGTAAGGCGGCCACTCTTGCAAGAACTGCGTGGGTGCTGATTTCGGGATCCCTTTGTTCAGGGTCCACGCCAAGGCCAGTCCGGCAAAGAGCCCTGCGGCGTAGATGCCAAAGAGGAAGACGCCTTGGAGGTTGAGCAGTCCGCCGGGCCCCCATGGCTGGGAGGGCACCACAAAGCCAATGAGGAAGAGGTAGACCGGCAGCCGCGCGGAGCACGTCATCCAAGGCGTGATCAGAATCGTGAGGAGCCGCTCGCGTTTGCCAGGGATGGTGCGTGCGCCGAGGATGGCAGGAATGGCGCAGGCAAACCCGCCCAGCAGAGGGATGGCTGAGCGTCCATCAAGGCCCAGCGCGCGCAGCCAGCGGTCGTTCATGAAAGCCACCCGTGTCATGTACCCGCTTTCCTCAAGGGCGGCGACAGCACCGAAGAGCAGGGCGATTTGGGGCACGAAAATGACGACCCCACCCAGCCCCGCGAGCAGGCCATCGACCAGCAGGTCGGTCCACCAACCTGCGGGAAGGACGAACCGGGAGCGGTCCATAAGCCAGGCCATGCCTTCATCGATGCGGTCCATGGGCCAGTTGGCCCAAGCGTAGACCGCTTGGAAAATGAAGAAGAAGACCGCCATGAGGATAACGGGGCCAACCAACCGGTGTGTGAGCACCTTGTCGAGCCGCGCACTGATGCTGCTGCTGGCCGGCGGGTTTTGGCCGAGGACGACGGTTGCGATTTTGCGCACCTGTCTGCTGCGGTGGGCGGCCTCGCCCAGTTGCAGCTCCGCAGGGCCGCAGCCTGAAGCGGCCTTGGCTTGTTCCAAAGCGGAACGCACATCGGCGGACATCCAGTCCGGGACATCGTCAGAGGTGACCAAAAGCTCCAGGCCCGAGATGCTCATTTCCGGCAAGGCGGTGGTCAAGGCTGCGAGGTCCACCCGCGAACGCCAACCCATGCCGTCTTGAACGGGAGCAGAAGCCTTGCTACAGGGCACCAACCCGTCGGACAGCAGGCGCTTCAGTTCGGCCATTCCGTTGCCTTTCAGCGCATGGACGGGCTGCACGGGGCAGCCGAGCGCTTCTTCCAAAGCGTCCCGTGACCAACTGGTCGGCGCCGTTTCATTGACCACGATGAGGGTGGGCATGCCCAAGTCGAGCACCTGGAGTGTCAGGTACAGGTTGCGCTTCAGGTTGGCGGCATCCATGACGATGATCAGCCCATCAGGCCGATGCGGGTGGTGCGGGTTGAACAAGGCGTCGCGCGTGACGGCCTCGTCGGGCGCCTTGGGGTGTACGCTGTATGTCCCCGGGAGGTCTATCAGTTCAATCTCTGCGTCCGTTCCACCTGCTGTGGGCACCTTCATGCTCGCTATGGAAGGGGCCACCGTAACGCCCGGCAGGTTGGCCACCTTGGCCCGTGACCCGGTGAGCAGGTTGAACAGGGATGTTTTCCCGCAATTGGGGTTTCCAATGAGGGCGTACTTCATTGGGCAATCCATGATTCGGGATTCAAGGGGGCGCTGCCCTCGGCGTCCCACACTTCGAAGTGCGCCCGGTGTCCATTGCCAAGGTTGAGCACCGCACCAATGTCCTGTCCGGTCATGATGTCTTGGCCATCCACCACACTCACCCGGGAGAGGTTGGCATAGACCGTCCGGTGTGAGCCGTGATCGACCATCACCACCATGCCTCCGCCCGGTATGTTCAGGATGTTGGACACGCGCCCGCTAAAAACAGCCGTCACGGCCGCGTCCTCAGAGGTGGCGATGTCCACCCCCCGGCGCTCGATTTTGATGCCGGCGAGCGTAGGATGGTTGTGCGTGCCGAAGCGGCCGACGATGACGCCTTCTGCCACCGGCCAGGGCAACTTGCCTTTGTTGGCTTGGAATTCCGCGCCGATGATCTGGCCTTCGGGCGTGGCGGCAAATCCGGCTTCACCGCTCGATGCGCGGCGCGCCTCTGCGATGATGCGGTCGATGGCTTTGCCCAATTCTGCGCGGCGGGCCTCCTCGGTGGCCAGCTGGTTCTTGAGCTGACGCTCCTGGGACTGCAGCTCCTTGAGCAGCGACTCTTGTCTGCGCGCGCCTTGTTTTTTCGCGTCCCTTTCTGCGCGCAAATCCGCTTCGACCTCGACCAGGGAGGCGCGCTCCTGTCGCAGGGCGTCCAAGTCGTTGCGCAAGGCCTGCGTCGAGCTGGAAATCAGGGCTGCCTGGTCCTTTCTTGCGCGGCCATACTCCTCGATCATGAGCAGGCGCCGGAAAGCCTGCACGACATTTTCAGCATCCAAGAGCAGCCCCCACAGGGCATCTTGGCTTTCCAGCCGCGCAGCGACACGGATCATGGCTGCATATTCATCCTTGAGGACCTTGAGTTGATCGTCGGCCTTTTCCACGCTGGCCTTTCGCGTATCGAGTCGCCGTTCGGCTGCTTGGCGCTCACGGCTGAGGTTGGTCAACAATTGCTGGCGCAACGCGAGCGCCTCCCTCAGAATGGTGAGTTCTTGGGTGGTGCGTTGCTGGTCATTCTTGGCGGCGTCGAGCAAGGCTTGCGTGGCGGCAATGCGGGCAGAAATGGCCTGGCGTTCCGCCTCCAATTGGGCGGTCTTCGCAGGCTGTCCCCACGCCGTCAAGACATGAAGCAGGAGGGCGAGTGTTGCGCAACACGCCCGGGCGAGTGGGCGGAGTTCAGAGGCCATTCCGAATTTCAAAATCCTTCGGAATTTCAAAGGGCATAGGGTAGGGCTTGCCGTAGCGTGCCCGCAGGATTTCTAGCCCAATCTTCTGGTTGCTGGTCGGGGAGGCGATGATCAGTTCGGTGCGGTGTGGAATCCACCCCCCCGCTTCGGGTTCAAAGCTGCCGTGCCCAATTTCTACGGATCGGTTGTGGTACAAATCGTCGAACCGCGTACGCGTGAGCTGGTAGCCCAGACCGTCAAACCAAAACCGCTTGACGAGCAAATCTTCGTCACTCGAACGGCTGAACACCCTTTCCTGCACCTCGAGAGAAGCGCCCATGGACAGACTGTCTCCAGGGTTGATCTCCTTTTCTTTCACCCCGACAAGCCGGCGCACCCTGCGCTTGTATTTGTTGATGAGCAAATGCTCGCGGCCGTCCACTTTCGAAATGTATTTGCTGTCCTCATCGATGAGGTTGATTCCCTCTCCCATCAGGGTGCGCTGGGCCATGTCATAGGTAAATGACGTCCCCAGCAGGCTGTCAAAGGCGGCGTAATTGCCCATGTACCCAAACTTGTTGCCCGGCACCTTGGACAGGAAGCGCACCGAGTCGCGGGTGAGGACAATGCGGGCCGCTTCCACACCCAAGGCCGGCGTAATGCTCAGCCAGATGGCCGAGTCTCGGCACATGCGGGCGTTGACCTTGAAAGAGCTCTTGTTGCCATTCAGGTCTGTTTCCACCTGCATGCGCATGGCGGCCCATTGCGGTTTGGCATTGGTCGCCAAATGTTTGCGCAAGATGCCGCTGGCGCTTTCCGACCGGATGGGCTTCCCGCGTTCCAGCCGGCGCATGTTGGTACACCCGGTCAACACAATGACCGCAACAAAGGCCAGCACCGTCCTCATTCTCCGTTGAGTTTGGGGTTGATGGTGGCGGGATCACCACCGGCAGAAAGGGCAGCTTCCCATTTGGCCTTGGCTTCGGCGGTCCTGTCCAGTGCTTGCAAAATGTCTCCGGCATGCTCCAAAACAGTGGCGGAAGGGCGCTCTCCTTCGTGGAAAAGGGCGAGTTCAATCCAAGTCAGGGCTTCTTCAAAGTCGCCTTTGCGATAGAGCGTCCAGGCATAGGTGTCTTCAAAGTTGGCGTCCCCCGGAGAGAGGGCCACGACGCGGGCCGCCATGTCTGCCGCTTGATCGGTTTTGGCACCCCTCAATGCCAAATAGTAGGCGTAGTTGTTGAGCGCCAGAATGTTTTGAGGGTTGGCTTCAATGGCCAATTCGAACCATTCATCGGAGGCGGCATTGTCCCCTTTGTCGTGGGCAATTTGTGCGAGCATGACCAGCACATCGGACTCGAAATCCGGACGGTCTACAATCAGGTTTCGGGCGACTTTCAATTGCCGTTCCGCCGCTTTGTCATCGCCCTGTTCCATAAACGCCATGCCGCGGAAATATGGAAATACGGGCAGGTTGGGAAAAAGCGCCCCGGCCCCTTCGGCCAAGGTGTTGAGCCGTTCCCACTGGCTGGTGGCAATGGCCAATTGACAGGCTTCGAGCCAGCGCTCCGCCGCATTGGGGTCCTTTTCCAAGGCGCGCTCCAAGGCGTCCAAAGCACCGGGCGCATCGCCTTGTATGTCGCGCAGGGCAGCCAACAGTTCAAAAGGAGCCGCTTCCTCCGGATGCACTGTGAGCAACAGGTCAATGAGGTTGGCAGCTTCTTCTTGCAGGTCGACCTGGATTTCGGCCAGCTCGATATAGGTCCAGGCGATGTTGACCTTTTCGGCCAGGGGTACACCCTCTGCGGTGAAGGCAGAGCGAACGTGCACCCTGGCGTCCGCTGTCTCTCCGCGCGCGGTCAACACCTGGGCCAACTCAAGGTGCAGGCGGCCGTGTCCCGTGCGGTCCAAGGCGCTGCGCAATACGGTTTCGGCCTCAGCTTCGCGCCCAACCGAAGACAGCATGCGGGCCCGTTGCAGTGGAGCCTCCACCACTTCAGGGAAGTCCATTTCCAGAAGGGCCAAATCTTCGAGGGCCGCGTCCAAATCACCTGCCGCCAGATGAAGGCGGTGCCTTTCCAGGTGCCACTCCGGATCTGGTCCCCATTCCCGTTCCAGCACATCCACCACTTCCGCCGCTTCGTCGTAACGGCCTTCGACGGTGCGAAGGTCCAGCAGCATCATGGCCGCCACATCGTCTTCCGGCTTGTTTTCGAGCAACCACGAAAGGGCCAAGTCGGCTTCGGCGTTGCGTCCGAGTTCGAGGGCGATTTCGGCGTATTCACGGCGGTACCAAGGGTTGTTGTCTTCGAGGTCAACGGCGCGTTCCACCGCGACCATGGCCGCTGTCCACTGCGCGTCCATCCGCTCCATCCTGGCCAACTCGAAATGGACGACCGCCGCATTGGGGTCGGCATCCAGGCAGCTGAGCAAGGCCTCCTTTGCGCCATCTCGGTCGCCTTTGATCTTGGCGACCTGGGCCCGGTAGTACGCCGAGTGAAATTCAGAATCGACGCGGCCCAGCCCCTCTGCATCACCCCCCGCAGCGCCCCCCAAAATGCCACAACCGCCAAAAACGGTGCAGACCAGGGCCAACATGAGCGCAGAATATGTCGTGCGCGGCATCATCCAGCTGTAGCGTAATCTCCAAGGCTGAGGTCTTCCGCTGCACGGCAGACTTCGGCGTGGTTGCCGACCATGGAACCGCTGAGGTGCACCCCTTCGAGGCGCGTGTCGCTGCCGATGAGGCAATCGCTCAAAACGCTGCGCTCAACGGTGGTGCGGGGCCCAATCGTGACGCGCGGGCCGATCACTGCGCCACGCACGACGGCCCCTTCTTGGATGATGCAAGGCGGAATCACCACGCTGTCTTCTACGGTGGCGCCGGGGTGGGTGGTGGCGGCTGCGCCGAGGAATTCCAACATCCGGCCATTGGTTTCCACCGTCACTCGGCGGTTTCCGCAGTCCATCCATGCGCTGACCTCACCTGGTCGAAAACGCGCACCCTGCTCGGTGAGGGCGCGAAAGGCGTCGGGCAATTGGTATTCATCCCCTTTGCGCATGTCATGGTCAATGAGCACATCGATTTCCCTGCGCAGCGCAGCGCCGTCCTTGAAGTGGTAGATTCCAATCATCGCCAGGTTGGAAACGGGTTCTTCGGGCTTTTCCGCATACTCCGTGATGGTGCCTTCTTCATTGAGGACCACGACGCCGAACTGGCGAGGGTCTTCGATGCGCTTCACGAAAATGTGCCCATCGGCGTCCGGATCCAGTTGAAAGTCTGCCCGGAACAGCGTGTCTGCAAAGGCCACCACCGTCTCGCCTTCCAACAAGGATTTCGCACACCACACCGCGTGGGCCGTGCCGAGGGGCTGGTCTTGGTGAAAGATGTGGCCCTGTGCTCCCAATTTGGTCGCCAAGGCGAGCAAATCGGCTTCCACCTGGTCGCCAAAGTCGCCGATCACAAAGGCGATGTTGTCAAACGGGCGGGGGCTCATGGCGGCCAAATCCTCCACCAGGTGCTGCACGATGGGCTTGCCCGCCACGTGCACCAAGGGTTTGGGCACCGTCAAGGTGTGGGGGCGCAAACGGCTGCCCCGGCCAGCCATGGGTATGATGAGGTTCATGAGGTTCCAGTATGGCCAAATCCGCCTGCACCCCTTTCGGAGAGCGCGAGTTCGGCAGTGTCTTCAACAGGGACCCATTGCACACGGGTGAATGGGGCCACCACAAGCTGTGCGATGCGTTCGCCAGGTTCGATGGTAAAGGCGGCCTGCCCCAGGTTGATCAGCAGGACACCGATGTCGCCGCGGTAGTCGGCGTCGATGGTGCCGGGGGCATTGAGCACGGTCAGGCCATGTTTGTAGGCCAACCCGCTCCTGGGGCGCACCTGCGCTTCGAATCCAGCGGGGAGTTCAATGTGCAGTCCGGTGGGGATGAGCGCGCGGGCGCCCGGTTCAATCACCGTTGGCCGCTCCAGGTTGGCGCGCAGGTCCAAGCCGGCACTCAGTGGGGTTGCGTATTCGGGCAGGGCCATGACCCCCGAGCGGGCCACACGCACCCGCAGTTCATTGACTTCGCTCATTTTCCGGGAAATTCGGGCTTGCGCTTGCCGAGGAAGGCAGCCACACCTTCTTTGAAATCTTCATTGGCGAAACAGCGCCCAAACTGGTCTATTTCGACCTCGTAGCCCTCTGGGCTGCCGCTGGCTTGCACGGCCCGAATGGCGGCCTCCAAGGCCTTGGGACTGTTGGCAGCCAGCCCGCGCGCCATGCTGATGGCTTCATCCATCAGGGCATCCCGCTCCACCACTTTGCTCACGAGCCCTGTGGAGAGCGCTTCTTCAGCCTTTGCCATCCGCGCAGACAGGATCATTTCCATGGCCCGTCCCTTGCCGATGATGCCGGCGAGACGTTGGGTGCCACCATATCCCGGAATCAACCCCAAAGTCACTTCGGGAAGCCCCATACGGGCATTGGTTGAGGCGATCCGCACGTGACAGGCCAAGGCGAGTTCCAAGCCTCCACCGAGGGCAAATCCACCCACTGCCGCAATGAACGGAGTGGCGGAAAAAGCGATCGCATCAAAGAGCATCCGCTGGCCGTGTTCTGCAAGTTTGCGCCCGGCCACACTGTCGAAATCGGCAAATTCTTTGATGTCGGCGCCGGCGACAAAGGCTTTTTCACCAGAGCCGGTCAGTACGACACAGCGCACTTCATCCCTGTCCTGAACGGCTTCCACCATGGTCCCGAGGGCCTCTATGAGTGCGCCATTCAGGGCGTTGAGTTGCTGCGGTCGATTGAGCGTCCAGCAGGCGACATTGCCGTGCAGGACCTCGGTGACGAGGGCGGTTTCGGACATGCCCCGAAATTAGGCAATCGCGCCCCCTCCGGCCGACTTCAATCTTCGGGTCACATCGTGGCTTGGGGTGGCCCACAATTGGTCCGAAATTCCGCGCTCTACCACGCGCCCTTGGTCCATGACCATGGTGCTGTCGCAGAGGTAGCGTACCACCCCGAGGTCGTGGCTGATGAACAGCAACGCGAGGTGGCGTTTCGCCCGCAATTCCACCAAAAGGTTCAAGACCTGCGCTTGCACGCTCACATCGAGCGCCGCGACGGCTTCATCGCAAATGAGCAATTTGGGATTGGCGGCCAGGGCCCGGGCGATGACAATGCGCTGTCTTTGGCCTCCGGAAAAAGCGTCGGGCTTTCGTTCCAAGGCGTCCACATCCAAACCGACAGCCTGAACCAGCCGCTCGGCTTCCTGCTGGGCTTGGGCTTTTTCACTTCCCCAGCGGACGAGGACTTCGCGGATGGCGTCGCCGACGCGCCGGGTGGGGTTCAATGCGGCCCGGGGGTCTTGAAACACCAACCCGACATTGGACCGGATGTGCCGAATGTGCTCCGCCGTGTTTTCATGCACGGATTTCCCGGCGAGCTGGATGGTTCCAGTGTCTAACCGGTGCAATCCCAGGATGGCGCGAGCCAGGGTGGTTTTTCCGCAGCCACTGCCACCGACCACGCCGAGTGTCCCCCCTTCTGCGAGCTGCAGGTCCACACCGGCCAAGGCGGGCACCTGGCTGCCGGGATAGGTCTTGCCTGCCCCCCGCACCTCCAACAGCAGGGGCTGGCCTTCTGCGGGCGGTGAGATTTCACCTGCAGCAGGGTCCGGCTGGGTGCCGCCACCGGCGAGAAAGTCCGCCAACACCGGCAGCGGAGAGGGCCGGCCGGTTTTGGGCACCCGACAAGCCAGCAGCCCGAGGGTGTACGGGTGCTGTGGTTGACCCAACACTGTTTTTGCATCGCCCTGCTCCACCACTTTGCCACGGTACAGCACTGCCAGCCGGTCGGCCGCGCGCTCCACGACGTCCATGTCGTGGGTTACCAGCACCAGGGCCAATCCCCTTTTGCGTTGAATTTCCGCGATGAGGTCGAGCAACTCCGCCCGCAATGTGCTGTCCAATGCCGTTGTGGGCTCGTCGGCGAGGATGATTTCAGGGCTGTTGGCCAGCGCCATGGCAATGAGCACCCGTTGCTTTTGCCCCCCGGACAGGGTGTGGGGATAGGCCGAATACGCCCGTTCCGGATCGGTCAGCTGCACTTCTTCGAACAGCGCCAACACCTGCTCCCGTGCCGCTTCGGCGGTGACTGCACTGTGGCGCCGAATGACCTCTGACAGCTGTGCACCGCACCGCATGGTGGGGTTGAGGCTCGTCATGGGCTCTTGAAACACCATGGTCACTTGCCGTCCCCGCGGAATGGGTACGACATCGCCCCCCGCCCCACAGGCCCAAGTACCACCGGGCCCGGTGATGCGCCCATGCGTGAGTGTTCCGCCCTTGGGCAACAGCCCCAGAGCGGCCATACAACAAAGGGTCTTTCCCGATCCACTCTCCCCGACCAGGGCCAGCGTTTCACCCTGGCGCACCTGCAGGTCCACTTCGTGCAGGACGGTGCGGTCCCCGAATGCTACGGAGACCCCCGCCCATTGCAGGGCCACTTTTCCTTGGGGTTCAGAGGGTACCACGCAGGGCTTGTTCCCTTTCTATGGCTTCGAAGAGCGCTTTGAAATTGCCCTTGCCAAAGCTCTGGGCACCCTTTCTCTGGATGATCTCGAAGAACATGGTGGGCCGGTCCACCACGGGCCGGGTGAAAATCTGAAGCAGGTAGCCTTCGTCATCGCGGTCCACCAAGATCCCGAGTTCGCGCAGTGGCGCCAGGTCCTCATCGATGGCACCGACCCGGTCGAGCAGGTCGTCATAGTAGGATTTGGGCACCTGCAGGAACTCGATGCCCCGCCGCTGCAGTTCCGTCACAGTGGTGATGATGTCGTCCGTGGCCACGGCGATGTGCTGCACGCCAGCGCCTTGGTAGAAGTCGATGTACTCTTCGATCTGTGACTTTTTGCGCCCTTCCGCCGGTTCGTTGATGGGGAATTTGATCCGGCCGTTTCCATTGCTCATCACCTTGGACATGAGCGCGGTGTATTCGGTAGAAATGTCCTTGTCGTCGAAGGAGACGAGCTGGGCGAAGCCCATGACCTTGGCGTAAAACGCGCACCAGGTGTTCATCTCACCCCACCCGACGTTGCCGACCATGTGATCGATGTACTTGAGTCCGACCGCCTCGGAACTGCCCGCAGGGTTCCAGGGGACATAGCCGGGCAAGAAGGTCCCGCCGTAAGCCTTGCGCTCCACAAAAACGTGGATCGTGTCGCCATAGGTCTCGATGCCACTGAGCACCACCTTGCCCTCTGCGTCCTCCCGCGTCACCGGTTCAAATGCGCTCACCGCGCCGCGCCCCGTGGTTTCCTTCCAGCTTTTGGTCGCGTCGTCCACCCACAATGCGACGGCTTTGACCCCGTCGCCATGCTTGTCCAGGTGCTCATTCAGCGGACCACCAGCAGTGAGCGGGGTGGTGAGCACCAGCGTGATTTTGTCCTGTTGCAGCACATAGCTCACGTGGTCGTCGGCGCCGGTTTCCAGTCCGCGGTAGGCGAGCGGCTGGAACCCCCAGGCGTGCATGTAGTAGTAGGCGCTCTGCTTGGCATTGCCAACGATGAGCTCTACGTGGTCCGTGCCAAGCAGGGGCAGAAAGTCCTCGGCTTCGGGGACCACGATTTCGGGTTGTGGGTTCTGCTGTTCCATGGTCATTGCAGGTTCAGTCGATTTTCTTGGGGGTGTAGCCCAGCCAGCTGGTGTGGTAGGATCCGTCTTCGATGTCAAGGGCCTGTTGCGTCAGGCGCAGCGGGCGGAAAGTGTCCACCATGACGGCGAGTTCTGCCGTACTGGTCTTGCCGATGGAGCCTTCGTAGGTGCCGGGGTGGGGCCCGTGGGGAATGCCACCAGGGTGCAAGGTCAGGTCGCCCCGGGAGATGCCCTTGCGGCTCATGAAATTGCCCTCCACGTAGTACAGCACTTCGTCTGAGTCGATGTTGCTGTGGTTGTAGGGCGCGGGGATGGACTTGGGGTGATAGTCATACAGCCGTGGGCAAAAGCTGCAAATGACAAACGCGTCCGTTTCAAAAGTCTGGTGCACCGGCGGCGGTTGGTGGACGCGGCCCGTGATGGGTTCGAAGTCGTGGATGGAGAAGGCGTAGGGAAAATGATACCCGTCCCACCCCACGACATCAAAGGGGTGCCGGCCATAGGTCACGGTGTGGATCATGCCCTCCTTGCGCACATCGATCGGAAAGGCGCCCGCACGGTCGACGGCGGGCACGTGTTCAGGCGTGCGCAGGTCGCGTTCGCAATAAGGGCTGTGCTCCAGCAGCTGTCCAAAGTGGTTCCGGTAGCGTTTGGGCGTGACAATGGGATGGGCGCTTTCCACCACCAGCCAGCGCTGTTCCGTGCCCTCTTCGGGTGTCCAGCGGTGGATGACCCCGCGGGGAATGACCAGGTAATCGCCCGGGCCGTATGCGAGGTCACCAAACAGGGTGTGCAGGGTGCCTTTTCCGTCGTGGATGAAGACCACTTCATCTGAATCGGCATTCTTGTAGAACCGGTCCGCTTCGTCCGCGCAGTCGGGCCGGGCGACGGCAATCGTGCAGTCCGCGTTGAACATCAGCGGAACCCGCGCCCCGAGCGCAGTGCCCGATGATGGCACATCGCCACCGGGCAGGCGGCGCGACGTGATGTGTTCCCGGACCCCTTCAACCGGACGGGCATCCCGGGGCACATCCACGGATTGAACCATGGTCGGTGGATGCAGGTGGTAGAGCAAGGAACTCATGCCCACAAAGCCGATGGTGCCGAACAGTTGCTCGTGGTGCAGTGTTCCGTCCGCTTTTGTGAATTGGGTGTGCCGCTTTGGCGGCACCTGCCCCTTCTTCTGGTAGAATGGCATGTCTGCAATTTAGCGCGAAGGGGGCTCAACGCGGCCCTCCACCCCAAGCGTACCAAGGAAGGCCTCCTTCATCAGTGGTTGCAAACCGCAAGGGGATGAGCTGACCGACGTTCAGCGGGGCATCCGCTTGGATGCCTGTTCGCTTGACAAGCACCTTGAGCTTAACGGCTTCCGTATCGCTGATTGACCGCAGGGTCTCTCCTGAGACCACTTGGTGCCAATGGCCCACGCCGCGCCGCCTTTTGGGCTGGGTGTAGAGTTTCCGCCCCTCCGAGAATGTGGTTTGGCCATCGGCCCCTTCGAGGTCGTTGTATTTGCGCAATTGCCACACGGCGACACCGAGTTGCTTCGCCAGGCTTTCCAGGGGCTCGTTGGCCTTGACCATGACCCAAGACACGTCGTTTTCGGTCATGCCGCTTGCACGGGATTGCCCGAGCTGGACAGCCGTGCCGCCCGTTCCTGACGGCGCCTTTCCGTCGCCCTCGGCACCGGAAGCATCCACGTCCTGGGCCCATGCCGTCCCCGTCCGATCCGGCACTTCCCCGCGCTTGAGCCAGGCGATGCCCTCCGTGTCATACTGTTCGAGACCGTGCCTGTCGATGAGTTCAATCAAGGCTTTGGCATAGGTTGGGCTGGTGGCATAGCCACAGCGCTTCAACCCCCTTGCCCAGCCTTTGTAGTCATCAATCTTGAGTTCGAAAAGCGGCGCGTAGCGCTTGCGCTTCAGAAAGAGGCTGTGGTCTTCAAAGCTTTCGCGGGCATCCGGGTACACCCTGAAGCACTCGCCTTTGGCATCGTCGTCGTGATAAGTGCGGCCACCCTCCCAATCCTTGTGGCACTTGATGCCAAAGTGGTTGTTGGATCGGCTGCTCAACGCGCTCTTTCCCGACCCGCTTTCGAGCAGCCCCTGGGCCAGCGTGATGCTCGCAGGGATGCGGTGCATGGCCATTTGACGGACGGCCTCGTCCTTCCACTTGAGGATGTAATTCCGCTGGTCTTCCTCCCCTCCTGCGAGACAGGAACAAGCAAATCCCAGAAAAACCAAGGTCTGCGATGCGCGGCGGATGACTGAAGGAACTCCCATGCAACAAAACAACGCCATTACAGGGGGGCGCAGATATGCGGGGGGGCAAAATCGGCTCACAAAACGCGGTTCAATTCGCCGTATCGTAATCCTCTGTGTGTACAAGCTGCCCGTCGGTCCCATAAAAACGCCACGTTCCAGAGGGCTCACCCCCGAGGTGCTGGCCTTCGATGTGGGGCACCCCTTCGACATGCCACGTGCGGAAGAGCCCTTCCTTGGTGCCGCTGTCGTATTGCACCTGGCTCCAGGGCATGCCGTCTTCTCTGTAGGTGTTCCAGACCCCATTGCGCTTGCCTTCCAGCAAGGTGCCCCGCATGTGAATGCTGCCGTTTTCGTGGAGGATCTGGACCTCCGTTCCCGCGCCTTCGCCGAGAACGGTGTGGACCTCTTTTGGATGGCCACTGCTGGGCCATGTGCTGATGACCTCCCCCTTTTCTGGGGCAGTGCAAGCCCAAGCCAAGCAGAGAACAACCGACATCAATGTGTGCTGATTCCTCATTTCCTTCGTGTAATGGTGAAATCAACCAACTGCAGCAGTGATGTTTTTGCCGGACCATCGGGGAGCCCATCCAACAAGGCCACTGCCCGGTCTCGGTGCGCAGTCATTTTTGCCTCGGCATAGGCCATGCCCGGACCATCGAGGATCAGCTGCATGACTTTTTCAGCGTCTTCGGGGTGGTCTTTGCTGCGTTTGATGCGCCGGATCAGCGCGCGGCGTTGCAGCATCCCCAGGGATTGCAGTGTATGGATGAGCGGCAAGGTCATCTTCCGTTCCTTGATGTCACCCCCTTTGGGTTTGCCTGTTTGGGCAGAGGGGGTGAAGTCGAGCAAATCGTCTTTGATTTGGAAGGCGATGCCCATTTCCTCACCGAAGGACCGCAAGAGCTCCACGCGCGCTTCGTCGGCCCCCGCACTGGCGGCCCCCGCAGCGCAGCAGGCGGCGATCAAGGAAGCCGTCTTGCGCCGGATGATTTCGAAATACACGTCCTCGGTGATGTCCAGTCTCCGCGCTTTTTCGATTTGGAGCAACTCTCCCTCGCTCATGGCCTCTACGGCCTTGGAGGTGATGCGGAGCAGGTCAACACCCTCGTTTTGTATGGAAATCAGCAAACCTCGCGAAAGGAGGTAGTCCCCGACGAGCACAGCGATTTTGGACTTCCAAAGGGCGTTGATGGAGAGGAATCCCCTGCGCGTTTCTGCCGCATCGACCACGTCATCATGCACGAGGGTTGCCGTGTGAAGGAGCTCGATCAGGGTGGCGGCGATGTGGGTCCTTTCTTGCGTTCCTCCGCAGGCCGAGGCGGACAGATAGACCAACAAGGGCCGCATTTGTTTGCCTTTGCTGCGTACGATGTACCGCGTGATGTGGTCCAGCAAGGGCACGGAAGTCCGCATCGCTTCCTTGAAATGCCCCTGAAAATCACGCATTTCGCGGTCTACGGGCTGCCTTATGGAGGCGAGATCGGCCATGCATCAAAGTTACCTTCTCCAATCTGCCCGATGCCGGGTCGGGTCACGGGTGTATTTTGCGGCATGATCCTGTCCATGACCGGCTACGGCAAGGCTGAAGCGCACATCGGTCCGCGCAAATACACAGTTGAACTTCGGTCGCTGAATGGCAAGGGATTGGACCTCTCCGTGAGGATGCCATCCCATTTCCGAGAGAAGGAAATGGAGCTCCGAAAAGCCATCGGAAAGGTGGTGGGACGCGGCAAATCGGACTTTTTCATCCACTTCGAATCCGATGCAGGCGACATCCGCCACGAGGTGAATGCGCCGCTGATTCAGCAGTATATCGACCAATTGGACCCTGTTTTCGAGAGCAATGGCGTGCCGCGGTCACAAGTGGAGGGCCAAGTGCAGAAGTTGGAGTCGGCCCTGAAGTTTCCCGATGCCGTCAGTGCTTCCCGCGACAAGTTTGATGCACAAGAGTGGAGCGGAATCATGTCCTTGGTCGATCAGGCTGCTGAGGGGTTCAAGGAATACCGCGCGCAGGAAGGGGCCACGCTCGAGGCCGACTTCATGACGCGGGCCCAGCGGATTGATGACCTGAGAAAGGAGCTGGGGCCGCTGTTGGAAGACAGAACTGCACGCGTGAAATCGCGGCTGAAGGCCCACCTCGAAGCGGACCTTCCGCGCGACCGGGTCGACGAAAACCGTTTTGAGCACGAACTCATCTTTTACCTGGAAAAGCTCGACGTGACCGAAGAGTTGGTGCGATTGGAGGCCAATTGTGCTTACTTCATCGAGATGCTCAACGGCGATGCGGGCCAGGGCAAGAAATTGGGCTTCATCAGTCAAGAAATTGGAAGGGAAATCAACACCTTGGGAAGCAAGAGCCAGGACGCGGCGATGCAGCGCATCGTGGTCCAGATGAAGGACGAGCTCGAGAAGATCAAGGAACAGGTCCTGAACATATTGTGATCGAAAATTTACTCAAGCAGGAAGCGTTGTCCGAACAGGGTCAATCACATCACGCCACGAAGGCACTCGTTTTTTCCGCCCCTTCTGGTGCGGGGAAGACCACCTTGGTGCGGCGGCTCATGGCCCAGCGCAACGACCTCGCCTTTAGCATATCCGCTACCAACAGGCCCTTGCGCGGCAACGAGGTCTCAGGCGAGGACTACCACTTCTTCAGTTCGGAGGAGTTTCTGGCCCGTGTCGAAGCCGGGGAGTTCCTCGAATGGGAGGAGGTGTACCCCGGGCGTTACTACGGCACGCTGCGGTCAGAAATTGAGCTGCATTGGTCCAAGGGCAAGCACATCCTGTTTGACGTGGATGTCGAAGGGGGCTTGCGGTTGAAGGAAATCTTGGGAGATCGGATCCTGGCTGTTTTTGTGAGGCCGCCCTCCCTCGAAGTGCTGGAAGCCCGCCTGCGCGCCCGCGGCACGGAGTCAGAAGTGGACATCGCGGGCAGGCTGGCCAAAGCGGAAGCCGAGATGAGGCGCGCTCCCGGGTTTGATGTTGAATTGGTCAACGGAGACCTGGAAGAGGCCACGGCGGAATTGGTTCAAAGGACACAAGATTTCCTCGGCTCATCAGCAACGCCTGGCGGATGACGGTTGGGCTGTATTTCGGGTCTTTCAACCCCATCCATACCGGACACCTCATCATCGGGCAGCACATGCTGACCCATCACGCACTCGATGAGGTGTGGTTCGTTGTGACCCCGCACAACCCCATGAAGCAGGCGGACGGCCTGGCGCCTGAGGAAGACCGGTTGGCCATGGTGCGGCAGGCGGTGGCAGACAATCCACGGCTGAAAGCAGAGGACGCAGAGTTTGGTCTGCCCAGGCCCAATTACACCGCACACACCATGGACTTCCTGCGCCGTCGGCACCCCGAGTGGGAGTTCCGCATCATCATTGGGGAGGACAACCTGCGTACCCTGCAGCAATGGGCGCGATGGCGTGAATTGGTGGACGGTTGCGGTTTTCTCGTCTATCCCCGCGCCCGAACCGAGGACGAGTCGGACACCGCCGAAGGCACCGTGGCGCCAAACGGGAAGAGCATTGTACTGAGTCCCGCCCCCATCATCAGCATTTCCAGCACCTATTTGAGAACGGCACTCGCCAACGGCGATTCTGCGCGTTACCTCCTTCCCGATGCCGCAGCGGATTTCATCCGTGCGAAAGGGCTCTACGGCTATTTCACAAAAGACTGAGGCGCCAGGCCTCAGGTGTTGTTGAAGGTGTTCATCGTGCGTTGAAGCCCGATGAACGCAAAGGACCGCATCAACGCCACCGTCCGCTCCAACCGCTCGTCGAGCGTTTCCTTTTCCTCCGCTGAGAACGTACCCAAGACATGGTCCACTTGGCGCCCGGGCCCGAAGTCCGCACCCACGCCAAAGCGCAAACGGGGATAGGCCGAGGTGCCGAGTACAGCCTGTATGTCCTTGAGGCCGTTGTGTCCCCCGTCGCTGCCTTTGGCCCGCACCCGCAAGGTGCCGAAAGGCAAGTTGATGTCATCGGTAATGACCATCATCCGATCGGCCGTCACCTTTTCGGTCTCCAACCAATACCGCACAGCCTTTCCACTGAGGTTCATAAAAGTGGTGGGCTTGACCAAGATGAGTTGACGGCCCTTGTGCTTGCAGTGGGCGACATCCCCCAATCGGTTGGGGGCAAAACCCACCCCTGACGCGCTGGCCAGCGCGTCCAAAGCCATGAAGCCGATGTTGTGCCGCGTGTGCACATAATCAGCCCCTGGGTTTCCCAATCCGACGAGGAGAAATTTCATCAGCGAAAGAAAGTGGTCTGAGGATTACTCCTCTGCGCCACCCTCTTCTCCGCCTTCACCTTCACCTTCAGCCTCGCCTTCCAGGGTTTCTGCATCAGCAGACATGGCAGCACGGGTCCGGCGCACGCCGAGTACGACAGCGGAGTCATTCAATGGGATGGTGCATCCCTCCACATTCAAACCTTCCACGCGCAGCGAATCACCGATGTCGAGGGTGCTGATGTCCAGCGAAACGTCCTCGGGAATTTGGTCCGCAATTCCGACCACCGGGAGGCGGCGGTAGACCACGTGGAGGCGACCACCGTTGCGCACGCCCACGGCCGTACCTGTGGTACGCACGGGCAATTTGACGCGGATGGGCTTGTCCGGGAAAACCTGCAACAGGTCAATGTGGACGATGCGGTCGGTGACCGGGTGGAACTGGATGTCCTGTACGACGCAGTTGTAGGCCGTTCCTTCGATATCGAAGTTCAACAGGTAGGTCTCCGCGGTGAAGACCAGTTTGTTGAGTTTGACTTCGTTCACGTGAAAGTGAACCTGCTCGGTGCCGCCGTAGAGCACACCGGGAACCTGTCCCTTGGCGCGCAGTTCGGTTGCATCCTTTTTCCCTACGCCCCCTCTTGGGGAGCCGCTCAATGGTGCAGTTTTCATGGTTGTGTATTAGGTGATAAGAAAATGCGAACTGATGGATTCGTTCTGAACGAGGCAACGGATCACCGTGGCAAACAATTCAGAGCAATCCAAAACTGTAATTTTTTCTGATGGCTTGTCCTCGCGCAGCGGAATGCTGTCGGTCACCACAAGCTCGGTAAGGGCGCTGTCGGCAATGCGTTCGTATGCGGGACCGGAAAGCACGGCATGGGTGCACACGGCACGCACACTGCGGGCGCCGTGGTCTTTCATCATGTCGGCGGCCTTGGTCAAGGTGCCTCCGGTGTCACAGATGTCATCCACGAGCACGACATCCTTGCCTTCGACATCTCCGATGATGCGCATGCTCGCGACCTGGTTGGCCACTTTTCGTTGCTTGTAGCAGATGGCCATGTCTACGCCCAAGTACTTGGCAAAAGCGTTGGCCCGCTTGGTGCCTCCGGTATCTGGCGTGGCGATCAACAGGTTGTCCAGTCCCAGACTTTCCAAGTAGGGCAGGAAGATGGCCGAGCCGTAAATGTGGTCCACCGGCACTTCGAAAAACCCTTGAATCTGGTCGGCGTGCAGGTCCATGGTGATGACCCTGTCCACGCCGGCTGCTGTGAGCATGTTGGCGATGAGCTTGGCTCCGATGGCTACACGGGGGGCGTCCTTCCGGTCTTGGCGGGCAAAACCGAAGTAGGGAAGCACAGCGACGATGCGTTTGGCAGATGCGCGCTTGGCGGCATCGATCAGCATCAGCAACTCCATGAGGTTGTCCGAAGGCGGGAAAGTGCTCTGCACAATCACCACTTCTTTGCCGCGCACCGTTTCTTCAATGCTGACCCGAAATTCGCCGTCACTGAACACGGTGTGGGTGGTCGAGCAGAGCGGGACACCATATCCCATGGCAATTCTGCCTCCAAGTTCTTTGGACGCAGAGCCAGCCAGAATGCGCAGGGGATGGTCTTGCATGACGTGATTCAAGGGCGCAAAGATAGTTCGGACGCCAATGCCGCTGACACACCTGTAATTTTGGCACATGAGACCGAGCCGTACCACCATCCTTGTTCTGGGCATGGGCACCCTGCTTTCCGGGTTGCTGGCGCTGCAGTTTGGCTGGGTGCGGGCCTTGGTCGAGGCCCGGGGCGACCTGTTTGATGAGCAGGTGCGCACGGCGCTTGTGGAGGTGCAATCGGTCTTGGAACTGTCGACCACGGAGTTTCCCCCCCCACCCAGTCCGGGCTTGTCCCCAACGAGTGGTCCCGCTGCCGACAGCCTGGCAGCCGTACGCGCAGAAGGGGCCTTGCAACGCGAATCGGCCATGAGCGTGGCAGACAGCTTGCTGATTGTCGTTTTACAAAGGCGGGGGGTGGACTTCAAGTTCAGGTCGTCGTTGCTCGACAATTATGGCCGCCCCATTTTCTTGCAAGACGAAGACGTGTACCTGCTGGAATCCATGCATTCCGACGGTTACCGGATACCGGTAGGGGAACCTCAGACACTCGAAGAAGTGCAGCTGTACACCGTGTATTTCCCCAGAATAAGCCTGGTCTTGGCCGGCGACATGAAGGTGGAACTGACGGCCAACCTCCTGCTTTTGGTCGTGCTCGTCATGTTCACCGTGTATGCGGCAAACGGCTTGCGCAAGGCCGAGCAGCTCAACAAGCTCAAAGGCGACCTCATCAACAACATGACCCACGAACTCAAGACGCCGATCTCCACCATTGGATTGGCGGGAGAGGCCTTGTTGGATGAAGAGATGTCGGCCGACCCGGAAAATCTGCGCTATTACGTCCAGTTGATCCGTTCGGAAAACAAGCGGCTCGGGCTGCTCGTCGAAAACGTCCTCCGCGCGGCGATGCTCGACCAGGGGGAGTTGGAGTTGTATCGCCAACCCATCAATTTCCATGACCTGGTCAAGGAAGTCCTGCGCAACCAGGCCATCCACATCAAGAAACAAGGGGGCAGCACATCGTCCCAACTCAAAGCGGAGAACCCCGTCATCAAAGGGGACAAGACCCACTTGACCAATGTCGTATTCAACCTGGTGGACAACGCCATCAAGTACGGCGGCGACACCCCACAGCTGCTCGTCCGGTCATGGAATGATGGCACATCCTTGCGCATCGCGTTCGTGGACAACGGCATTGGAATCCCGCGCGAGCATTTAGGCAAGGTTTTTGATAAGCTATACCGCGTACCTACAGGAAATGTGCACAACGTGAAAGGATTCGGACTTGGTTTGAGCTATGTACAAGCCGTCATGCAGCAACATGGCGCCGAAATTGACGTTGTAAGTACAGCCGGCAAGGGCAGCACGTTCACTTTGGTTTTTCCCCAAACGCATTCAACGTCATGAAACAACAGCTCGACATCCTTCTCTGTGAAGACGATCCCAACCTCGGAAAACTCCTGCGCGACTTCTTGGACCGCAAGGGCTACAGCACCACGTGGGCGCAAGATGGCGCCGAGGGCGTGCGCCGTTTTCGCGTAGGTTCTTACGATTTCGTCATCCTCGACGTCATGATGCCGGTCAAGGACGGTTACCAAGTGGCCGAGGAGATCCGAACCCTCAATAGGCACGTGCCCATTCTCTTCCTCACGGCGAAGAGCCAGCGGGAGGACACCCTACAAGGGTTCAAAGTGGGCGCCGATGACTACATGACCAAGCCCTTTTCCATGGATGAGCTGGAGGCCCGCATCGAGGCCATTTTGCGGCGGTCGGCTGCACTGCCTGAAGACAACGATGAGGTGGGGGACATGACCATTGGCCACTATGCCTATGATTACAACCGCCAGGAGTTGCGGTTGGGCGATGAAGCCCAGCGGTTGACCACCAAGGAAAACGAGCTGCTCTTCCTGCTGGCCAAAGCCAAAAACGGCTTGCTCGAGCGGGAGTATGCGCTCAATGCAATCTGGGGCGATGCCAATTACTTCAACGGGCGGAGCATGGACGTCTACATTGCCAAGTTGCGCAAGCACCTCAAAGAGGACACCCGGGTAGAGATCCTCAATGTGCACGGCAAGGGGTTCAAGCTCATTGCCGATTGATTTCTGGGGCCCGGTCAACGGGAAATTGACAAACGGCTTCGGGCACCCCGTTTCGGGCTTTACCTTGGTTTTCCCGTTTCGGTTCGCATGATTCCCAAGGACACCGTCGATGCCATCCTGCAGGCCACCTTCATTGAAGATGTGGTCAGCGAGTTCGTGCAGCTCAAGAAGAGCGGTACGAGCATGCGCGGCATGAGTCCTTTCACCAACGAAAAGACCCCTTCTTTCTACGTGGTGCCCGGCAAGGGCATCTTCAAGGATTTCAGCTCGGGCAAGGGCGGCAGCGCCGTGACCTTCCTGATGGAACACGAGAAGCTCTCTTATCCGGAAGCCCTGCGCTGGTTGGCCAGGAAGTATGGCATCGAAATCGAGGAGCGTCAATTGACCCCCGAGGAGCTCGAGGAGCAAACCGAGCGGGAGAGCCTCTCCAACCTTTCGGCCTGGGCCCAAAAGTGGTTTTCGTCGCAACTGCTCGAGACTGGGGAGGGAAAAAGTGTGGGGTTGGGCTACCTGCGCAACCGCGGGTTCACCGACGGCATCATCGAAGACTATGCCCTGGGCTGGTGTCCAGAGGGGTCGTGGGGTGAAGAAGGTGCATTGGCCGCGGCAGCCCGCAAAGCGGGTTACAAGGAGAAGTGGTTGTTGACCAGCGGCCTGTGCAAGCAGCGCGATGACGGTCAGTTGTACGATTTCTATCGGGGCCGCGTGATGTTTCCCATTCGGGATGTCACCGGGCGCTTCATTGGTTTTGGCGGACGGACGCTCAAATCGGACAAGAAGGTTCCGAAGTACGTCAACAGCCCGGAGAGCCCACTCTACGACAAGTCGCGGGCGCTGTACGGGATTCACATGGCGCGCAACGCCATCGTGCGCGAAGACCGCGCGATCCTGGTCGAGGGATACACCGACGTCATGGCCATGCGCCAGGCCGGGGTAGAGCATGTGGTGGCGAGTTCAGGCACCGCGTTGACTGCGGACCAGGTGCGTCTTCTGCGGAGGTTCAGCAAGCGCATGACCATGCTCTTTGACGGTGATCCGGCAGGGCTGCGGGCGGCCATTCGCGGTGTGGACATCGTCTTGGGCGAAGGCCTGGACGTGAAGGTGGCCGTGCTGCCCGACGGAGAGGACCCCGATACTTTTGCCAAGCGCCTGGGGCGCGAGGCGCTCATGGAATGGCTCGCAGAGAACAGCCGCGATTTCATCCGTTTCAAGATTGACCTCTTGGATGCGGAAGCGGCGGACGACCCCATCAAGCGGACCGAATTGGTCCGCAGTGTGGTCCAGAGCATTTCCCATGTCCCGGATGAACTCAAGCGCACGGTCTATGTGCAGGAAAGTGCGGGCCGTTTGGGCATGCAGGTCGAGGACCTGCTCGCAGAGCTTTCCCGCCAGGCACGGACACGGCTGGAAAAGGAAGCCGCAGCGCCACTGCCGTCCCTCCAGCCGGAATCGCCAAGCGCCATCGGCAAACCCAGGATGTTGGGGCGCATGGGCAGAAAGGGCAGGGAGGAGGACTTGCTGCGTTTGCTGCTCCAGTATGGCCGACAAAAGATGACCCTGGAAGCGTTGGAAGACGCGGCAAAAGACCAAGGTCTAGAAGAAGAAGCGCCGATTGAAGCCACCCTCGCCGAGGTCATGATCCACGAATTGGATACACTGGGGCTGGCCATTCGGCACCCGATTGTGGACCAGGTGATACAGACCTATCGGGAGCGCATGTTGGAGGGAGAGATTCCCGGGCCTGATTTCTGGAGCCAATTCTCCCCGGAGGTGGCAGCCATCACTGCGGACATCCTCGTCAGCGAGTATTCACTCAGTGACAATTGGCTCAACCGCCACGGCATTGTGCCGGAAACAGAAGAGCAGTTGCTGATGCAAGCGCTCCAAGGCGCGCTGTACCGGTTGATGCTGGACGAGGCCAGGTCGGAGGGTGTGCGCATCACCCAAAGGCTGGAGGCGCTCACTGAAGATCCGGGGACTTCTGAGGATCCCGAGGGAGAAGAAGTGCATTTGCTGCGCAAAAAAATGGGCGTCTCGAAGCGCGTGGGGCGCATTGCGGGGCATTTCGGAAGCACAATCCTCCACCGAATGAGTGAAGAAGACGTGCAGCAAGGACAGGCGTGACGCCCGTTTTCAGTGCCTTTCCGTCCAGAAGTCGAGCAGGGTCAGGCGCGGTTGCAGCACACCGCGGTAGCACTCGGTTTCTACCTTGAATACCACGTCGAGCTTTCCCGCTGCGGCCAGTACTTCGGCCCGGTTGCCGAGCCCAAACCCCACCATCGTCAGGGTGTGTCTGGCCGCAGGCGTTTTCATGGCCACCCGGAGGTGCCGACCATCCTTGCCCACCCTTTTTGGTGCCATGGCGAGTTGCACATCCCGCGATAGAAAGACCGGGGCTGGAGATCCGGGACCGAAGGGCTCGAATTTTTGCAAGCCACTCAGCAGTTCCGGGGTACAGTGCGCCAGGTCGATTTCAAGGTCAAAGTACCGGGGTTCGCGCTTGCTGATGGTGGCGAGCTGCGCCCCCACGGCCTTGTCCAGCGCTTGAGCAAAAGCGGCGGCCTGCCCGGGTTTCACCGTGATCCCGGCCGCCATGGCGTGTCCGCCATATTGGTCCAGGTGCTCCGAACAATCCTTGATGAGGTCGTGAATGTCTAAGCCGGGCGTGGACCGGGCGCTGCCCACCATGACCCCGTCGTCGTCGCTGATGACCACGCTGGGGCGGTAGCGGTGTTCGATGAGGCGCGTGGCCACGATGCCAATCACCCCGCGGTGCCAATTCTCTCCCCAAACGATGTTGACGTGCTTGAATTCATCCCGTTCCGAAAGCTGTTCTATGGCGTCCCGGGTCACCTGTTCGTCATAAGAGCGACGCACCTGGTTCAATCGGTCGAGGTTCAAAGCGAGCTCATTGGCGCGCTTTTCATTCTTTTCCGTGAGCAGCTCCACCGCCTCAGTCGCGCGGGCCATTCTTCCCGCAGCATTGATGCGCGGGCTGACCCTGGAGATGATGTCGCGCACGGTGAGAAAGTCGGGGGAACACTGCACCACTTGCAGCAGCGCACGGATGCCTGGCCGAGAGTTTCTCGCGATGGCGCGCAGGCCGTGATGGAGCAAAATGCGGTTTTCGTCCGTGACGATCACCAGGTCAGAGGCAATGCTCAAGGCCACGAGGTCGAGTCCGTCGTATGCGCTCAAGGGGGAGAGCCCGATGCGTTCTGTCAGGGCCTGGGTCAATTTGAAACCGACCCCGCATCCGCTCAGCTCCTTGAAGGGGTAGGTGCACTCTGGGTGTTTGGGGTTCAGGATGGAATGGGCGTCTGGCAGCTGCTCACCGGGCAGGTGGTGGTCGCAGATGATGACATCGATGCCGCGTGCTTTGGCCTCTGCCACACGGTCGACAGCGCGGATGCCGCAGTCCAAGGTGATGATGATGCCGCAGTGGGATTCGACGGCCGTTTGAATGCCTTGAGTAGACAGGCCATACCCTTCATTGTAACGGTCCGGGATGTAAGGCACCACGTCAAAACCGTTGTTGTGGAGGAAGTCCCAAATCAGGGAAACCGAGGTGGCGCCATCGACATCGTAATCGCCGTAGGCCATGATGCACTCACCTTCGCGCTGGGCGCGCATGATCCTGTCGACGGCCTTTTCCATGTCGCGCATGGCATACGGATCGTGCAGATCGTCGAGGGAAGGGGAGAAGAACCGGTCGAGTTCAGGGGCTGATATGCCGCGCAAATCAAGCAGCTGTGCAACCACATCGTCGACGGAGCCGTTGTCCACACGGAGTCCGCCATTTTTGGCGCGGGGAGACCAATCGGCAGGTGGGATATCTGGTTGACGGGTCATTCCGCTGGGTGCCTTCTCAAGAGAGGTATTTACGGATCGAGGGATCAACCGCGCTGAATCGGTCCTTACTCCCTTAATTTGCGCTGCTTGAAAGATACAACGATGACCTCGTTCCGCCTCCCCTCCATTCCTTTTGTGCTGATGGCTGCCATTGCAGTTTTTTGCGGCACATCCTGTCTCAATGATGACAACCTCATCGGCCCCAACTGTTTTGATGGGATCCTCAACAATGGTGAGGAACTCGTGGATTGCGGCGGCCCGATTTGCACACCCTGTGACCCCTGTGAAAACGGCGTGTGGGACCAGGTTCTTGGAGAGCAGTGGGTGGATTGTGGCGGCGCCTGTGCCCCTTGTGAAGTTGGTTTCAACGGACAGTTGGACCCGGGCGAGACCGGCATCGATTGCGGCGGCGATACCGGCATCGACTGCGGAGAGCTGTGCGGAGATGGCTTGTTGAACGGCAACGAAATCGATGTGGACTGTGGAGGCCCCGATTGCGAGGCGTGCCCGAGTTGCGAGGATGAATTGTTGAATGGTGAAGAGCTCGGAATTGACTGCGGCGGCCCCGACTGCCCACCCTGCCCCACTGACGGAGATTGCACCAACGGCCTGCTGGATGGAGACGAGCTCTACATCGACTGTGGCGGTACGATTTGCCCGCCATGTGATGGCAACATGACCTGGAAGGCCAATGGCACAGACCTCGTCGCGGACTTCGAGACCACCTGCTCTATGAATGGCTCCAACACCTTGACGGTGGGCGGCGTTTCCGTCACCACCGATGGCATTGGCATGACCCTGCCAGAGCCCTCCGTGGGGTGGCTCGATGGCGCGCAAATCACGCTCAACGAATCCAGCGCTCCCGCGGGTGCTTGCACGTACAACAGCCCTTCAGGCCAGACGTATACCTCTGCACTGGCTGGGGCCAACTTCACGGTGGAAATTCTCTACATCCTGCCAGAGAGCGGCGGAATTGTGGTGGGCACCTTCGGAGGCAGCCTCATCGGAAGTGACGGCACGGGTGGAATTTCGATCACCCAGGGCACCTTCCTGTTGCCGATCGACTGATTACTCCTCCAGTAAATCGTACAGTCCGCCGAGCTTCGGGCTCAGGACAACCTCAATGCGCCGGTTCCTGTTGCGGTCCTCTTGGTCGCGCGGGTGGAATTCACTGCGCCCCGCTGCGGTGAGCAGTGTGGGGCTCAGAGTACTTGATGAGGTCAATACTTCCACCACCGCTGTGGCGCGCAAAACACTCAATTCCCAGTTGTTGCGGGGTGAGGTCGCCGATGTGAAGGACACGTCATCGGTGTGGCCCTCCACCACGACTTCGAAGTCCTCTTCGTCCTCGATGGCCTGGGCCAAATCCGAGAGGGCCTTGCGTCCATCGGGGTCTATGGCCGTGCTGCCGGAAGCAAAGAGCAGGTTGGAGGACAACCGGACGTAGACCTTGCCATCGCGCTCTTCAACTTCCAATCCCCTGTTTCGAAAAGCAAAGAGGGCATCGGACAGGCGCTCCTTGAGGGCGGATCCGGCTGCTTTTTGGGCTTCGAGCAACTGGCTGAGCTCCGCCACTTTCGACTCCCTCGCCCGCAGGTCCTGCTCCAGCGCGTAGAGGCTGTCTTGTTGAAACTGAAGGTTGGCCCTGATGCGCTGCAATTCTTCGAGCAGGGCAGCCTGCTCAGCACCGCTTGAGGACCTTTTGTTTTCGAGCTCTGCCGACAGCAGGTTGTTGAGCTCCTCGAGTTCTGCGTAGCGCATCTGGCATTGGCGGAGGCGGCTGCCCGCATTGGAAGTATCCGCGCGCAGCCCGTCCATGCGGCGGCCATCTTCTCTCAAGAGGCCGTCTTTTTCAGCGACGGCCAACCGCAGGGCTTGCACCTGTTCGGTGAGCGTGGCCACATCGCTGTCGAGTGCATCCCGGTCATCGCGGACCTCGGTGAACTGGCTCATGGGCACGCACCCTCCGAGCAGCAGGGCTGCAGCGATGAGTGTCAGGAAGGAAGGGCGCAAATACATGACCCCAAGTTGTCACCATTGCCCCCTGTTCTACTGGCCCATGTGCAGCCAAACGCAACAAGCCATTGTGGATTGCGGCAAAGCGGACTTCAGAGCTTTATGCAGACGTTTTGAGGTTCGGTGAAGAAGCGCATGGAGTGGTATCCCCCTTCCCGGCCAACCCCTGAATGGCGGGTGCCTCCAAACGGCGTCCGCAAATCCCGCACAAGCCAACAATTCAGCCACACCATACCGGTGTCGATGGCAGCAGCCACCCTGTGGGCGCGTTTGAGGTCGTTTGTCCACACCGAGGCAGACAGCCCGTATTTGGTCGAGTTGACCAGCCCCAGCGCCTCTTGCTCATCCTTGAACGGCTGGAGTGTGGCGACCGGCCCAAAAATTTCTTCGCGGTTGGTGACACAGTTGTGGTCCAGTCCCTCAATCAATGTGGGTTGCACAAAGAAGCCGCCCGCCAGCCGCGGCGCAGCCGGTTGGTGTCGCCCGCCGCCACACAGGATGCGCCCGCCTTCGCCCCGCGCGGTATTGATGGCCGCCAGGACTTTGTCCCGGTGTGCCCTTGAGACCACGGCGCCCATCTTGGTGGCGGGGTCCATCGGGTCGCCGATGCGCAATTTGGACACCTTGTCGACCATGGCGTCGCGGAACCGGTCGTAGATGCCTTCTTGGACGAGGATGCGCGAGCCACAGAGGCAGATTTGTCCCTGGTTGGAGTATGCTGCCCGCACAGCAGTGGACAGGGCGGCATCAAAGTCGCAATCGTCAAAGACGACCGTGGCGTTCTTCCCGCCCAACTCCAAGGAGAGCTTTTTGAATTTGGGCGCAGCCAAGGCTGAAATGGCCGCCCCTGTTGATGTCCCACCGGTAAAGGAGACCGCTCGGATGTAGTGGTGTTCCACCATGGCCTGCCCCACCTCTGGGCCGAGGCCGTGCAGGATATTGAGTACCCCGTCAGGGAACCCCACTTCTTTGGCCCATTTCCCGAGGAGGAAGGCGGTCATGGGGGTGACTTCACTCGGTTTGGCGACGACACAATTCCCACTGGCGAGCGCGGGCGCAATCTTCCAGGTAAACAAATACAGTGGGAGGTTCCACGGGCTGATGCACGCCACCACGCCGAGCGGTTTGCGCAGGGTATAGTTGACGGTGCCGTCCCCCATGGTGTGGCTCTCACTGGAAAACTGCTCTGCAGCCGAGGCGTAGAAGCGGAGGTTGTGTTCGGCCCGGGGGATGTCCACTGATGCGGCCACCGAAACGGGCTTTCCGTTGTCCTGGGCTTCAGCGGCACTCAGCATATCGGCATGCTCGGCCACCTTATCGGCGAGCCGCATCAGGACGGCCCTCCGGTCGGCGGGACTCCATGCCCGCCAGGCCGGAAAAGCCTTTCGGGCCGCCGCAACGGCTGCATCCACATCCTCTGCGCCCGATCGTGGGATGCGGCCATAGACCTCGCCGGTGGCGGGTTCCACATTGTCCAGCCACGCCCCACCCACGGCGGGGGCCAGTTCACCGTTGATCAAGTTGAGTATGTCCTGCTCCATGTGGTCACCTTCTGGCGCACAAGGTGGGGACGAAAAGAAAAAGACCGGTCACCAAAGTGCCGGTCTTCGTGCGATTGCATTGACTTTCGCCATGAACTCCGTGGTTGCCCCACAAGGACTCGAACCTTGACAAACGGTACCAAAAACCGGTGTGCTACCATTACACCATGGGGCATTCCGCGAAGAATGAGGCGCAAATTTAGCAAAGAGAAAGCCGATACCACACAACTTGTGGCAAGGAGTGGTTCAATCGGCGTCCACAGGCCCCACGACTTCGAGCAAGTTTTCAATGGCAGCCTCGAGTTGCGTGATGCGCGCGTTGAGGTTGGCGATGGTATCCTGCAGGTTCATATCGGCCACCTGAAGGTTGCCTGAGAGGATGGCGTTGCCCATATCGTCCACGGTAAACGCGTCTGCGCGGTCGTCTACACCATTGCCATTGCCTACGACAAAGAGGTTGCCCGCCTGGCTTTCGGTGTTGTATTTCCCCACCGCTGTCTGATAGGGTTGGTCCGCCACCGTGTAGTATCCACCCGCACTCGAAGCGTAAGCACTGGCCAGGGTCTCATACCCTTCTGCGTGACCTGCAAATCCAGATGCCACACTGTAGAACCCCTCACTGTGGGCAGCATCCGCGGTGGCTTGGGTGCCTTCGCCGACGGCATGGGCACAGGTGGCACTCGCGACGGTGTTCCTGTTCGAGCTGTGGCTGAAGAAACCGCTGGCCGTGGTATTGTAGCCCTCGGCATGGGCCGCGGTGTTGGTTGCTTGACAACCATACCCCTCGCTGTGGGCATAGTTGGCCAGCGCCTTGGTGTTGTATCCCTGGGCGTGCGCTGTGGTTCCCGTGGCATCGGTAAACATCCCTTGGGCGTGCGCTGCAGTTCCCGTGGCATCGGTGCCTTCGCCCATGGCGCTCGAGCAGGTGCCACTGGCCGTGGAGTTCCTGTTGGTCGCATGGCTGTATTGGCCCGGCGCGTCGCAACCGTCTCCCAAGGCAGAGGCAAAGGAGCCCGTCGCGGTCACATTGCGCCCTTGGGCGAATTGCTCGGTAATTCTGGCGCGGCCTTCTGTCCAGGTCCAGATATAGGTGTTGATTCCAGAGACGGTGGTGGAGTCGGAAATGAAGCTGAGACCGATCGCTACCCGCGCGGAATCTGCCGAAGTCGCTCCTGTACCGCCGCTTTCGATGCCCAATACACCTTCATCGTCCCAGGGAAGCCCAAAATAGGTGAGCAGCTGGAGGACGTCTCCGGTTCCGATCAGGGAATCCCCGTCGGCATTGGGGTTGTAGGGCCACTGGGCTTGGGCGGAATTCCATCCAGACCCGGCCATCAACAGGGACAGCAGCAGGAAGGCGGTGAACTTGGTTTTGGACTGTTGCATGAATAGAAAAATAGCGCGGGAAGATTTTGTTCGCTGGAAAAAGGACACCGCCCCGGGGAGCGGTGTCCGGTTTCACCATGGAAGTGGGGTCAAGCCGAAGATTTTCCCCTGTGATTTGTTTTGTCTTCCGTGTTACTCTGTGACCATGAATTGTTTCACGATACTGAAGGTGTTGGAGCTGATGCGCACCTGGTAGACACCACTTTCGAGCTGAGCGGCATTGATGTCCAAGATGTACGTCTGGTCCTTGTCCACATTGCCATTGAACAGCGGCGTCACCAGCATACCTGCAGCATCAAACAGGTTGATGTCCACACGCATGGGCTGCAAGACGTTGAACCCGAGTTGGGCAAAGTCGTGCGTCGGGTTCGGTGCGATGTTCGACACCTGAATGGGCCCGCGGTTGTCCATGGAGGACAACGCCGGAGTGAAGTCACCCAGGCCTGTGCCGTTGCCGTTGCCAACGAGGCCGGCGTCCACGCCGTCACAAACGGTACCGGTCACATTGACTGTATAGCTGAATTCAGCCGTGTTTCCACTGCAGTCCGTGGCGGTATAGTCGTGCTCCAACTGGTAAGGCAAGGTGCAATCGAGGTCTCCGAAGAAGTCGCCTGATCCCATGACTGGGGTGTTGGCAAAGGTTCCGGAGTAGGTGAACCAACCGCTGTAACCATAATGGTCGTTCATGTTGTTGGCACCAAGTCCCACCTGGAAGCGATAGAATTCGTTGGCCGGCTGGTGGGTGCAGGTGAGGAAGTCGCCTGTGTAATCACCCCATCCCGTCATGGTACCATTGTCCAAGAACCAGTACATCCAGTTTTGGTGGTCGTCCAGGATCTCCTCGCAGTCGAGCTTGTAGCTGGTGGGGAAGTCCTGGTTGGACCAGGTGTCGTAGTCCATGCCGTCGGTCAGCGTGATGGCGATGTTCCAACCCGCCTGCGGGTTGTTGTTGTCCACCACAGTCTTCTCGATGAGCCAATCCCCGTTGGGCAGCTGGCTGATGAGGCCTTCACCAATGGTGGAGTAGAACTCGGCTCCTGCAAAGTTGAACAAGCGCACGGAGTGCACACCGTAGCCATTGCATGTCTCCTCTTCGCTGAATGAAGCGGGGGTCACGGTCGTGCAGTACTGTGTGACGCTGTCGTTGGGCGCATAAGGACCCACAGCGGTGGTGGTCAAGTCAATGGTCACCTCTCCTTCACAGTTGTCTGCGGCACTGACGTCGCAGGCATCCGTCTCAGGCGTCAAGCTCTCTCCGGTGTAGTCGTCAGCACAGACATCCACAGTGGAGCCATTGCCGATGCCACAGACATCGAGGAATTCAGGCGCTTGCTCATCCAGCACTTCGATGGTCAAGGTGGCGGATGACATGTTGCCGCAATCGTCTGCCGTCATGTAGGTATACGTGAGCGTGGCGTTGCCGCAGACGTCCATGTTGGCGGTGTCTACCGTCATCGACAGGAAGGGAGATTCATCGCAGGCATCGAGGCTCACAGCAGTGATGCTGGGCACGTCGGCCATGCAAGAAACCAGGGTGTCCACAGCGGTTGATCCGTCGCTGAACGTCAAGGTCAGCTCGGGAGCCGTCTCGTCCACCACCGTCAAGGTTTGCGTCCACGTGGAAGCATTGCCTGCGCAATCTTCTGCTTGCCACGTCCGGTACAGCGTGTAGCTGTTGGCACAGTCGCCGTCTTCAGCCGTCTCTCCGCTGTAGCTGTAGCTGAGGGCGTTGTCACAGTTGTCGTCGGCTTGCAGCGTCGTGAGCGATGCGGGCATCGGCACGGCGTCACAGGCGACCGTTGTGTCGGCTGGCCCGGTCATGAAGACAGGTGCCGTCGTGTCGATCACGGTGATGACCTGCGTGTGGCTGATGCCATTTCCGGCGCAATCCTCCACGTTCCAGACCCGCGTGATGGTGTAGTTGTGGGGACAGAGGTCGTCGTCTTCCGAGGACTCGGTCATGCTCACCATCAAGCTGGGGTCGCAGTTGTCTGAGGCGGTCAGCGTCGGAGCCATGGGCACGTCGTCGCAAGAAGCCGTAGCGTCTTGTGGCAGGGCCTCATTGAAGACAGGGTCTGTCTCGTCGATGAGCGTGATCAGCTGCACAACCGTCTTGTTGTTTCCGCACTCATCGAGGGCGGTCCACGTGCGGACGATTTCAGCCGTTCCCGGGCAATCGTTGATCAGGGTCATGGAATCCGCGTAGCTGATTTCCACTTCGGGGTCACAATTGTCCTCCGCTTCTGCTGCACCGAGGCTGCCCACGGTGTAGTCGTTGTCACATGACAGGGTCGTGTCTTGCGGGATAAACGTGAACTCAGGGGACTCGGTATCCAACAGGTTGATGGCCTGTATCAGCGTATCGCTGTTGCCACACTGGTCCGTGGCCACGTAAGTCCGGAGGTAGCTTCCGGCACAAGAACCGCTGAATTCCTCGTCGGAAATGGCTTCCAACGTGATGGTCTCGTCACAGTTGTCTTCCACAGTGGCATAGAGGGTGTCCATGCCCCAGTCCGTGCAGGGGATTTCGATTTCCAACAACCCTGAGATAACGGGTGCCGTGGTGTCCACAACGGTCAGGATCTGCACGTGGGCCAACTGATTGCCGGCGCAGTCGCTGACGCTCCAGGTGCGCGTGATGGTCATGCCCTGCGCGCAATCGCCGGGTGTGCTGGTCTCAGCAAAGAAGACCTCGATGTTGTCATCGCAGTTGTCGATGGCTTCGAGCACGGCAGCTTCGGGCACTGATTCACAAGAAACCGTAGTGTCTCCGGGAGCAGCGTCGGCCCAAGTGGGCGCAAACTCATCGGTCACTGTGATCGTCTGTGAGTGGCTGCTTGCGTTTCCGCAGTCGTCGGTCGCCGTCCAGGTGCGCACAATGGTCTGAGTGCCTGGGCAGTCCTCTGCATCGAGGATTTCCTCAGCAAACGTCACCTCAGGGGCGGCGTCACAACCATCGAGGGCCTGTAGCTCGGCCACCTCAGGAATGTCAAAGCAAGGCACCGTCACATCTTGGGGCAGGGGATCCACCAATTCGGGTGCGGTGGTGTCCTCTTGTGAGATGCCCTGGTCGCAGGTCACCGTCGTTTCATTCCCGCAGTTGTCGGTGGCCGTAGCCGTAAACGTCCGGGTGAATGTAAAGGAGCCGGAACACGCGAAGGTGGTGTCGTGGTCCTCCCAAGAGAGGTCAATGCTGGGCGGCGTGCCGGCGCAGTTGTCTTCGGCTGTGATTTGGGGCAATCCAAGCGCATCTGTCGACAGGTCGGCTCCACAATCTGCATCTGCCGTCACCAACGTGTCGGCGGGGCAGGTGATCTCCACCGTTGGTGGGGTCTCGTCAAAGAGGTGGATAAACTGCTCAAACATGTTGGCGTTGCCACAATCATCTTCGAAGGTGTACGTCCGCATGTAGAGGCCCACAGGCTGCACGCATCCACCGCTGAACGGCGTGTCAAAGAAGGACACCGTGACGTCGCCGCCGCATTCGTCCATCACCTCAATGAGGATGTTCTCCTCGGTGGGCGCGTCTCCGTATTCCTCGCAGGACATGGTCACATTGGACTCACCAGACAACATGATGGGCGCGGTCTCGTCCACAACCGTGATGGTCTGTTGGGTGGTCGTGATGTTTCCACAGTCGTCCACGAAGGTCCAGGTGCGGTCTACAGTAAAGCTGCCCGCGCAGAGTTGGGCATAGGTGCTGTCCTCTTCCCATGTGTGGGCGACATCGGTGTCGAAGTTGTCCGTGGCACCAAAGGCACCATAGGTCATCTCCGGGTCATAGTCGAGGCAGGAAACCGTGGTGTCCTCCACGAAGACGACCGGGCCGAGCGAGTCGAGCAAAGTGATGTGCTGCTCGCAGGTGGACTCGTTGTCGCAGAAGTCGGAAGCCGTGAACGTGCGGATGAAGGACATGGTGCCTTCTGGCGTGTCATCGTCACCGGTGCAGTCTACTTCGAAATCGCTGTCCATGTAGGTGATTTCGATGTCGATCAAATCGCTGCAATTGTCTGAAGCCATGGCCATGCCAAGCGCTGTCGTGGTCGTGTCGTCCGCGATGTCTTGGTCGAGCATCACCACCGTATCAGCCGGGCAGGTGATGAGCGGTGCCGTCTCATCGTACAAGGCGATGTATTGCTCGGTCATGGTCTCGTTGCCGCAGTCGTCGGTCGCGGTCCAAATCCGCATCCAGCTGCCGGGGCATGAGCCGCTCAACGGCCAAGCGTCAATGCTGATGGTCAGCTCGCCGTCGCAGTTGTCGCTGACCTCGAGGGGTTCTTGGCTGGGGTCGAATGGGTCCGTGAGGTCCTCGCAGGAAACGGGCTCATATGGAGGGTATTCTCCAAACACAGGCGGGGTCATGTCCTCAGCCGTGATGGTCTGCACGCAGAACGCCGTGTCGCCGACGTTGCCACAGGCATCCGTAGCGTAGGCATAGAATGTGCGCTCAAAGCTGTAGGAGCCGTCTGCGCTGCCATCGCTGCCATCGCACAGGGCGGTGGTGGGTCCGTCCATGTGGAACCACGTGATTTCCGGATCGGCATCACAACCGTCCTCAGCGAGGATGGCAGGAGAGCCCATCAGGGAGAGCCCCACATCAGCCGTGCAATCGTCTCCCAGCATCACGGTGGTGTCGGCCGGGCATTCGATCATGGAAATCACCGGAGCGGTCATGTCGACCACGGTGAGCATTTGGGTGCAGCTTTCCATGGACACGTTTCCACAGTGGTCCTCGGACACAGCGTGGAAGGTGCGCGTGATCTCGTACGTGCCGTTGCCGTCCTCACAGGTGTAGATGGGGTCGCTGTCTTCCACCGTATAGCTGAGGGTGGGGTTGGCGTCACAGTTGTCCGTGCTGAAGATCTCCACTTCTCCACTTTGGGTGGGGTCGAGTTCGCCTTGGCAGTTCTCATCGAGTTCCACGATGACGTCAGCGGGGCAGGTGATCGAAATGGTCGGTGCCACGGTGTCGACAAGCAGGATGAACTGGTGTGCCGAAGCCGTATTGCCACAGGCGTCCACCACGATATACTCCACATCCCAAGTGGGCACGGGACCCACGCAGCCGCCCGACATGGGCTCGCATTCGATGTAGGCTGTATCGAGTTCACAATTGTCCGTCCAGGAAGCGAACCCGAGTCCGGTCAACACATCCATGTCGCAGGTCCATGCGTCGCAAGCGATGGCGACTTCGACCGAGCTCAGCGTGATGGTGGGGGCCATCTGGTCGACCACCTGGATCACCTGGACACCCGATTCAATGGAAGTGTTGCCACAGCCGTCTGTAGCCGAGGCTGTCCACGTCCGAGCGATGGTGTAGCAGCCGAGGCTGATTTCGTCCAAGATTTCGTCGCTGTAGGTCACTTCTCCAGAGACCGAGCTGCAGTCATCCAAGAAGGTGGCTGCGGCTTCTCCGGTGAAGTCGGTGCCCGTCTGTGCGGAGCAATCGCCCATCACAGAGACGGAGAGGTCACCGGGGATGGACAGGTTGATTTGCGGACCGACGGTATCGATCACATGGATCAGCTGGGTGCAGGTGCCGACGTTGCCGAAGAGGTCTTCTGCAGACCAGGTGCGTTCGATGGTGTAGCATCCGCCATCGACCTGGTCGATGATCACATCGCCGAGGATGTTGACCGGAATGCTGTCCAGGTCATCGCAGTTGTCGATGGCTGTGACTGTGGCGAGCACAGGAATGTCCTCCGTGCAAGAAACAGTGACCTCACCCGGACACCCGAGGAAGGTGGGCGCAATGGTATCCACACGGCAGACCTCCTGCTCAATGTTGTACGCGCCACAAGAGTCGATAAAGGTGTAGATGTTCGTCGTGCACAGCTCGTCAAAGTCAAAGGTCTCCGTTTCCGCCTCGAGGTCCACGATCACGTCACCCAGGGCGCCGGAAACAGGTGTCCCGAGTACTTGACCTTCCCAGGCGAACCAACCTCCGAGGCCGTAATCGCAATTGTGGTCGTTGGCGGCTTCACCGACTTGGAAACCAAAGTGCTCGTTGACCGGAGCGTGGCTCAATTGCAGGAGACTGCCCGCATAGCCGTCGAGGCCTTGCAAATAGCTCTGGTCATTTTTCAGGGTGTAGATGATCCAAGGGTCCGTATCCACGTCTTGGCAGCTGTAGGCGTACTTGAAGCCTTTGCCCAACGCGCCCCACTCTACACCGGTCAAGCCGTTTTCGAAGACGAGGAAAGCACGGAACCGCTGCGTGGCGTCCACGTTGTTTTCAATTTCACCTTCCAGTACGGCATAGCCATTGCTGTATTGGGTAAAAGACAGCCCGTCTCCACTTTCCAAGAAGTAGTCCGAAGCAGCCAATCCCTGCATGTGCAGGCCATAGATGCGCAGCGCGCCGTCTGGGCCCACACCCAATGCGGTGGTGGCTTCACCTCCAATGATGGAGTCGGACGCAGCGAGGGTCACACAAGATGTGGCCTCGGTAATGTCACCGGTGCAAGCGTTGTAGATGGTGGCGTTCTCCACACATGCGACCGCATCGAGGTCGTCGAGACACTGCACGGTGTAATCCTCAAGGGAGGCGTCAATCACATAGCACAAGGGGTCGCAGTCATCGAGTTCAATGGGGTCGCCATTGCAGTCGAAACCGGGTGCTGCGTAAGTGCAGGAACCGTCGTCCTCTGATGCGCTGATGTCGTAGTTACAGGCAAACTCATCTGTGCACCCTTCGGCTTCGAGCTCATCGCAGATGCCGTCTTGGTCCGCGTCGGTCAGGCAATTGCCATCACAATCGACGTAGTCGAATTCGGGGTAAGTGCACAGGTTGTCGTCCAGGTCCGTGGCGTCTGGTGCGTAATTGCAAGCCGTGGGATCACCACAACCGGGCACTTCTTCCTCGTCGCACACACCGTCGCCGTCGCTGTCATTGAGACAGACGCAATCGCAGTCCACATAGTCTGCGCCGCAAAACTGGTCGGCAAAGACACAAGGCACGCCATCGGTGTTGGCAAAGGGGTTGTAGTTGCAGGCGGCCTCATCCAAGCAGCCTTCGATGGGGTCTCCCGACCCGAAGGGGAAGGTCTGCGGGTCGTCGAATGTGCCGAGTTCATCGCCGGCCTCATCTGCTGACAGCGTGAAGTCCAGCAAGTATTGTTCACACGCTTCGGCGTCCCACAGGATGAAGGAAATCTCCTCACCCGGTTCCGCGTAAATGTTCATGTTGATCCAGCTGCCATCCTCAAAGGCAAAGGCCACAGCTGATCCGACGGTGTTTCCGCCAACTTGTGCGAGGACGTTTCCACCGACAACAGGGGCACCATCAAACAAGACTTCCGCAATCACAGACACCGGGATGAGGGGGAGCACAGCCACCGTGGTGTCGGGCTCAAGACAAGGATCTTCGAAATCACAGATTCCGTCACCGTCTGCGTCTTCCAGGCAGTTGCCGTCGCAGTCGTAGCCGTCTGCCGGGCCTTCTCCGCCGCATTCTCCGCAAGCGTCAAATTCAGCGCATGTACCATCGTCGATGGTGGCCTCAGCGTCATAGTTGCACGCCGTGGCTTCGGTACATCCCGCGCAACTTTCATACTCGCAGGAACCATCTTGTTCGGTGGCACCTTCATCGTAGTTGCAAGCGGATGCGTCGGTACACCCGTCAATTTCCACTTCGTCGCACACGCCGTCGCCGTCGGCATCATTCAGGCAGTTGCCTTCACAATCGACATAGTCAACGCCGTAAATATCAGAGGGGTAGATGCACAGGCTGTTGTCTGTATCGGAGAAATCCCCCGTGTTGCAAGCGGTGGGATCCGTGCAACCTGGTATTTCGTCTTCATCGCAGATGCCGTCGCCATCTGCATCAGAAATGCAGTTGCCATCACAGTCGTAAAGGTCTGTTCCATAGAGGTCGAAGGGGTAGATGCAGGATCCATCTTCCATGTCGGCCAAGGCGTCGTAGTTGCATGCGGTTTCGTCCGTGCAACCGGGAATGGCATTTCCGCTGAGGAAAGGAAGGTCAGCAGGGTCATCAAAGGTGGACAACTCTTCCCCGTCCGCACTGACGGCAAAGGAGAGGTCAATGTCATAGAGGGCGCACTCAGCAGCATCAAAAAGCTGGAATTCCACATCGGCTCCAGCCGCGGCATAGATGGTCATGCTGACCCAGCTACCTCCTTCGTATTCAAAGGCTTGGTCCACTCCGGCCGTCTCGCCGTTTACAAGGGCCAAGAGCGTCATGCCGACCACGGGCTGGCCGTCCAAGGTCACTTCCGCAATAAATGAAGCGGGAACGATGGGCAAGACAGCGGGTGTCAGGTCGGGCTCGTTGCAAGGGTCCTCGTCGTCGCAAAGGCCATCACCATCGGCATCTGCGAGGCAGTTGCCGTCACAATCGAGGTTGTCGGCGGCGGGGTAAGCACAGGATCCGTCGTCGTCCGTGGCTGCAGCATCGAAGTTGCAAGCCAGGAGGTCCTGGCATCCGGGAATTTCATCTTCGTCGCAAATCAAATCGCCATCGGCATCGGCCAAGCAGTTGCCATCGCAGTCGAGGTTGTCGGCTGCGGGGTAGGTGCAGGAGCCATCGTCGTCTGTGGCTGCCGCGTCGAAGTTGCAAGCGGTGGCATCAGCACATCCGCCCACTTCGTTTTCATCGCAGACACCGTCTTCATCGGCGTCGTTCAGGCAGTTGCCATCGCAGTCGAGGTTGTCTGCTGCGGGATAAGTGCAGGAGCCATCGTCGTCCGTGGCGGTAGCATCGAAGTTGCAAGCGGCGGCATCAGCACATCCGGCTATTTCGTCTTCATCGCAGGTGCCGTCTTCATCGCTGTCATTCAGGCAGTTGCCATCGCAGTCGAGGTTGTCTGCTGCGGGATATGTGCAAGAACCATCATCATCTGTGGCGGCCGCATCATAGTTGCAGGCTTCTGCATCTTGGCATCCAGGCAACTCATCCTCATCGCAGGTGCCGTCTTCGTCGGCATCATTCAAGCAGGCGCAATCGCAATCCACATTGGTTTCACCAGCGCACAGGTCGGCGGGGAAGGTGCAAGAGCCATCATCATCGGAAGCCTCTGCGTCATAGTTGCAAGCGGTCGGGTCCGTGCACCCCAATGCAGGAGCTCCTGCTCCGAAGTAGAAGGTGTCCCGGAATTCCGTGCTGCCATCACCATTGATGAAGACCTGGCAATATGCCTGTCCGCTCAACTCACCTGTCGTGGTGAATTGGCCGATCAGCACGCGCAGGTCGTCTCCAGCAATTCCGTTGGCATCACCGTTCAAGGCATACCAAGCGCCACCGATGAGGTCATCAATGGCAATGTTGGCCCCCGAAGCCCCTGCTCCGGGATCAAAATTGGTCACCCAAGGATTGTCGGATGCCTGCACGGTATTGACCGCTGCCTCACCCGCCATGGCATTGGGAACACCCTCCAGTCCGATGGTCACCCAGCTGTCGTAGGCCAAATCGGGGTAGACCGGAAACAACAAGCTGTTGATGCCGTTCGGTGTAGCCGCACCGAGGAGTGCGTGATAGAAATCCGTGGTCGTGTTGATGTAGGTCGGATTGGTCAAGTCTCCGGAAACGGAAGACATGAAGTCATCGGCATTGTTCATGACGACAAACAGGTGCGTGCAGCTGTATCCTGTCAGATCGGTCACACCCAATGCGCCCGCGAGGAGGCCGATGTCTTCTGCGACGACCTCGAGCTCGAGTTCGTATCCCTCAGGAGCGGGACTCGAGTTGATGGACTG
>DGOE01000007.1:4795-14065 GCA_002389295.1 Flavobacteriales bacterium UBA4474 | reverse complement strand
GTCGCAGTCACCGTCAGGGATGTCTTCGCAACCGCACTCATAGACTGCTCCTGGTCCAGCACAAACACCGCATTCATCGAGCACTCCGAAGCAATCATCTTCGTCATCACAAATGCCGTCGCCATCCGCATCTGCGAGCTCAACGGCACCACTTGCGCAAAATTCACAGGGGTCATCTGCAAACAGACAAGAGGAGTCATTGAGGGTGGCTTCCTCGTCAAAATTGCAGGCAAGGCTGTCCGTGCAACCTCCAATAGGAAGGTCCAAATTCAGATATACCGTACCGCCAATGTTGTCGCCTTCCAAGAAGACCTGCGTGTTGATGTTGCCTGTAAGCATGCCGTCGGTGGTGAACTGGGCAATGAGGACCCGCAAGTCGGGACCGGCAATTCCATTGGATGCGCTGGGCAAAACAAACCACCCTCCGCCGGTGAGGTCTGAGATGGCAAAACTGCTGCCGTTTGACCCGTCAGCAGGTTCAAATACCGAAACCCACGAGTTCGATCCAGACTCGAGGATGGAAATATCCGATTCACCCGCTGAGGGTGAAGCCGACTCAGCGATTCCAATGGTGACGAAGCTGTCGAACTCATTGGAGGGGTAGTTTGTCCAAAGGAGAGGATTGGTTCCCGCAGGCGTGACGCTGCCGAGGGGAGAAGACTGGAAAAAACCGCCAGAAGTCTCCAGTGAAAGGGGTTCATTGATGTCGCCATAAATACTCGAAATCTGGTCGGTTTCGGCATTGGTGGTGATGTACAAACGGTATGTATTGTACCCTGTCAAATCCGCGTCGTCCAGGACGCCGATATTGACGGCAACAGTGTCAATCTCCACTGTGAAATTCTGCAGAATTTCAAGCTGAGCATCGGTCAACTCTGCGGGTGTTGTGGACAACAGAGCATCCAAATCTTGGCCCCAAACAGAAGCCGAAATTGGAAGCAAACAGAGAATTACAAATTGGCGAAGAGATAGCATGGTAGTTTTGGTCAAGCACATTCAGCCCAAAAATTGCCACATCTAGTCGATATATATTAACCACCGACAAACTTTATATAGATTATTTGAGCCGTATAATCTCTTTCGTCGAAGTAATTGTAAAGTTTAACGAGAGTAATTTATATCTGTATTATACA
Source organism: Flavobacteriales bacterium UBA4474 (assembly GCA_002389295.1). Lineage (GTDB taxonomy): Bacteria > Bacteroidota > Bacteroidia > Flavobacteriales_D > Sanyastnellaceae > UBA8752. The sequence goes on along the minus strand of DGOE01000007.1, from coordinate 12,932 downwards.
GGTGTTCGTTGCGGTTCAACGGGCCACACTTTATCGCTCAATTTTGGTGCAGACTGAAGGATGGAAAGTGTCTTTATTAAGTAGTCGAGTGCCTTGATGGAGGCTATTATCTTCGTGGCCTCATGCGCAACATTGTCCTCTTCGGCCCTCCCGGTGCGGGTAAGGGTACCCAAAGTGCTTTGCTCGTTGATCATTTCGGCTTCGTTCACCTCTCAACAGGGGATATTTTCCGGCTCAACATCAAGGAAGAAACCGTGCTTGGGAAATTGGCCAAGTCTTACATGGAGAAAGGCCAGTTGGTGCCCGATGACGTCACCATTCGCATGCTTGAAGATTCGGCCAACGGACACCCTGATGCCAGAGGGTTCGTTTTTGATGGATTCCCGAGAACCACGGCCCAAGCCGGTGCATTGGATGCCTTTCTCAATGAGAAGGGGCAGGCCATTAGTGGTATGTTGGCATTGGAAGTGCCAGAAGACGAGCTCAAGGTGCGTTTGGCCAAGCGTGCAGAGACCAGCGGCCGTCCGGATGATGCGGACCCTGCAGTGATTCAGAAGCGCATTGACGTGTACAATGCGGAGACGGCGCCTGTAGCGGACCATTATCAGGCCCAAGGGAAGTACCAGGGCATTGAAGGCCTGGGCAGCGTTGAGGACATATTCGGCCGCCTCAGGTCGGCCATTGAAGCTTGGGCTTGAGGGCCTGACTGTCCATGGCCAGCGAGAATTTCGTCGATTACGTCAAGCTGTGGTGCCGTTCTGGAAAGGGCGGCGCGGGCAGCACGCACATGCACCGTGACCGGGTCACCGCCAAGGGAGGTCCCGATGGCGGCGATGGCGGCCGTGGTGGCGATGTCATCCTTCGCGGCAACAGCCAGGTGTGGACGTTGCTGCACTTGAAATACAGAAAGCACATTTCGGCAGGACACGGTGGCGCGGGAGGTGCCAACCGCAGGCATGGAGCAGACGGGCAGGATGAATTTCTGGACGTGCCCATTGGAACGGTCGTGCGCGATGCCGAAAGCCAGGAAATCCTGACTGAAATCACAGGGGATGGCCAGGAGTGGATCATGGTGAAGGGGGGAAGAGGCGGTTTGGGCAACGATCACTTCAAATCACCTACCAATCAAACGCCCCGCTATGCGCAGCCGGGCGAGGACGGCGCGGAATTGTGGCGCGTGCTCGAGCTGAAGTTGTTGGCGGATGTGGGACTGGTCGGCTTTCCCAATGCAGGGAAATCCACTTTGCTCAGTGTGGTCAGTGCGGCCAAACCGGAAATAGCGGATTATCCGTTTACCACGCTGCGTCCCAATTTGGGCATGGTGGCCTATCGCGGAGACCGGAGTTTTGTGATGGCGGATATCCCCGGCATCATTGAAGGGGCGCATGAGGGCAAGGGGCTGGGTTTGCGGTTTCTGCGCCACATCGAGCGCAATGCCGTATTGCTTTTCTTGGTTCCGGGTGATGCCGACGACATCGCCGAGGCCTACCGCATTTTGCTCAGGGAGCTCGAGCAGTACAACCCCGAGTTGCTGGCCAAGGACCGCGTGCTCGCGATCAGCAAGAGCGACCTCTTGGATGTGGAATTGCGGGAAGAGGTCACCGCCGCCCTCGGAAAGTTGGGGCACCATTATTTCAGCGCAGTCACTGGCGAAGGTGTGGACCGGCTGAAAGATTTGATATGGCAGGCCATTGAGGGTGGTTCGGCTTGAATATCTACTTCTCGGTACCTTCGCGCAGCACCATCAACGGCCATGGGAGAAACACTCGCGCTCGACACAGGAGAAGACCTGAGAAAGGTCGCCCTACATGATTACCGATTGGCTTGCATTAGCCGAGAGGCTTCGCTTCTCGGGCGCAAGGAGGTCCTGACCGGAAAGGCCAAGTTTGGCATCTTTGGAGATGGCAAGGAGGTGGCGCAATTGGCCTTGGCCCGCCAGTTCGGCGACGGTGACTTCAGGAGCGGATACTACCGCGATCAGACCTTGATGATGGCCCTCGGGCTCATGAGCGTGGAGCACTACTTCGCACAGCTGTATGCAGATACGCACCCCGATCGGGAACCCATGACTTCCGGTCGCCAGATGAACGGGCACTTCGGCTCGCGCACGGTGGATGCCGAAGGGCAGTTTTTGCCCCTCACGAAGCAGCCAAACAGCTCGGTGGACCTTTCTCCGACAGCCAGTCAAATGCCGCGATTGTTGGGATTGGCTCATGCCAGCAAGCATTACCGCGCCTGCGGCAAGGCCATGAAGAAGGCCGGGTTCAAGGTCAAAGGGTTTTCGCGGGATGGAAACGAGGTGGCTTTTGGTACCATTGGCGATGCCTCCACCTCTGAGGGCATGTTCTGGGAAACCATCAATGCCGCTGCCGTCCTTGGCGTGCCGCTGTGCATGAGCATTTGGGACGATGGCTATGGCATTTCGGTGCCAAAGAAATTCCAAACGGCGCGCGAGAGCATATCCCAAGCTTTGGCCGGCATGGCCTATGGGTCAGAACCAGGTGGCGCAGGAGATGGAGGCATTGCCCTCGCTGAGTCCGAAGCCGCATTGCCAGGAGGCGGCATTGTCATCTTTAAGGTGCGCGCTTGGGACTATCCGGCGCTGTTGCTGACTTATGAGCGGGCGGCCAAGATTTGCCGCGAGCGCCATGTGCCGGTGCTGGTGCACGTGGAGGAATGCACCCAGCCACAGGGCCACAGCACCAGTGGCTCCCACGAGCGCTACAAATCTCCCGAGCGGTTGGCTTGGGCGGAGGAATTTGACTGCATCCGCCAATTGGGGCGTTTCCTTGAAATGGAGGGTGCGGCCACTGAGGCTGAACTCGAAGCCATTCGGCTCGAAGCAAAGGCCCAGGTGCGGCTGGAGCAGAAGGCCGCATGGAAGGCGGTCAGGTCTGCACTGGATGGGGAGCGGGATACCGCAGTGGAGCTTTTGCACGCTGTTCCTGGCATGGCCGACCGTGCCGCAGCCTTGAAGGCGATCACCGAGCCGATCAGACGGGATGTGCACGTAGCGGTGCGCCAGGCATTGCACGCTTCTGCCGGCGCGGATTCGCCGGAGCGGACCGCGTTGCGCCGCTGGTTGGGGGTGCAGCAGGACCGCTGTGCGGGTTTGTTTGGCGGACAATTGCACGCAGCAGGCACGTTGGACGCCACGGCGGTGGCCCCCGTGGAGGCTGTGATTGGCGAGGAGGTCGTGGACGGTAGGATTGTGTTGAGGGACAACTTCAAGGCCCTGTTTGAACAGCATCCCGAGGTGCTCACTTTTGGCGAGGATACGGGCAAGATTGGCGGGGTCAACCAAGCCATGGAAGGCATGCAAGAGGCCTTTGGAGAGGAGCGGGTCGCCGATACCGGCATCCGAGAGTGCACCATCGTCGGGCAGGGCATCGGATTGTCCATGCGCGGATTGCGCCCCATTGCTGAGATCCAATACCTGGACTACCTGTACTACGCGCTGCAGATCATGCGCGACGACCTGGCCACGGTGCACTACAGAAGTGCGGGCAGCCAGCGCGCGCCGCTGATCATTCGCACCCGCGGACACAGACTCGAAGGCATTTGGCATGCCGGAAGCCCCATGGGCGCCATCGTCCACAGCGTGCGCGGCATGCACGTTTGCGTTCCGCGCAACATGACGGAGGCCGCGGGGATGTACAACACGCTCTTGGCCGCAGGAGATCCCGCATTGGTCGTCGAGTGTCTGAATGGATACCGCTCCAAAGAGCATTTGCCCCTGAACCCAGGTGAATACCGCGTGCCCTTGGGTGTGCCCGAGGTGGTCCGTGAGGGAAGGGACTTGACCATAGTCTCTTACGGCAGCACGTTCAACCTCTGCACCACCGCCGCAGAACGCCTTTCCGAATGGGGTGTGGAGGTCGAGTTGGTCGACGTGCGCACCCTGCTCCCGTTTGACCTGACCGGAGTGGTCGGTCAAAGTGTGGCGCGGACGCACCGCGTGCTGTTCGTTGATGAAGACGTGCCCGGTGGTGCTACAGCCTACATGATGGAGCGGTCCATCGCTTCAGGTGACCTCTGGATGCACCTGGATGCGCCGCCACAGTGCCTGTCCGCTGCGCCGCACCTGCCTGCTTATGGAAGTGACGGCGATTACTTTTCTAAGCCCTCGGTGGAGGACATCGTCGAAAAGGCCTATGCGATGGTGGCCGAAGACGACCCTGAGGGTTTGCCCGATCTGATTTGAGCGGTGGAGCGCATTGAATTCCAGTTGCGGACACCGTACATCGACTTGCTTCAATTGCTCAAAGCCACGGGCCTCTGCGCAACAGGGGGAGAGGCGAAGTGGGCTGTGGACGAAGGCAGGGTCACGGTAAATGGCGAGGCGGAGTCCCGGCGCCGACGGAAATTGGTCGTGGGTGATGAGGTGGTGATGGATGGTCAATATCTCGTGCACATCGAACAGGTGTCTGCAACGTGATTTCGTCGCATATTGCCTTCCCCGTTGTCGAATAGGCAGGGCCGAAACCACGATTCACATTACGACATGTGTCAAATGCGCCACTTTTTCAGGGCTCTTTGCCTGACGCTCAGTTTGGTATCCTTGACAGCTTCTGCCCAAGTGGCCATCCGCGGCCAAGTATTGGATGGAGAAACAGGTGATCCGGTTTTTGCAGCCGGTGTATTGGTAGCGGGAAGCACCACGGGTACATCTACGGATTTTGATGGCCGCTTCCGCTTGGAGGTGCCCGCATTGCCGGTCAAACTGAACGTAAGCTTCATCGGGTATGCGTTGCTCGAAATCGATGTGCGCAGTGCGACGGATGAAATCCGCGCCGTGCTGCAACCCGATGCCGTCCTGATGGAAGAGGCGGAAGTGGTGGGGTCAAGGATCGACGAGCGCCAAAAACAAGGCCCGTTGACCGTTGAGTCCATGGACATCTTGGCCATCAAGGAGGCTCCAAGTGGCAATTTCTATGAAGGCCTCGGCAACCTGAAAGGGGTGGACCTCACAAGCGCTTCGCTCGGTTTCAAAATCATCAATACCCGCGGATTCAACAGCACTTCACCGGTGCGTTCCCTGCAGCTTATTGATGGCGTGGACAACCAAAGTCCCGGCCTGAACTTCTCGCTGGGCAACTTCTTGGGTGCGCCTGAACTCGACGTCATGAAGGTGGACATTGTGGCGGGTGCCAGCAGTGCTTTTTATGGACCCGGTGCCTTCAACGGTGTGGTGTCCATGGAAACCAAGTCGCCATTCCGTTTTCCAGGCCTCGCGGTGAGTGCCAAAGTGGGGGAGCGCAACCTCACCGAAACAGGATTCCGGTATGCCGATTACGTGGAAAACAGCGAAGGAAATCCGGTGTTGGGCTTCAAGATCAATGCCTTTCGCTTCAGCGCCGATGATTGGATCGCAGACAACTACAATCCGGTGGACGGCTCACTGGTCGGTGCCACAAACCCCGGGGGGTATGATGCGGTCAATGTTTATGGTGACGAGTACAGTACGGTGTTTGATTACAGCGGCGACAACAGTGCCAATGCCCGAGGATTGGGTGGTTTTTACAGAACCGGGTACCGTGAAATTGACCTGGTGGACTACGGCACCAACAACCTGAAAGTCTCCACGGCCTTGCACTTGAGGTTGCAACCGGAGAAAACCTATGAGTCGACTGAATTGGTCTACGGCTTCAACAGTGGATTTGGAACCACAGTATATCAAGGGGACAACCGCTTCTCCCTCCGAAACATTGAGTTCTACCAGCACAAATTGCAGCTTTCCAAACCGGGTAAGTGGTTTGTGCGGGCCTACCGCACAAGCGAAGATGCCGGGGACAGCTATGACCCCTATGCCACGGCGCTTAGACTGCAAGACGAGACCCGCAGTGACTACAGTTACTCCAAGGTGTATTACCGCTACTGGGTGGACAGCATTGCGCCGATGATTTCAGGCACTTGGCCCCAGGGTGTCCTCGACACTTCGGGTCCATTCCCCACGTTTACGATTCCCCCGGACAGCATCTCCAATTGGTTCAGCAGCAACCAAGACAACCTCACGGAATGGCACGACCTGGTTGAGAATTGGACGAACAATGGCTACGCCGGCCTGAGCGATGTGTCGCTCGAGCCTTTGGGTCACTTGCAGCCGGGCACCCCCGAATTTCAGGAGGCCTTTGACAGGATCAGGTCGCTGAAGAACAATGAAGGGGAGGGCGGTACGCGTTTTTATGACAGGTCAAGCCTGGTGCATTTGCACGGTGAGCGCATCTTCAATCCAAGTGGGCTCGAGGAGGTCAGGGTCGGGGCGAATTTTCGACGGTACACACCCAACAGTGACGGCACCATCTTCAGTGATACTGCAGGTGTGGTCATTACCAATCAGGAAGTCGGCCTGTATGCGGGGGCCAGAAAACGGTTTGCCGAGGACAAGGTGATCACCACCGCGACCTTGCGTGCCGACAAGAACCAGAACTTCGATTGGGTGTTCTCCCCAGCGGCTTCCTTGGTGTGGCAACCCAGAGAGCAGGACTATTTCAGGGTCAGCTTATCGAGTGCGCTGCGCAATCCGACTTTGGCGGACCAGTACCTGTATTTGGATGTGGGACCGGCCACGCTGGTGGGCAACCTGCAAGGCCGTGACAGCCTGGTGACGATCTCGAGTTTCATCGATTACCGAAACAGCATTTCGAGTGCGGCTGGCCTGCCCTTCGGAAACTTGGATACGATGCAGTATTTCAATATTGCGCCCCTTCGTCCGGAACAGGTCAAGTCGGTTGAAGTGGGATACAGGACCACGTTGTGGGACAAACTCTACCTCGACGGCAGCTGGTACTACAGCCAATACACCAACTTCATCGGATACAACATCGGGTTGGATGTGCTCTTCCAAAACGCCTCTTTCCCCGAAGCTGTGACCGGCATCGATGTGTTCCGCTATGCGGCCAATTCGATCAATGAGGTCCGCACGACCGGCGCTTCTATTGGTGCCAATTGGTATGTGGGTGACAACTGGATGTTGTCGGGCAATTACAGCTGGAACCGCTTGGTTAAAACCGATGAAGACGACCCCATCATTCCCGCATTCAATACCCCGGAGCACAAATACAACCTCGGAATCAGTACGCGCGATCTTCGGTTGAGGGAAGCAAGTACATGGGGTTTCGGCGTGAATTATAAGTGGGTCGAGGGCTTCGTTTTTGAAGGTTCGCCGCAATTCACTGGATTTGTTCCCACATTCGACCTGTTGGATGTTCAGGCCAATGCCCACATTGATCAGCTGAATTTGACTGTGAAGGCGGGCGCTTCTAATGTGCTGAAAAACTGGCACATAGAGACGTACGGCGGCCCTGCTGTGGGCCGTTTGGCCTACATCAGTCTGCTCTTTGAAGTGGACACCCGGGACTGATTTTGGGCACATTATCCACGAATACAAATTTCCAAAGGCCCATTGGAGTGATTCCGGCGTGTAATTCGTACACACTCTGATGGACCTGACCTATCTTTTCCCTCTCAACTTTAGGGACCAAACCATGAAGCAAACTTGTCTCCTTCTGGCAGCATTTTTCATCTGCCTCACTGCTGGTGCACAGACCCGATACCTCGATGAGGTGTTCAGCGATGTGACCGTGACCTCAAACATTCAGTACGGTACAAACATCACCGTCATCACGGCATTGCAAAGCCTTCCGCCTGCTGCACAGCCTCTGGTGCTCGACATGTATGAACCGACGGGTGACACCGAGACGGACCGTCCGCTCTTGATGATGTTCCATACCGGAAACTTCCTTCCAGTGTATGTAAACGGTGGAGCGCAGGGTACCAAGACCGATAGCGCGATTGTCGAGATCTGCACCCGCTATGCCAAGATGGGATATGTGGTGGCCAGTGTGGACTATCGTGTAGGTTGGAACCCTCTTGCTGCCACTCAGGAGGAGCGCACCTTGCAGCTGATTCAAGCTGCGTATCGGGGCGTTCAAGACAGCCGGACTGCTGTCCGGTACTTCCGCAAGTCAGTGGCTGAAGACGGAAACCCTTACGGCATCGATGACACCAAGATTGCATTGGGCGGCGATGGCACAGGAGGATACATCACTTTGGCATCTGCGGGTATTTCGAGCTACAACGACATCATCCTCGATGATACGGGCGTTCCGATTTCCAAGTTCTGGTACGATCCAGG
>DGOE01000007.1:0-4659 GCA_002389295.1 Flavobacteriales bacterium UBA4474 | reverse complement strand
CTCTGCATGGCAAACCACGTGGGTTATGATTCCAACTTCGACTTTCAGTTCAATCTCGGTGGCGCCTTGGGTGACCTCAATTGGTTGGACGAGGGCGATGTGCCCATGGTCAGCTTCCAGTGTCCTCACGATCCATTCGCTCCATATGAGACTGCGGTCTTGATTGTCCCCACGACCAACGAGCCCGTTGTCGAGGTGAGTGGTGCTTATGACATCCACGAAGAGATCAACGGTTATGCGGCAAACAACAATGCCGCGTTTGCTGACGCGGACATTGCCGATGCGGCATCCGCGGTCAACAATGGTTGGTCAGGTCTGTTCCCGGTCTTCAACAGTTACGTGGACGGGGTGCCTACTGAGCCATTTGACAGTTCACCTTGGCAGTGGTATGATGAAGCTGCCGTTCAGGCATATGATGATGCTTCGGAGACCAACATTTTGGCCACTCAGTTGTCTCTCAACCCCACCATGAGTGAGGCAGAGGCCTTGTTTTGGATTGATCAAATCGTAGATTACAACTCGCCGCGCATGGGATTGGCCCTCGGGTTGGTCACTGAGGGAGAAGTCAACAACAGCGGTGTCCGTTACATCGATGAAGTGTTTGACGAGGTGAATGTCACATCCAATGTGGTATACGGCAGCAACATCACCATCATTCCTTTGTTGAACGGCGACCCCCCTGCAGCTCAGCCTTTGGTTTGCGACATCTATGAGCCTGCGGGTGACATCATCTCGGAGCGCCCACTGATCCTTTACTTCCACACTGGAAACTTCCTGCCTCAGTACGTGAACGGCAGTGCTGTGGGTAACAAAGACGACAGCTGTGCTGTTGCGATTTGTACCGAATTCGCCAAGAAGGGATATGTGGTGGCGAGCTGTGATTATCGTCTGGGTTGGAACGCCCTCGCTGCGACGCAGGATGAGCGCACGCTTCAGCTGATTCAGGCCGCCTATCGCGGTGTTCAGGACAGCCGCACGGCTGTACGTTTCTTCCGCAAGACGATTGCAGAGGACGGCAACCCATGGGGTGTGGCCGACAACAAGATTGCCATGTTTGGTGAGGGCACCGGTGGTTACATCACCCTGGCGTCAGCGGGCATTGAGAATTACAACGACATCATCCTCGATGATGCTGGAGTTCCTATTTCCAAGTTCTGGTACGATCCAGGTACGGGCAGCCAGATCCCCATGGTTGTGGAGGACATTCACGGCAACCCGGACGCCACGACCGACACATACGCTCCTGCGGAATTGGGTGGTTTCCAGCTGTGCATCGCGAACCACGTAGGTTACAGCTCTGACTTCGACTTCCAGATGAACCTCGGTGGTGCTTTGGGTGACTTGAACTGGTTGGATGAAGGCGATGTGCCCATGGTGTCCTTCCAAGGTCCCCATGACCAGTTTGCACCATACACTACAGGTGTATTGATCGTTCCGACGACCAACGAGCCTGTGGTGGAAGTGAGTGGAGCGTATGACATCCACTCTGAGATTAACGGATACGCCACCAACAACAACGCGGTCTTCGCCAACATTGGTTTGCCAGACCCCGCTGTGGCTTACGGAAACCAGGGTTGGGACGGACTTTTCCCCGTGCTCAACAACTACGTGGACGGAGCGCCAGCAGAGCCGTTTGACGGAGCTCCTTGGCAGTGGTGGGATGTCGCTACAACGGAGTTCGTGGATGCCGCCAATGGAACCAACATCGCGGCTACGCAACTGACGTTGAACCCCACCATGGGTCCAGCTGAGGCTGCCTACTGGATCAACGAAGTCACCAATTACACTGCGCCACGTTTGGCTGTGAGTCTTGGTGTGGCCTCACTCGGCCCAGGTTGTAACGATGAAACAGCCTGTAACTACAGTGCATTGGCTACCACAGACGATGGTTCTTGCGAGTACGCAGCCGCAGATGAAGATTGCGACGGCAACCCACTCAACGTGCCCGGTTGCATGGATGTGATCGCCTGTAACTACGACGGTTTCGCCACAGAGGATGATGGTTCTTGTGACTACATGGATACCACATTGCCTACCGGCGCTGAAAATGTGTGGTTGGTTGGTTTGACCCTCTCGGGCACAGAAAACGAGCCGCTTGCGGGTGGTTGTGAGCTCAGTGGTGGTGTGAACCCCAACATTGCAGTGAACGGTGTCTTCCTCGGTGATGGCACCGGTGGTCCCTTGGTGATGTCCAGCGTGAGTGACCCCACTGGAGGATTGCTCTTTGAATTGGTGGCCATTGCCAGTACAACCCCTGTGGGCATGTGCGGTGGTCAATTCACGGTCAACCTTTCGGGTAACGTGTTGACCCTGGCGGAGCAAAACGGCGTGTGGCGCACCATTGTGCCTGTCTTGGGTCCTCAGTACCTCTGGGCCGCTCCTTTGAGCAGCTTCACGCCAGGTTGCGGCGACCCTTCAGCTTGTGGTTTCACCAACCCTTGTGACATCAGCCTCTTGTGTGACTACACGGATACGGACGGGGACTTGATCCTCGACTGCCAGGAAGTTGCAGGATGCGATGATCCCAATGCCGACAACTACAACGCTGATGCTACGGACCCCGGTCCTTGTAACTACAACGGATGTACAAACGCTGATGCCGTCAACTTTGACGCTGGAGCCAACACCGATGACGGCAGCTGCCAGTTTGAGATTGTGTTCCGCGTGAATACGTCCAACATCACGGTCGACGGCGGCATGGACATTGCCGGTTCATTCAACGGTTGGGGCGACCCCGCTACACCGATGACTGAAATGGGCTACGGTGTTTGGGAAGCGACGTTGATTCTGAGTGTAGGTGATTACGCCTTCAAGTACCGCAATGGTGGTGCCTGGGAGGAACTCACAGGTGATTGCACAACGGGTGGATACAGCGATCGTCAGTTGAGTGTGGTCGACAGCCCCATGACGCTGGACGCCGCTTGTTACGCCGAGTGTGACTTGTGTGCGGGTTGTACCGATCCCTTCAGTGCTGAATACAACCCGTTCTCGGGTGAGGATGACGGCAGCTGTGCTACGGCCATTGTCTACGGATGTACTTACCCCGATGCCAGCAACTACGACGCCACGGCCACCATCGATGATGGTACCTGTGAAGTCAGTGGTGCCAACCCTTGTCCTACCGACCTCGATGGAGACGGTGCTACGGCTGTGGGTGACCTGTTGTTGCTCTTGGGCAGCTTCGGTGGCACTTGCCAATGAGCTACACATCATATTGACTGAGGAAGGGCGCCCCAAAAGGGCGCCCTTCTTTTTGCACTGACGAATCGAGCGGTCACACCCGCGAACCGGATGTTGGGGCGGCGAGGGTGTGGTGCAGATTCATCCTGTCGGCCGGTCGCGGAGGTGCCGCCGACAGCTTCTAGGTTTTGGTTACGGGAGGCCGTTCGAAACGTCGGATGGCCTCCTCAAACCGAAAGGCCTCAATCGGTAATTTGCCCGTATGAATTGGCAAAGAGATGTTGCAATCCTGCTGCTGCGCCTCGGCGCGGGAGGGTTGATGGTGCCCCACGGCTGGGGCAAGCTCCACCGGCTGATGGAAGGGCTCGAGGCCGGAGAGGTGAAGTTTTACGACTGGATGGGCATTGGCACGGAAGCGTCACTGGCCCTGGCCGTGTTTGGCGAACTCGTGGCCCCCGCCTGTGTGGTGCTGGGCCTGTTCACCCGATGGATGTCCGTTCCCGCGGCCATTACCATGGCCGTCGCTGCATTCGGTGCCCATGCGGGCGACCCCATCGGCGACAAGGAACACGCCTTGTTGTTCCTCATTCCCTTTGCGGCCCTCGCCCTGATGGGAGGGGGGCGGTACAGCGTGGACCACCGTTTGCGCCGTCCCCGTTGACCTGACGGTAAACCGCTTCAGCCCAAGGCGTCAAGCTGGGCTTGAAGGACTTCGATTTTGGCCTCGGCATCTGCTGCCTTGGCCCGTTCTGAGGCGACCACTTTTTCGGGGGCGCCGTTGACGAACTTATCGTTGCTGAGCTTCTTTTGGACAATGTTGAGGAAGCCTTGCTGGTACTCGAGGTCCTTCCGGATTTTCTCTTTTTCTGCGCCGAGGTCCACGGCGTCTCCGGCGGGGATGAAGAACTCGTGGGTTTCCACGACGAAGCCAAAAGCGCCGGTGATTTTCTCAGCGATGCGCTCTACGCCTGTGACGTTGCACAGGTGACAGACGACCGATTCCAGTTTGGAGGGGTAGGGTTTGCCTTCCGCGTCGACAATGACCTTGAGGTCAAGGGCCTGTTTGTTGGGGATGTGTCCCTTCTGGCGGATGCCCCGTACTTCTGCGACGATCCGTGTGGTGAGGTCGAAATCGGCGAGCAGGGCCTCGTCGACCGCTGTGCCGCTCCGCTCGGGGAAAGGCGAGGCGCACAGCAGCGTTCCGGCGGGGCGCTCCTGCAGGAGGCTGTACACTTCTTCGGTCAGGAAGGGCATGAACGGGTGAAGCAACGACAGCATGCGCTCGAATATGCGCACCGTGGCGTCATAAGTGACCCGGTCGCAGGGCTCACCGTAGGTCGGCTTGGCCAGCTCGAGGTACCACGAGCAGAAATCGTCCCAGATGTGCTTGTAGGTGGTCATCAGGGCCTCGCTGAGGCGGAATTCCGCAAAGGCTTGCTCGATGTCGGCGAGCACCTGTTCGGAGCGGGCCTCGAACCA
>DGOE01000062.1:285-19416 GCA_002389295.1 Flavobacteriales bacterium UBA4474 | reverse complement strand
GAGATCGGGTTCCACCCCGCCCCCACCGTGACCAGCAGCGAGTTCGAGATCGCCCTGCGCCGCGATGCCGTGCCCGACGGCGTGCACCCCCTGTTTCCGCAGGACACCATCCGCCTGCTCTTCCGCGAGACCCTCGGGGCCGACTTCATGCCCAACGCCGGCGCGGACTTCGTTTACGTGTTCGAGGACGACGTGGCCCCTCCCGTGACGCCCCTCGGCCTGGCGCGGCCTAGCCTGCCGGTGGTGCGGACCTGCGCCTACAACGTCTTGGGCAATGGGTTGGTCAATGGCAACCGCCAGCCCCGCTTCGAGCGCATCGTCCAGGCCATCGACGCGGACGTCTACCTGTTCAGCGAGTGCGGCAACACGTCGGCCACGCAGGTCAAGGACCTCCTCGACGACTGGCTGCCCACCGGCACCGCGGAGGGGTGGCACACCCACAAGGACGGCGACCTCGTGACGGCCGCCCTCTGGCCGCTGCTGGAGACGTGGAACGAGGTCACCAAGCAGACGCCGGTGCTCGTGGACGTGCCGGCCGCGCTCGGCGGGCCGATGCTGTTCATCAACAGCCACCTCTCCTGCTGCGGCAACGACGCCGGCCGCCAGGACCAGGTCGACGAGATGATCGCGTGGATCCGCGACGAGACCGCCTCCGGCGGCGCGGTGGCGCAGGGCACGCCCGTCGTCTACGCCGGCGACCTCAACCTCGTCGGCTACGCCCAGCAGCTCGAGACGCTGCTGTCCGGCGACATCGTCCAGACCGACGTCTACGGCGACGGCGCCCCGCCCGATTGGGACGGCACCGCCTGGGCTGACGCACTGCCACGGCAGACCCACGACCCGTTCGCCTACACGTGGCGCGACGACGGCGACGGCCACTACCCGCCGGGCCGCCTCGACTTTCTGCTCTACTCCGATGCGGTGCTGTCGCTCGAGCACGGGTTCGTCCTGCGCTCCGAGGCCCTGCCGGCCGACGTGCTGGCCGCGTCGGGAATGCTGGCCGACGACACGGGCGGGGCGTCCGACCACTTTCCGGTCGTCTGCGATTTGATGGCGACAGCGGTGGCTTCAGTGGACAGCGATGGCGACGGGCTGGACGATGCCGACGAATGGGCGCTCGGCACGGACCCCTTCGACGCCGACACCGACGGCGACGGCCTCACCGACGGCCTCGAAGTGGCGGCCGGCACGACCAATCCACTCGCTGCCGACTCCAACGGCAACGGATGCCCAGACGGCGAGGAAGCCCTCGGCCTCTGCGGCGGGTGCGTGGGCGACCTCAACACGGACGGCATCGTCACCGTCGCGGACGTCCTCCTCCTCCTCGGCAACTTCGGCACCCCCTGCCCCTGAGCGGGCTCAATGCTCGCGAAGGTGGTCGGCGAGCGGGAAGCGGAGGCGCGGGCCGTAGAGGCCTTCTGGGATGCCTTGGCCCACCGAGACGGCCATGGTGACGAGGGCTTCCTGTGGGAGGTCGAACAGGGTGCGGACCTTGTCGGGGTCGAGGCCCTCCATGGGACAGCTGTCAAAGCCCGACGCCTTGATCGCCAGCATAAACTGCTGAGCGGCAAGGGCGACACTCTTGTCGGCCCAAGCTGAGCGCTTGGCCGAATCCATCTTGGCCACGCTGGGACCGACCTGGTCCCTGTAGTAAGATGCGGTTCCGGCGTTTTCGGCGGCCTCGAAGTGGGCGACCATCGCTGCGGCCCGAGCCTCCAAAAGATCGGGACGGGCGATAAAGAAGACGAGCTCAGCCGAAGTAGCGGCTGCAGGTTGCGAAAGGCAGGCCACGACGGCCGCTTCGCGTTGCGGCGAGCCTGACCGAACCCAGTGAAATTCCCAAGGCTGCAAATTGTTGGAGCTTGGCGCCAAGTGGGCGGAGCGAAAAGCCTTGCGCATCACCTCCTCCGGCACGGGCACATCCGAAAACCGGCGCACACTGCGGCGGGCCTCAGCCAACCGCTCAAACCCTTCAGCCGACCAACCTGTGCCGTTTTTCGCGTCTTCCATTATGATTGGAGTACATTTCGCCCTTCCCCTTGTTCACACATGGTGCATCGATCTTTTGATTTCCTTACTGAACTGCCTGCCCCTACTGCGGACGGTTCGAAGTTGCTCAAATTCCTGCGGGCCCTTGTTCGGTTCAATATTTTCATTTTCCTCTCCCTCGCAGGCGTATTCAGTGCATCAGTGCGCAAAATAGTCGGTGCGACACATGCGGACCTCTACAAGCCCTACACGTGGTACTGCCGCAACATCCACCGCAGCACGGGGATCCGGGTACACGTAGAAGGCACATTGCCCACCCACGCCTCGGTCATTGTTTCCAACCACCGGTCCTACATCGATGCCGTCATGGTTCCATCGCCCCACCCCTTGGTTTTTGTGGCCAAGGCAGAGGTGCGGTATTGGCCCATCATCGGCTGGGGCGGATCGGCCTTGCGCACCATCTGGGTCAAGCGAAGCAGTCCAGAGAGCAGAAAGGAAACCCGGCAGGAAGTCCTGCGGCGCATCCAAGACGAGCTCTCCGTGATCATTTTTCCAGAGGGCACGACCCACGATGGTCCGGAATTGCTGGAATACAAAATGGGCATGTTCAAGATGTGCGCCGATGGCGGATTCCCCATCACCCCCATTGCCATGGAGTACCGCGACAAAGACGTGGCTTGGATTGGCAGTTCCACCTTCCTGGATCACGCTTTTCGCAGCTTTGGACACCGCAACATCGACGTCTCCGTGCGCTTCGGAGAGGTGCAATACGGGGACGACCCCGTGGAACTCCGGCAGCGCATCCACGACTGGACATCCAAAGCTTGTCTAGAAATGCGGGCTGCTTTTGACGCGCAACCCCGCCGCTGATTCAATCGGGACAGTCAAATCCAAACGCGGACAAGAAAAGGACAAGGTCCCAAGAGCCCACCAAACCGTCGCCGTCGAAGTCTCCCGTGCAGCTTTCTCCTGCACAACCATAGTCACCCAAGAGGACCAGGATATCCTCTACATCGACCCACCCATTGCCGTCAAAGTCCTCTGGGCAAGGCGGTGCCACATCGACTTCACCTTCAGTCAACAACAGCCGCTGATTTGAAGCCAAGTCGTAGTGCATCTCTTGCAACCCCAAGGGCCAGCGCACCTCAAGCGAGTCAATCGCCTCCGTATTACCCAACCCAAAGTGAAGCCATCGTGAGTTTTGCTGCAGCATGCCTTCGCCACAGGAAGCCTGTCGCACGCGTTTCACAACACCGCCAGCGTCATCCGTGGTGTAGGCGATGACCTTGGTTCCAATACCGTCCCGGTTGCTGATTGTGCCCCGGGGAAGCACTTCAAGCCAATGCCCCTCTGTGGGCTCCCCTTCCAGCAACAGCGCCTCTGTGCCAATGGGCATCGCCGCCAAATCAACCGAACCATCCTGGTTCCAATCTGCCTGCGCCATCACATAGATTTCAGCAAACTGGGCGTCCGTGGGCAATTCAGCACTGCGGTCCATCCAACCGGCACCGCCATCATTGTGGAACCACTTGTTGGGCTGAGACGTGTACCACGAGGGCAAGGGGTATTGATAATGAATGAAGTCTGCCGAATTCACGAACAGGTCTTCCCATCCATCGTTGTCAAAATCCGCACCCACCACGGCCCAGCCCGTCGTGGGTTCAGGCGGAAAGCCATATTCCGGCGCCACATTGACAAAGGACAGGTTGCCCGTGTCCTTCATGAAAAACGCCTCATCAAGCCCGGTGATATAGACCTCCCTCCGGCCATCCAAGTCCTCGTCGATCCACGCTGTACCCATGGCATCCGTGTTGACATCGAGTCCAGTCTCTGCGCTCATGTCAACGAATCCGGAATCTGTGCCGATGTAGTATTCGTTCAAAAAATCCTTGTCGTTGATCACATAGAGGTCCAGTCGGTCATCTTCGTTGAGGTCGATGAATTGGCCTTGGTGAGACGGTGTAAACAGGTCTTGGGCCAACCCCCATTCGGTCTCAGTGAAATGCCCCTGGCCATCTCCGAGATAGAATTCATTCGCCGCCAGCGGAGCGGTACTGGCGTAATTGGCAATGAATACATCGAGGTGACCATCGAGGTTGATGTCTGCCACAGACAATCCGTATGCTTTCTGGGCGAGATTGACCACAATGCCACAAGAATCAGTGATCTCCTGCATCACCAATTCCCCCAGGTTGCGGTACACACGGTTGTAACCGATCCTGCATGTCAGAAACAAATCTTGGTCGGCATCATTGTCGATGTCCACCCAAACCACGCTGCGCGGCGTGCAATCTCCAGGTTGAAGCCCCAAGTCCACCTGCACCGGTTCAAATCCCACCTCTGCTTTAAGATAGAGATCAATCCCGTGCAAGTCGTTTCCGAAGGTCAAGTCCTCCCAACCATCGCCATCCACATCCACCGCACTGACCCCAGGGGAATAGGTGCCATCCAGCATAAAAACAGGCAGCACAATGCTGTCGCCAATGGAATTCCACTGGGCGGAAATATCCTGGGCCAAAGCCAAGGGCACCAGCATGAGAAGCAAGCGCAATTTGATCACCCCTAAATATGGCCCAAAAACAACCGCCAATAGCGGATTAAACGCCCTCATTTTGCTGACGCAATGCACTTTTACGCGTCCGAATACACATCCACTCCATCAGTTGGAGAGGCAGAGCTTGTCTCGAAAGGCACCCAAAGGCCTGCCCTTCGCGAAAAAACAGAAAAAGGGGGTCAGGCCACCCTCGAATGCACCGGGATTTCAAGCTTCATGGCGCGCCACTCTGCGCTCAAGATCCGATCGAAGCGGTTGCGCGAAAACGCACAGGCCGCATAGGTGTCCGGCATTCCAACCGCGTGCAGCGCCGCACCTGCGCGCTCTTCCAAAGCCACATCCACAGCGGAAGCCACCCCCATCAAATGGCGCGCGTGACGGTCCGAAAGCCGCCGGATCGCATCAGCGGGCGCCTGACGCCTGCGGGCAAAACGCCGAAGCACCTCGTCACAAGGCGAGGCGGATGAAGAACGGAATTGACGCATCAAGCACACGGCATCTTCCAGCCCCGTATTGAGGCCCTGGCCCATAAAGGGGACAATGGCGTGGGCGGCATCGCCGATGATGACCACCTCATCGGACGTCCAGCGCGCGCAGGTCTTGGACCCCATCGCGCCCGCATTGGCCGCGGACAGTGCTTCGAGCAAGGTGTTTCCGAGGAATGCCAAGCCGGGAAAGCGGGCGAAAAGCCCAGTGTTGCCTTCGTTAAACAGCAAATGCTCCGCTCCACGGGGGTGCATCACAAACAGGCCCCGCCTGCCTTCTTTTCCAGGAAAGCTCCCCACCATGACCTCCCCATCGGACCAATAGACAAAGGCATCCGAGCGCCACCCCACATTTGCCACAGGCACCTCTCGGTACACCAAGGGCAATTTGTCCAAGGTCACCTCCTCCTCCTCCAGGATGCTCTCCGCGACCACCGAACGCACGCCATCCGCTCCGATCAGCATGTCATAGCCCAAAATTTCAGGCCCGAGAGGTGTATCACAGTGTACGTTTTTGGCCGTGCGGTCCACACCCGTAACCGTCACAGCGGACCGGCGCTCAATCCCCTCTAAGCCATCGACGGCCTGCTCGAGAATGGACTGCAGCGCCACGCGCGACACTGCGAGAATGGCATCATCCGATGCCCCATAGGGCGTGAATGCCCCTGTTTCACCGTCCATGCGTCCATAGACTGGTACACCTTGGGCCTTGACCTGTTGGTCGAGACCACAACAACGCAGGGCATGCAACCCGCGCTCACCGAGCACCAATTGCAGCGACCGGCCGCCTGCAGCTTCAGCGGCGTTGCGCTCAAGCACGGTGACCTGTGCGAAGTAAGGCCTGAGCAGCAATGCCGACACCAGTCCGACTGGACCGCCTCCCGCTATGACCAACCGACCGCGGTTCATGAGGCCAAGGATTGAGGTGAATGGAATTCGGCCGCCATCAAAGGCCGCACGTGCCGGGCGAAGTCACGCATCCGGCGGATGACCACCTGTTCGTCCCGCGCATTGAAATCGAACCACGTCATGAGCCGGTCCTCTGGATGGAAACGCTCGGCAATTTGGGCGGCAACCGTGGCCGGACTGCCGTAAACGGCATTGGACATCCCCTTGCGCACTTTGTCCTCATCCACTGTGCCTTCCATGGCCTTCCAATAGGCCTGCATGGCCTCGCGCGCCTCGGCTTCAGCGAGCGCATCCAGGGTGGCATCGCCCACACCTTCATCGGTTCGGACAAATACCATAACGGTACGCGGCATCCGGTCACGGCGCCAAACACCGCCATCGGGATGGAAGGTGGAAGCCATGCGCTCATGCGTGGCGTCAATGACCTTACCCGGGGTCACCGAGAGATTGAACACCTCCACGGGAAGGAAAGTATTGGCATAGGCCTGCAGCGCCGGATCGTGAGAGCCCAACACCAAGGTCAGTTGCTCCAAGCCGACATCCGCAGGGATGATTTTGAGCGGTGCGAATGTCCAGAAAGGCGCAAACGACAGGCTCTCCTGGTCCGACGAAAATCCCAGGGCGCTGCATGCCTTGGACCAAACCGCTGGATCGACCTTGTCTCGGTTCAACACCTTAGGCGCCACATCCCCAGACCCCAAAGTGTCACCGCGGAGCAGGCGCAGAAAAATCTCTGTGGCCTCCCTCAACACCAGCCCACGCAATTGTGGCCACACCAGCTCTTCAGCCGCATTGCGGGGCGCCACGCCATTGGCGGCATTGGCATAAGCAAAACGACCGGTACCAAATCCAATACAGAGCTTCCGGCCCGAACGCCGAAGGGCCTCGCCGTGGATGGTCAAAAAGGTGCGCACCATCTCCGCATGGGCCACAGGACCGCCGTTCACGAGGATGTTGCGGATGGCTGACCCAACCGAAATTTGACGGGTACGGGGCATGGCCGCCGCCGCCACTTGGAGGATATCGGTGTTGATGCACAACTCGCCTTCGAAATGGGGCAGAAAAGGGTCCGGACCCTGTTGCTCAGGAGCGAGAGAATAGTGGGCCTCTCCTACCCAAGCGCGTTCATAGCCCAGGGCATCTGCCTCCTCCATGGAGCGAAACAACCGCTCGTAAAGAATGGAGTCCGTGGGCATGACACCCCCGACGGGCATCTTGGAGAAACTGAAAAAGACATCAAATCGCATGGACGCAACTTGCCCCGCACTGCGCTGTGCAGTGATGTCACACGACAGCTTTTGATGTGACTTATGTCAATCCGGCAGCCACAAAATGCGCGGCTCAGGCGAGTTTGTCGGGGTGCTTGTCCTTGACATGCTGGGCAATGGGGAGTGAATTGCCGTCCTCATCGATGCGCACAAAAACCAAACGGGTGGTGGTCACCACCGTCTCGTCATGGCTGTAGACATTGAACTTGCGCGCCTCCACAGAAATGGTGATGGACTTGTTTCCTATCCGGACCACCTCACCGTAGATCTTGATGAGGTTGTTTTCCTTGACGGGGGATTTAAACAGCACTTCCTCCACTTTGAGGGTCACCATATTGGGGCTAAAGCAGATCTCATTGACGTACGCCACGGCCAATTCATCGATCCAACTGAGCATCGTTCCACCGAAGAGGTTGTTGTGCACTCCGAGGTCGTGCTTCTTGCACACTTTCGTACCGAGCAATCGCATGCCACAAAGGTCCATCTTTGTACCCTGATTCACTGCATCATGTCCCCAGCACACCAAATGGGCCGCTGTGCCGCCCTGTTCTTGCTTCTGAGCACCTGTACAATGGCCACGGCCCAGAGCGGCATCGCCATAGACCAAGATTTTGCCGACTGGTCTGAAGTCCCTTCCATCGCCGTTTCCGATACGGTAGGGCCCCTTGTGGCGGTGGGGTTCACCAGCGACGCCGAGCGCATCTATTTCCACCTCGAATACGACCGGACCATCGCCCTGGATGAAGGCATCATCCCGCATGGAACCAAACTGGCGCTGGACCTGGACAACAATCCCAGTACCGGACAAATTGTAGGCAGCTTCCAAGGGGCCGAACTGGTCGTTCACCTCAAGGACCGCTACGTCAACCAATCGCAATCGGGGGGCAACGTGGCCCAGTCGTCACTCAACGACGCCTTTGTGCGCATGGCCCCCACCTATGGTGCAGCCGAGCACGAAGTGTCAATCGACCGCCAGGTCAATGGTTTTGCCAGCACACAAACGCCATTGCGCTGGTCCGTCCAGTGTTCCTCTTCTGGCCAGCAGGTCACCGCTTCAGATGCCGTAGAGCTGTCCCAGGATATGGCCATACAGTTGGCCACCCCATTGAGCCGACCGGAAGGCACCGAAGTCCGGGTCGCCTTTTGGAACATGAACCGCAGGATGGATGAAGCTTCGGCCCAAGGCGCCTTTTCGCGCATATTGCAGGCCGTGCAGCCCGATGTGCTGGCCATGAGCGAGGTAGAGGACTTCTCTGCCGACATGGTACAAGACCTGCTCAACGAATGGATGCCCTTGGAAGCGGGGACGTGGCATGTGGCCAAAGACGACTGGGACCTCATGGTGGCCAGCCGTTGGCCCATCACCGAGACGTTTCCCGATGTGTATCGCCAATACCCTGTTTTGATCGAGACGGGCTGGGGCGGTGCGATGATGGTGACCGCGAGCCACCTCAAGTGCTGCAATGGGGCCGAGCAGCGACAGACCGAAGCCGATGAGTACATGGCCTTCCTGCGCGACGCCATGTCCCCAGGTGGCGCGCTCGACCTGGAGGACCGCACCCCGGTGGTCTACGGCGGCGACCTCAACATGGTGGGCCCCGGCCAAGCCATGCGCACGCTGCTCACCGGCGACATCCACGACGAATCAGCCCATGGCGCAGATTTCGCCCCCGACTGGGACGGCACCGCCTTGGCGGAGTTGACCGGCATGCAGACCGACCAGGCCATGACCTACACATGGCGCAACGACAACAGCCAATGGCCCGTCGGCAAGCTCGACTACATCCTCGTCCAAGACGGTGTGATGGAGGTGCGGGGCAACTTTGCATTGGAAACGGCATCCATGACACCCGATCGTCTGGCCCAATACGGACTGCAGGCCGGCGACGACATGCAGGCCAGCGACCACTACATCGTGGTGGCCGACCTCAGCCGCCACGACCGTCCGGGCACCAAGCCCGTCAAACAACTCAAGCGCATCGACTGATCACCGGCGGCTCCCCACTTGGAAGACCCGGTTGATGTTGAAGCCGAAATAGAGGTCTCCATCCTGCCAGCGGCCTGCGGTCTCTGAGAGGAATGAGCGCTCAAACATGCCGCGGCTGTTGGTAATGTGCAGCTGGAAAACGTGGCCACCCGTCTCGATATCGAGTCCGAGGCTCAACGAGTTGCGCAGTTCCGGGTCATCGGGAATGGGGCGCGGAAGCAAATAATGATACTCCCCATTGACAGACAATCGGTTGTTGAGCTTGTAGCGGAAACCAGCGCCAAGCGTGCCGACGTCATTGGCGCGTGCGGGTTGGTCCACCAGGTTGCGGTGGACAAGCGACGGGATCAGGGCCAAAGAGAATTCCGGAGAAAATTTCCGCGCCACCACCACCTGATGGACATAACTGATCCGGTGAATTCCGAGCCGTCCGATGCCATCCTCAGGGAACCGCATGCCGTCCCGCATCAGCACCGAATAACCCGTGAGGCTCACCGGAGAGCCTCCCCCACTCTTTTGCTCGAGGAAACGCCACTTGGCATTCACCTCCAAGGTCTTTCCAAAGGACGATCGGGCCACACCGACCTGTAACCGGTCCGTCAAACCGTAATCGAGGCCCATGCGCATCTGGGCATTGTCGAGCCCCCACAGGGCGTATGCCCCATCACTGATCCGACCAAAGCGGTGAGCGATGATGAAATTCATCTCGCCCTTTCCACTGGTTTCCGGACTCTGCACATTGATGATCCTGCCTGCCTTGAAAGCCGAAGTGACCACCTGTGGCCCCGTCGGCTCGTCAAAAAAGTCCATCAGGTCGTCCTGGGCGGACAACGGTGACGCGAGAGCAAACCCCGCAAAAACAAGCGCGACAGACGCTCTCAAAAAGGAAACGTGCTTCATCGCGGCAGCAGGGTCGCGGTCAACGTCACGTCAATCACCTCGGCGATGTTCTCGGAGACCACCTTGGGGATGTCAATGTCGTGATCGGTGCACGGCACACTGAATGTGGCACCGATCATCCATCCCGATGTCGTGCGGGTCATGGTCCCCGTCACCTCGCGGGCTACGGACACGCCATGCATATCAAGCTTTCCCTTGGCCACCACCTCCTGCTGGGCATCACCGTCCGGGTCCCACCCCATCACCGTGCCGCGGAAAGAGGCCTTGGGGAATTTGGCCGACTCCATGTAGTTCTCATTGAAATGTTCTTCCATGAGCGCCTTGGGGAAGTGGAAACTCAAAATGGGCACCTGGAAAGCCAAGCCTCCCGTGGCCACGTCCAAAATTGCTGATGCTTCTTGGCTCTCGGCCTTGATGTCCTCAACGGGCGTCTCGGAGAGAAACGAGATGTGGGCCTCACGGGTCGCAAACTGCTGCGCCCCTCCGGTCAGGTCAAATCCGGCTACAAGGAGGGCAAGGAAAAACAGGTGTCTCATCAATTGTTGGGTTTTCCTGCGGCAATCCAAGCGGAGAAGAGCGCGATGGAACAACTGTCCAACTTGCCCGACTGCGGCATGAGAAGGTCATCGTTGGGGGCCCGGTCCATCCGGTCCAACATGCCCTCGGCCAATTGCGCTATGTCTGCGTGCTCCTCGAATGCAATGCCTGCAGAGGGCGTGCCTCCGGAGTGGCATCCCTGACAGTTGTCAGCCACCAAAGGCAAAATGTCCGCCCCGTAACTCACGTCAAATACATCGCAATCATAGGGGTTTCCGAGTGTCTCCAGGTCGTCATATGTACAGCCCACAACCGAGGCGACCACACACAAACCCATCATCCAAGATGTACATCGCATCATCACGATGAAGTTAATCTGCTTTTCGAATTTTCGGGTCACCTCCGTCCACAAGGTGCATCCCACGCGCAAGGACCCCTTCGATCACCCCCCGTGGTCAATTGCACAACCACCCGCTAAAAGATTCGGGCCCAAATTGCCCCAAGTGAATGCGATCGCCAACGCCATGTCCAAACGTCTCCTCAAATCTCGGTCAATCAGCACGATGCTGTGGGTCACCATGGCCTTTGTTTTTACCGGAACCAGCTGCAGCTCAGGATTTTGGCAAACCGATGAACTGGGCATGCAACACCGGCAACTCGAGGGCAGCTGGCGGGCTTTGACCCCAACAACTGGAGCAGAAGCTTGGCTCGCTGGATCCGATGGCCTGTGGGCACACATTCAAGAAAAAGGCAACACCACCACATTGGAGATCATGCACGGTGCCGGCGTGACCGTGGGAGACACTGTCGTGCCCCTGCACTATCGGAGCCTGGTGGTCACCGGGGATGCTGTCCTGGGGATGTCCATCGCCTCTCCCGCCCACATCCAAAGAGCCAACATCACCGAGGATGGCGGGCTCGAATTGCCCCGGGTCCTTGCGTGGACAGAAGCCGATTCTGCGGTATTCATGGACGCCATGCTGCACCTGGGTCAGCAGTGCATCATCGCTATGGGCGACCCCACTGACGGCTGCCTGCACGTGGTGCGTTCTGAAGACGATGGCCGGACCTGGACCCGCGTGGCCTGCGCGGATTCAATCCGTCCCGGAGTCCCTGCAGCCCGGTCAGGCGAAGCGGCCTTTGCGGCATCCAATGGCAACCTGGCGGCCGTTGGAGATACCGTCTGGATGCTCTCAGGTGGCGGTGCGTCACGTGTATACCGGAGTACCGATCGCGGCATCAGCTGGCAGGTATTTGACACCCCGCTGCAACAAGGAGGCACCATGACCGGTGGGTTCTCCATGGATTTCGCAGATGCCCAACACGGCATCATCTGGGGCGGAAACTGGGCGGCCAAGGATGACCAGACCCAACGGGGAGCCGTGACACAGGACGGCGGACAGACTTGGGCCCTCATCTCAGAGAACGCAGGCCCCGGGTATGCTTCTTCTGTGCGTTACAGGCCCGGAAGCCAAGGCCGCCAATTGGCTTTGGTAGGTTCACCCGGCGGGCTCGACCTCAGCGATGACGGGGGACAATCGTGGCGACATGTATCGGACAGCGCTTTCTATGCGGCCCGGTTCAGCCCCGATGGCCAAACCCTCTGGCTTGCAGGAAACGGAAAGATCGGCCGCATTTCGAGCGACAATCTGGGGTGGTAATTCACGCGAGGGGCCGCCGGGCGACAAGGCGCGTCACCTCCGCCGGCCCTTGGTGATATGGCCCTTCATCCAACACCACTTTCACCGTTTCACATTGGACGACGTCCAACCCGATAAAATCACGCTGCAACATGTCAGCAGTAAACAGCATATCGGGGCGTTTTGGGCCGCCGGAATTGAAGTCCAATTGCCCGGGCCCGAACCCCTCCAGGAGCATCGTGCCCCCGGGCTTGAGCCAATCTTTCAGCCGCTTGTGAAAGTCCCCGCGCATGGAGGGCAGCAAATGCAGGTAGAAAAGCCCGATGAGATCAAAGGACTCTCCGGGAGACCAGGTGCGGCAATCCCCCACTTCCGCCTCTACAACTACCTGCCTGGTGGCCGCCAAAGCGAGGCTCTTGTCCACGCCTACATCCGCGGCATCAAAGGACCGCACCGACCACCCACAGGTCGCCGCATGCACCGCATTGCGCC
The DNA here is from genome assembly GCA_002389295.1 of Flavobacteriales bacterium UBA4474. GTDB lineage: Bacteria > Bacteroidota > Bacteroidia > Flavobacteriales_D > Sanyastnellaceae > UBA8752. The sequence goes on along the minus strand of DGOE01000062.1, from coordinate 6,655 downwards.
CCTCGCCATCGCCGGGCAGCAACATGCGGCCGGTGGCCATTCCATTGAGCTTATCCGCAAAAAACGCGTTGGGCAAAGTCCCGTATACCGCAGGTTCCCCGCTGTAACGGGCATTCCACATCTCACCGGGTTGCAACATGTCAGCCATGAATGCAAGGTCGGCCATCCGGCCACATGGACTTCACTGTAAGCCCTGGTGCCACGCCTCCATCTCCCTGATGACCTCGGGAATGTCTTGCACCAAGAAGTACGTGGACTGGATTTCAGTGGTGGTAAATGGGGTCGACATCACCCCCTCAAGGGTGAATTTTCGCAGGTCCGAACGCTGCGCCCAAGCGTGGTTGGTCTCGCCAAAGGAGCTCATGATACCGGCTCCAAATGCCCGGGGCATGCCCCCTTCTTCGACAAATCCGAATTCCACAAAAAACCAGTACAGCCGTTGCAAAGCGAGCACGGCCTTGTCGTTGCCCTGCAGCGCCACCCCGATTTCACCAAACCGCTGCATGAACAAGGCAAATTCAGGGTCCATCAGTGGCGGCACATGTCCAAACGTATCGTGGAACATGTCCGGCTCCTCCAGATAGTCCAGCTGATCGGGACGACGCACCCAAGTCGAGGTGCAGAATTGGCGCTGGGCGAGCAATTCAAAGAAGTCATTGACGGGAATGAGGCCCGGCACAATGACCAATTCCCAGCCCGTGGCGTCCTGCAATGCGGCGGACATACCGTCCACCCTCGGAATCGCGGCCTCGGTCAGGACCTCCATGCGGTCGAGTGCATCGAGGTACAGACGGGCACCTTTGTCTTCGAGGTTTTCGCGCTGGCGGCGATAAAGCGTAGACCAAGTCCCGTGTTGGATCTTGTTGTAAACCGGCTGGATCAGGGGGGCATTCATAACAACTCAGGTACTGAATAGAAGATACAATGAATTCAGGGGAAACGGAGATTCACGGCCCCAGGTTACAGTCAGGCCGGCACCCTTTGAGATTTTCCACACACAGGCAGGCAAATAGATGGCCCAACGCCAAGATGAATTTGTACACGCACACTTCCCCATTCACTGCGCCCTTTGAAAACTCGATCTGCAGAAATCAGCAGCATTTATTCCTCAGGGGGCATTCCAAAACACATCATCCTTACTTTCGTTCCGCCGTCAACGAACGGCAGGTAGACTGCACTCGCTGTTGGCAATGACGCAGATTGAGCAAATGGTCAAACTACAACCGATTACAACGTTGAAATGAGCGACACGGCGATCCGTAAACCCATATATCTTGGGGAAGAGCCCTTCCAATCTTCCCACACACCCACCTCCGGCAAGGAGGTGACCATCGCAGGCGAGACGTACTATCAAATCAGCTCAGTTGATCAGATGCGCCCATTTTTCATGAGCATCGTGAGCCATTCGGACCACTGGATGTTCTTGGCCAGCAACGGGGGGCTTTCCGCAGGACGGGTCAACAGCGATTACGCCCTATTCCCCTACTACACAGACGACAAGATCACGGAATCCGCAGAAACAACCGGCAGCAAAACCATTGTGTTGGTAGAAACCGACGACCGCCGCATGCTGTGGCAGCCTTTTTCGGAACAGAACAGGGGGGTGTATTCCATCGCGCGCAACCTGTACAAGAATGCCTTTGGAAACAAGGTGATTTTTGAAGAGGTCAACCACGACCTTTCGCTGACTTTTCGCTACCAATGGTCGACCAGTGAGCGCCATGGGTTCGTGAGAAAGGTGCGGCTCGAGTCCTCGGCTGCACAACCCCTGCACGTGAGCGTGCTCGATGGCCTTCAAAATGTTCTGCCTTACGGGGTGCCAGAAGGATTGCAACGCGGCAGCAGCAACTTGGTAGACGCCTACAAAAAATGCGAGTTGGAACAAGGCGGGCTCGGGATTTATGCATTGAGTGCCATCATCTCCGACAAGGCGGAGCCCAGTGAATCCTTGAAATCAAACGTCATTTGGTCCGTGGGATTTGATTCGCCCAAAGTGCTGTTGTCCTCGAAACAATTGCGCGGGTTCAAAGCCGGCGAATCCTTGGTCACGGAGACCGATATCAGAGCCGAGCGCGGCGCCTACTTCATTCAAAGCGCATTTGAACTGGCCGCCAACGAAGGCAAAGACTGGATGATCGTGGCGAATTTGGGCCAGTCCATTCGGGGGGTCATTCAATTGAAACGAGACCTCCAGTCGCCTGAAGCGCTGCAGAAGGACGTGTTGCAGGATGTCGAAGAGGGCTCGCATCGCCTCAATGCGCTGGTGGCCGCAAGCGATGGGTTGCAGCTCACGGCAGACCGCCGCCGCAACATCCGGCATTTCGCCAATACCATGTTCAACATCATGCGCGGAGGGATTTTCGATGAGAATTATTCGATTGACCGCGCGGATTTCATGGCTTACCTCGACCGGGCAAACCACAAGGTGTTCTTCAAGAAATCGGAGGTCATGTCCGCTTGGCCCGAAAAATTTGATTTGTTCTTCCTCCAAGAACAGGCATCGAAGGACGAAGACCTCAATTTCAAGCGACTGTGTGCAGAATACCTGCCGCTGAAGTTTAGCCGCCGTCATGGTGATCCGAGCCGTCCTTGGAATCGGTTTTCCATCAACCTGCGCAATGAAGACGACGGATCAAAGATCCTCGACTACCAAGGGAATTGGCGCGACATCTTCCAAAACTGGGAGGCCCTGGTTCACGCATATCCCGAGTTCATCGAGGGCATGATCTTCAAGTTCCTCAATGCCACCACCTTCGACGGATACAACCCTTACCGAGTATTCAAAGACGGCTTTGAATGGGAAACCATTGAACCGGACAACCCGTGGTCCTACATCGGCTATTGGGGAGACCACCAGATCATCTATTTGCTCAAGTTCCTTGAGTTTCTGCGCGCTTACTACCCCGAAAAACTGGAGGAGTATCTCCAGAACGACTCCTTCGTCTACGCCAATGTCCCCTACCGGATCAAGGCGTATGATGCCCTTCTCGAAGACCCCAAAAACACGATTGATTTCGATCATGAACGGGAAGAGAAAATCGAGTTCAAGAAAAACGAAATCGGCGGGGATGGCGCGCTCCTTCGCGAGACCCACGTCTTTATCTACAAGGTCAATTTCATCGAGAAAATCATGGCGACGATGCTCGCCAAGGTGGCGAATTTCATTCCAGAAGGCGGCATATGGATGAATACACAGCGGCCTGAGTGGAACGATGCAAACAACGCCCTCGTCGGAAACGGGGTGTCCATGGTCACCCTCTACTACTTGCGCCGCTTCCTCGTCTATTTCCAAGATGTCTTGGCCAAAACAGACCACAGTGAAGTGCAGGTTTCGGTCGAGTTGCTGGCCTGCTTCCATGAGATGAATGCCACTCTGTCTGCATTCCGGTCATTGAATGGAGGTCAGATCTCCAATGCGCAGCGCAGGTCCATTCTGGATGGGCTGGGCAACGCATCAAGCGATTACCGACAGAAGATCTACCAAGAGGATTTTTCGGGTCAGAAATCCCCCTTGAAACTGTCTGACCTCTCGGCGTTTGTCGATGTGGCCTTGGAACACCTGGAACACGCCATCAAAGCCAACAAACGAAGCGACGGCCTCTACCATGCCTACAACCTCATGACCGTTGAAGCGGATGGGGGCATCGAGATCAGCGCATTGCCTGAGATGCTGGAAGGACAAGTCGCGGTGCTGAGCTCGGGCCTGCTGAATTCGAGCGAAAGCCTGGAGGTCTTGGATGCTTTGAAGGCCAGCGCCCTCTTCCGGGAAGACCAGTACAGCTATGTGCTGTACCCCAATAAATCCCTGCCCCGGTTCCTGGACAAAAACAACATCGCCCCGGAGACAGTCGCGGGCTCCACATTGTTGTCCAAACTGGTGGCCGATGAGAACATCGACATTGTGACAAAGGATTGCCTGGGTGGGTTTCACTTCAACGGCAACTTCAACAATGTCAACGCTCTGCGCGCAGCACTTCGCACGCTGCCCGAGCCCTACGCCCCCCTTGTGGCTGCTGAGCAAAAGCAGATCGAAGAGATGTACGAGCGCATCTTCAACCACAAGGCTTTCACTGGGCGTTCAGGCACCTTCTATGGGTACGAGGGCTTGGGCTCCATTTATTGGCACATGGTGTCCAAACTCCGGTTGGCCGTCTTTGAAGTCACCAAGGCCGCCGTGGAGCAATCCGATTCTTCTGAAACGGTGGGGCGGCTGTTTGATCACTATTTCGAAATCAATGCCGGCATTGGCGCGCACAAGTCTCCGGAATTGTACGGGGCGTTCCCTACCGACCCCTATTCCCACACCCCAGGTGGCAAAGGTGCCCAACAACCGGGCATGACCGGGCAAGTGAAGGAGGATTTGCTCTGCCGTTCGGGGGAATTGGGGGTGCGGGTCTCAGGAGGTCAACTTCATTTTGACCGGGCGCTGATGCCTGCCGATGAATTTTTGACCGAATCCGCTTCATTCGAATACGTAGACGTCAAGCAGGAGCGTCAAACCATCGAACTCACCGCGGGAAGCTTGGCGTACACGGTGTGCCAAGTGCCCGTGGTGCACAAACGGGGAGACAAAGCTGAAATCGAGGTGACAATGACCGGTGGGCGCACCGAGCGCATCGAGGGCTTGGTCCTGGACCGGGAGCTCAGCAGCAAGATATTCCGGAGGTCCCACGAGATCGTCCAACTCACCGTCATTGCCTAACCCCTGGCAGATGTGGACAGTGTCACATTCCAAAACTAGATTCGAGGGATTCGCCGCCTGCCTTCAAGGGGCGGCATCCATTCTTTTCCTCTCAGGGGTCATCGCATCCTGCGGATCAGCAAACGAGCATCAAACCATGCAGCATACTTCGGCATCCGAACTGTTGGGCAATCCCGACTACCCCGCCATTTGTTACGGAGGATACAGGGGCCTTAGCCGTTCTGAGCAGCCCACCCTCCCTCAATTGAAAGAGGACATGCGGATTCTGCACCAGATGGGCATCCGGTTCGTGCGGACGTACAATGTTCAATTGCCGCATGCTGCCAACATGGTCAAGGCCATCGATGAGTTGAAGCAGGAAGCGCCCGAATTTGAAATGTATGTGATGCTGGGCGCGTGGATGGATTGCGCCGGCGCATGGACGGATGCACCCAACCATGCTGAACAGGATATGGAGGCAAACCAAGCCGAAATAGACCGCGCCGTAGCGCTGGCTCAACAGTTCCCGGACATCGTCAAGGTCATTGCCGTAGGCAATGAGGCCATGGTGCATTGGGCCGCCTCCTACTTTGTGGCCCCTAAAGTCATCTTGCAGTGGGTCAACCACCTTCAAGGATTGAAAGCCAGTGGAGCGCTGCCCGCAGACCTCTGGGTCACCAGCTCGGACAATTTTGCCTCCTGGGGCGGCGGTGGCGCGGAATACCACAATGAAGACCTGGAAGCGCTGATCAAAGCAGTGGATTACGTTTCCATGCACACCTACCCTTTCCACGACACGCATTACAATCCGGTATTCTGGTCCAACGACACCTTGCGCGACAAAGGGCAAAGCGCATCAGACAACCGCACGATCGAGCAGGCCATGGAGCGCGCCTTGGCTTACAGCCAAAGTCAATATGCCCAGGTCGTGGAATACGTCCAAAGCATTGACAACAGCAAAAAGGTCCACATCGGAGAAACCGGCTGGGCCAGTGTTTCGGATGGGTTTTATGGTCCCGAAGGTTCGCGCGCTGCAGATGAGTACAAACAGGCCCTCTTCTACCGCGGAATGCGCGAGTGGACCCAATCCTCCGGCATCAGCTGCTTCTATTTCGAAGCATTTGATGAACAGTGGAAGAGCGCGGCCAACCCCACGGATTCCGAGAATCACTTCGGATTGTTCAAGGCCGACGGCGAGGCGAAATACGCATTGTGGCCCCTGGTTTCCAGAGATGTGTTCGACGGATTGACCCGCGATGGCCATTCCATCACCAAGAGCTATGCAGGACAGCGAGAAATGCTCGATCGGCACGTGCTGCAACCGGCAGATTGACAAAACGCTCCCACCATGCCACATTCACAGGCCCGCCTCGTCATCTCCGCCCTCGTCCTTCTGCTCGGGGTCGGCGCATCGTCTTGCTCCACCGGAGACCAACAAGTCTGGACCAAAAATGGGCAACTGTTGACCAGCGAAGGCCCCTTTTTCATCCAAGGCGTATGCTATCACCCTGTGGCCATCGGCGAAGAGAAGCGCAGCTTTGACCTGTTGACCGAAGACCTCGCCTTGATGCGGGAAATGGGGGTCAATACCCTTCGGGTGTACGAGCCCATTGCGTCCCAGGAGGTGTTGGATGAAATCCATGCAGCCGGGCTGTCGGTCATCATCGGGTTTGGCTACAACCAGGGCGG
>DGOE01000062.1:0-228 GCA_002389295.1 Flavobacteriales bacterium UBA4474 | reverse complement strand
ACCTACCTCGACTATATCCGGGCGTTTAAATCGCACCCGGCCATCCTGCTCTGGGAGCTGGGCAACGAATACAACTACCACCCCGAGTGGTTCGACGGGTCGCTGGATGTCTGGTACGAGACCCTGAAAGCGGCATCCGCGGCCATTCAAGCTGAAGACCCTGCCCACCCGGTTTCCACGGCGCATGGTGAGGTCCCAGATGAAGCCTTGCTCGCATCGCTGCCCGAC
>DGOE01000036.1 GCA_002389295.1 Flavobacteriales bacterium UBA4474 | reverse complement strand
CGAAGGCACCTCCGGACTGAATGCCGGTCTCGTGGCCGTGCGTGATGGCCCCGAGATCACACCCGAGGTCCCAGGCGTCCATCAGCAGCCCGCCGTTAAGCAGCCCAGCCGGAGCAACGCGCATCACGGTTCCACACCCTTTGCTGTCGTTGTAGCGTTGGTCGGACCCCGCGCCACCACGACGCCCCGATTCAAGGGAAGTCATGCACGTGGTTCCCGGCGCCATTCGCCGATGCAATTCTTCCATTCCCATCAACCATCCCGCTTCCTGGTCCTCCTCCCATTCCCGCATATCGAAAGCCATGGCCTGGGTGGCATACCATCTCAAGTATGCCCGGTGTGTCTGGCGACGATAGCCTTGGGCATTGCCCTTGTCCTCGGCATGAAGCCAGGCGCGGACCAGCCCATCTGCTGAGAACAGCGTCATCTGCGTGTCGTCCGTAAAGCAACCACGCGCATCCAGACCATAATGCTGCCAGGTGACGAAATCCCGCAAACCCTCCGGACCAAGCTCCTCCAGTATTCGCGGATAATGACTGAACTCAATGGGGGCAGCCAATGCATCCCCAATGGCACCCCCCAGCAGGCACGCCTCAAAATCAGCACTTGATTTCATTGAGCCCAAGTTAACGGTCAGGTGACCCCGGGCCCCAGCTGTCGCAGCGCCAGTGGCACTGCTGGTATCGGCCATCGAGCAAGGGGGTTCCGTTCTCGTCGACCCCCGGGTTCCAGCCAAAGCGGCTGGTGTCCCAAGTGAAGACCTCCAGGCGCACCCCGGATTTCAGACACGCTTGGCCCAACCGCCAAATGCGGTCACGCTGGGCGGCATACACCTTTGGATGGCTGCCATTCCATTCGGTGAACGTCACGAGCTGGACGTGCGTGCAACAATTGGCGCGGGGTCCCACAATCTCCTCGACCAGTGAAAGGGCTCCACCCAGCCTGGGAAACGCCTCCTCGAAGAGGGGGTCCATCCAATCATTGGACACCGCAAGGCACAGCAACTTCCAGCGCTTGCGACGCGACGCCAGACCGGGAAGGACGCGCACATCGCGCCGGAGATCCAACAGGGCCCGTTCCATCTGTGGTGCCTCCTTGCCGGCCGGGTTGGCCAGCCGATTGAAGAGCAGGGCATAAGAACCCATCGGGTTCCGGTAATCGAAACCCAGGCGATCGACATCACCGGTCGGCAGCAACCTCTCTTGCAGCCAATGGAAGCTGGCCGCATCGGCCATGCATGAATGGACCAATGCCGTCGCCTCCTCGGGCCGCATTGGGGGCATCCCCGGCGCCAGCGGAGGGCGACGTCTCGAGAAGATGCCACGACCCCAGTTGCTCCCCTTCTTTTTGCTGCTTTCCCGATCCATGTACGCCTGAAAATTTAGCGCGCTATGCGCCACGCGGCGCCGGGTCGTTATCAACCTGCCATCCACACGATTTGCCGCACCCCGTTGTGAATGGGCCCGCACAAGGTGCTGACTTCCAGTTGGAGTTCCGCATAACATCAACCTTGACGCCATGGCATTGGAAACGCTGAAAGTCCCCTCCTTGCCCTCCCCCGAATTCACAGGTGCTCAGATGGTCGGACCTGGCCCTCACGAAAACACAAACAACATCAAAATCCACCCCTGCCCCATACCAAGGGGCCCGGCATCCACGTGATTCAATTCCAACCCGATCCATGAAAAAGACCACCACCCGCCGCTCGGCACGCCTCCTCCTGCTCCTCATCGGACTCCCCATCGGTTGTCTCATGATCCAACGTGGTGAGGCCGAACCCCTGGCCGCAGCGGCACCTGCGCCTACCCTTGTTTCCTCCTTCACCCCACCCTTCGGAAACGCCACCATTCCCGTGCAGAACGTCACGGCACCTGCGGAAGGAGGAATCTTCGTCCTGCCGTCGGGCATGGAAATCGCCATTCCCGAGCTCGCCTTTGTGGATGCAAATGGACAAGCGGTTTTGGCGCCGGTGGAGCTGTCCGTTCGCGAATTCCACAACCCCATTGAGACCTGGTTGGGTGGCGTGCCGATGACCACCGGCCGTGACCACGTCCTCCGCAGCGCAGGCATGCTCGAGATCCGCGCCACGGTGGACGGAAACGAAGTGGAATTGGCCCCTGGGAAGCGCCTGCAGCTCAATTGGTTCAGCGTGGACGAGGATCCCAGCTATGTCTCGTGGGTGCTCGATACCGCATCTGGTGAATGGTCCCGAACCGGGGAACGCAATGAAACCCAGCTCCGCGACCTGGAGGCGGAACTCTCCGCAGCTGAAGCGCAACTGCCGCCCCGCGTGAATCCCGTCGTCCCGAACCGGCATTCATTTGACATTGGCGACCTGACGGGAAATCAACCCGGTTTGGCAAAATATGGCGGGGTACAATTCGTACCCATCGATGGTGAGCCCTGCGGCCATGACGCCACCCGCATCGAGGTGGAACCCATCACCGACGGCTCGGGCGGCGCCTTCCTGGTTCGTTTCATCATCGACACCGTCCTGACGGGACGCTTCAAGGCCTCCTCCACGGACACCCTCACGTACACCTCCGCCGTACCCCTCTACAAAGTCACCGAATGCCCCTGCCACCTGGGCCTGCCTCCGGGAGCCGATCCCCGGCTGGCCGCGCGCATCAACCGCCTGCTCAACGGGGACTCGGACCGCCAACGCGAGCGCGGCCGGCGCAAGGCCCTCGCACTTTGGAACGAATACAGGGACGGCATTGACCGCCAATTCCTCACCGATGCCCTGCGGCCCAGCTCCCTTCCCGACCGACCGGACCGCCCCGGCCGCATCACAGAACGCTCCATGGATGTCGACAGGCTCGGCTGGATCAACTGCGACATCGAAATCCCCTACCCCACTGCCGTGGACCTCATGGCTGACTTCATCGGCCCGGACGGCGGCCCGCTCGACATCCAGAACCTCGCCGTCCTCGAACTCGACACCCGCACGCTCTACCCTTGTAACGGCGGCCGCATAAGACTGGACCCCACCAAGCGAAACGCTGTCTTCGGCTACACCGATGGCCACCTGGCCTACCTCACCAAAGCTCAAATCGCCAACCTGCACAATAGTATGCTGCCAATGCCCATCACCCCACGACTCTCCCTGATCCCATCTAATCCATGGGCCGCCACCGCCATCATCAACACCATTATCGGCACCTTGTAACCCATGATTACAGCGCCTGAGGCAAACCCTTAAAGCATCCCAAACAAAGAAGGCCAGAGCATCCCTCACTGCAGGCCACCCCCCTGCGACAAGCCGAGCAGAGCGTGGCCACGGCGGATGCGCGCCATGTAGCGGTCGGAGACGGGGAGGCCGTCTCGCAGGTGGTCCGCTCCGGCGAGGTAGACCCAGGCTTGCTCGCGGTGGGTGGGCAGGGCGCGCACATCGCCGACGAGCACCTCCTTGACCACGCGGCGGTAGTGGCCGCCGCGGACGCCCTCGTAAAGGTCCAGCGCGTTTTCCAGCTCTGCGCGGGGAACGCGGTACAGCAGTCCCGGCAGGTCCTGACCGCGCTCGGGCATCGCATTGGCATAAGCCTCCGTGCCCCTCAAACCGGCCTTGTTGAAGGCCAGCACGTGGTGCTGAAGGCAGGCGGGCCGGCATTGGTCAAAAGGAACGCCCCGCTCCACCATCTGCGCCGGATCCATATTGGAGCCATAGGCGAAGTAATAGCAGGGATCCACCATCGGTGCCGCGTCCTTCCAGCGCCCACTGGCCACAAGGGGTGAAGCCGGCCGTTCGTGCAGGTAAATCCACGCCGTCTCTTCGCGCCCCGCACCGGCACTACCGGGAGCCCCCGTATCGGCTCCACCCACGCGCACCGGCACCGCCTCCCGGCGGTACCACGAAGCGTCTGTATCGCCCATCACGCAGCCCTCGAGCCGGTCGAGGGTCGCCAACGTCTGGTCGTCCACCGCGTACACCTCGCCGTGCACAGGACCGAGATCCAGGTCGCGGCCCACAAAGGGAATGCCGCGGTACCCGTTTTCACTGACGAGCGTGCGCATGACGAAATTCTCCTCCGTCAAGGCCGGGCCGAGAAAGGCCGCGCCTGCAAGGAGGTAATGGTTGGAGCACCCCTTCTGCAAGGTGCCATAGACAAAGACGTTGTGGGTGTTGTTCATGAGCAAAAATTTGGTGTGTTGTTTCTATTGGTATTTTAATTCGAGCAGTGGATACAAATTTCAGCATGGAATGCCCAAAAAGAGAATCCCGTCAAGCTTGACGTGATGTCATGCGCAA
>DGOE01000137.1 GCA_002389295.1 Flavobacteriales bacterium UBA4474 | reverse complement strand
TGTTTGCGCGTAGAAATATTTTTTCTCCGTCACAAACAAGAAGACCCAAACTAGAAGTCTTTGGCCTGAATTAGGGCATTATCTTCGCCTCATGGCTGAGGAGCGCCCCATCATTTGGATCACTGGGCAACCTGGAGCGGGCAAGTCTACGGTAGGCAAGGCCCTTCTGGAATCGCTGCAGTCAGCGGGCCAAGATGTATTCATGGTCGATGGCGATGACCTGCGGGCATTGACCGAAAACGCAGATTACAGTCAGGCGGGCAGAGAGGCCAACATCCGCAGGGCACAAGACATCGCCCTTTACCTCAGCCGTCAAGGCCGGGTGGTCATTGTGGCGGTCGTGGCACCGTTTCTTTGGTTGCGCGAAGAATTCAAATCCCGCGCCAACGTGAAGGAGGTCTACGTTCACACAACAGAAGTGCGGGGCAGGGAGCATTACCATTCATCCGAATACGGTGCCCCGGAAACCGACTACCTCAATCTCGACACCACGGACATCTCTGTGGAAGAAGGAGTAAACGCCATTATTGGGTTTGCTTCAATCACCTGAACAATGGACCAGAAGCTCTCACGCAAGCGGCATATTGCCAAGACTGTTACCTGGCGCATCATCGCGTCGGCCACGACCTTTACGTTTGTCTACGTTGTTTTTGGAGATGTGAAAGCAGCCAGCGGCATCATGGTGATGGAGAGCATCCTCAAGATGGTCCTGTACTATTACCACGAACGGGTATGGTTCCGCTATGGCAGCATAGGCAGAAAAGAGAAAGATGAGCAGTGAATACAATTTGAGCCACCTCGACGAGCTCGAGGCAGAAGGCATCTATGTTCTCAGGGAAGTGGCCGCTCAGTTCGATCGGCCCGCTATTTTGTTTAGTGGGGGCAAGGACAGCATCTGCGTGACGCATCTGGCGCGCAAGGCTTTTGCGCCCGCCCGCATTCCGATGCCGCTGGTGCACATCGATACGGGTCACAATTTCCCGGAGACCATGCAGTTTCGGGACGACCTCGTCGCCGAGTTGGGCGTGCAGCTCATTGTGGGCAGCGTTCAGGAGTTGATCGACACGGGGGCGGTAACCGAAGAGAAGGGCTTCAACGCATCGCGCAACCGCATCCAGACGCCGGCCCTCATTTCCACCATCGAGGCCCACCGGTTTGACGCCTGCGTGGGCGGCGCCCGACGCGACGAGGAGAAAGCCCGCGCCAAGGAGCGCTTCTTTAGCCACCGCGACGACTTCAGCCAGTGGGACCCCAAAAACCAGCGCCCCGAGCTGTGGGACCTCTACAACGGCAAGCACCAACCCGGTGAGCACTTCCGGGTGTTCCCGCTCAACAATTGGACGGAGCTCGACATCTGGAACTACATCCTGCGCGAAAACATCGCCATTCCGAGCCTCTATTTCGCACACGAGCGCGAAGTCATCCGGCGTGAGGGCCAGATCCTGGCCAACAGCGACTACCTCAACCTGCGCCCCGACGAGACCCCAGAAAAGCTGCAAGTGCGCTTCCGCACCCTCGGCGACCTGACCATCACGGGCGCCGTGGAGAGCGATGCGGACAACCTCGAGAAGATCGTGGCAGAAGTGGCCGCCGCCCGCAAGACGGAGCGCGGAGGGCGCATGGACGACAAGCGCAGCCAAAGCGCAATGGAAGACCGCAAAAAGGAAGGCTACTTCTGAGCGGCGAGCGAATCAAGGAAAAGAGCAGAAGACACCATGGAACAGGGACTCCTCAGGTTCATCACGGCAGGCAGTGTTGACGACGGCAAGAGCACGCTCATCGGACGGTTGCTGTACGACAGCAAGACCATCTTCGAGGACCAACTCGAATCCATCGAGGAGGCCTCCAACCAGCGCGGCACGGACGGCGCCGACCTCTCTTTGCTTACCGACGGCCTGCGCGCCGAGCGGGAGCAGGGCATCACCATCGATGTAGCCTACCGCTACTTTGCTACGCCCAAGCGGAAGTTCATCATCGCCGATGCGCCCGGCCACATCCAGTACACCCGCAACATGGTGACGGGGGCTTCCACAGCGGACCTGGCCATCATCCTCATCGATGCGCGGGCCGGATTGCTCGAGCAAACGCACCGGCACAGCTTCATATCGCACCTCTTGGGCATCAAGCACATGGTGGTCTGCGTGAACAAGATGGACCTGGTCGAATGGGACGAGGCGCGCTACAACGAGATTGTGGAGACCTACCGCAGCTTTTCCAGCCGCCTGGACATTCCGGACATCAAGTTCATCCCCATCAGTGCGCTGCAAGGCGACAACGTCGTGGACCGCTCCGACCGCATGCCGTGGTACGACGGTCCCACGCTGCTCCACCACCTCGAGCATGTGCACGTGGCCGCCGACCGCAACCTGCAGGACTGTCGGTTCCCTGTGCAATATGTCGTGCGTCCCCAGACCGACGCGCACCGCGACTTCCGCGGCTATGCCGGCCGCGTGGCGGGTGGCGTATTCAAGGTGGGTGATGACGTGGTGGCATTGCCCAGTGGCCAAAAAAGCAAAGTGACCTCCATTGCCATCGGCGAGAAAGCCGTCGAGATGGCCTTCCCGCCGCAGAGCGTGGTCATGACCCTCGCCGACGACATCGACTTGAGCCGCGGCGACATGCTCGTCAGAGAAAACAACCAGCCGGATTCTACCCAGGACCTCGATGCCCGCGTGTGTTGGCTCGGCGACCAGCCCATGCGCGCCGGCACCCGGTACGAGTTGCACCAAACCTCACGCGAAGCCAAGGCCGTCGTCAAGGAGGTGGTCTACAAACTCGACATCAACAGCCTGCACCGCATCGAGGACGACCTCGAAATTGGCATGAACGACATTGCGCGGGTCCGCATCCGCACCGCCTCGCCCATCTTGGTGGACGACTACCGGCGCAACCGCGCCACAGGTTCCTTCATCCTCGTGGACCCCGGCAACCGCCTGACGGTGGCTGCGGGTGTGATCTATACCTGAGCCGAGGCCCCCGGTCATTTGGCTATTTGCGTCAGGGCGCTTTGGTAACGGAAACCCGGGTGTCCGCTACTCCGCGAAGCGCACCTTGCGCGCTTGCCCGTTGTCCAGCAGTTGAATGAGCAAGGTGGACGCGCGGATGTCAGCAGGACGTCCCAAAACGTCGAAGGTCGCGGTGACCTTCGGTGGGGCCATGTCCCACCTGTTTCCTGTGGTCACAATGCCGCAACCGTCGCCACAATCGGTCATGAAAGCCACCTCGTTGTCGAAAAATGGAGAGAGGTACTGCGCGGCCGATTCCGGGTTGTAAATCGAAACGCAATAGAGGTCAGGGTTGCCCTGGGCCATGAACTTGTCGTCATCGATTTCGAGCGAAAGGGTGGAGCCGGGATTCAAATTCAAGCAGGTGAGCTGGTTGTTGGCACATTCCAACTCCTCAAGCTCCGGTGAGGAGTGCAGGCTGAGCGAGGTCAGTTGGTTGTTCGAACAACTCAGAAACTCCAGGTAGGGGTGGTTGTCGAGGACCAAGGAGGTCAGTTGGTTGTTGCCACAGTGCAGTCCTTCGAGGGCGGAATTGGCATCCACATTTAAGACACTCAATTCGTTGGAGTAGCAGACCAGCATTTCGAGATTGGGGTGCCCGCTGACATCCAGTGTGCCCAAGGGGTTGTAACGGCTGAAAAGGACGCGCAGGGCAGGGCAGTTTTCTAGATTGAGATAGGACAGGTTGTTCGAGCCGCAGGACACATATTCCAAATAGGAATGATCGGAGAGGTCGAGGCTGTCCAGCTGGTTGTCGTTGATATAGAGGCGCCACAGATACGGATTGTTGCTGAGGTCAATGGAGGAGATGTTGTTGTCCTGGCAATAGAGCCGCTCGAGACCGGTGCACGCTTCTATACCGGTCAAGTCTTCAATGCCGAGGTCCGCGATGTCCAGGAGAATGATGCTTTCCAGAAACAGGTTCTGGGCCACGCCATCGGGCTCTCCTGAATCAAACCCCAAGTCAATGAGGGCCTGCTCAAACACAGGGTCGGGGATGGC
>DGOE01000147.1 GCA_002389295.1 Flavobacteriales bacterium UBA4474 | reverse complement strand
TCCATGTCTTGGGGGACGGTGCCGCCGTGCTCGTCCATCAGGATCTCGCTCAGGCGGACGATGGCCTTGGACTTCTGCGGGCTGAGGCCGCACGGCCGGATGATCTCGCGCACCTCGTCCACCGGCACATGGCGCATGTGCTTGGGATTGTCGGCCCGGGCAAAGAGGGCAGGGGTGATCTGGTTGACCCTGGCGTCCGTGCACTGCGCGCTGAGCAGCACCGCCACCAGCAGCGTGTAGGGGTCGGTATGGTCGAGCGGAACCGGCACTTCCGGATAGAGCCGCTCGAGCTCGTCCATCACCCATTGCACACGGGCGGCCTTCGTGGACAAATCGGGGTGAGCAAGTGGGGCAGGGACATCTGCTTTGGACATGGCTGCAAGGTATCTTCGCTTTTCATGAATGCACCGCAATCCGTCCACAGCATGGTGGACGCCGCAGACCTCGCGGAATTCCAGCGCCACCTCGACGGGGCGCAACACGTCGCCATCACGAGCCACCGCTCGCCTGACGCCGATGCCGTGGGCACTTCGCTGGCCTTGGCCCGCTACCTGCGCTCTACTGGAAAAGAGGTCACCTGTCTGTTGCCCGATGCACCTGATGAGGCCCTCGACTGGATGCCTGGCGTAGAGGACATTGTCAAATTCGACGCAGACCCCGGAAAAGCGCAAGAGGCGCTGCACCGGGCCGATGTGCTGTTTGCCCTCGACTACAATGGCATGGGCCGCCTGGGGCCGATGGCCGATGCCGCCCAAGCCGCCACCGGCACCTGGCTCATGGTGGACCACCACATGGGGCCCGAAGACTTCCCTACCGCTCGGGTCCATGACGCGCGCTGTAGCTCCACCGCAGAATTGCTCTATGGCGTCATCGCCGGACTCGGTGGCCGGGACGCGGTCGATGCCGTGGGCGCTTCCCTGTTGTACGCGGGCATGATGACCGACACAGGCAGCTTTCGTTTCCGGTCGGTGTCTTCGGAGACCCACCGGGTGATTGCAGAGATGATGGACCGCGGACTCGACCACACCGCTGTACACGAGGCCATCTTTGGCGAACAGCCGATGGACCGGATGCAACTGCACGCCTTTGCCGTTGTGGAACGCATGGAGGTGCACCCCGAGTTTGAGACGGCCTTCGTTCACCTTACCGCCGAGGACATGGCCCGCTTCAATTACCGGGCGGGGTACACCGAAGGGCTGGTCAACAAGGCCCTCGGGGTGGCCGGAGTCAAAGTGGCCGTTTTTGTCAAGGAATCCACCGACCGCGTCAAAATGAGCTTCCGCTCTGTGGGCAACTACAGCGTTCGTGACCTCGCCGAGCAGCATTTCGATGGCGGAGGGCACCACAATGCCGCCGGTGGCGCTTCACGCGAATCGATTGGGGTGGTCATGGCGCGCCTGCGCGGCCTCTTGCCCGAAATCGCCGCAGGCATCACAGCCGCAGAAAAAGCAGACGAATGACCTCCCAGAGGCCCGCCAGCCGCAGGTGGATCGGGGGGCTGTCCTTGGCCCTCTTGTCTGTGACTTGGCTGGGCTGCAACGAGCAGCGGCTCCCAGACCCCATAGCCAAGTCAGCACCAAGCAAGGCGGACCTCATGGCGTTTCACCGCCAGCGCGCCTTGGCCCTCGACAGCCTCATTTCGGCCACAGCGGCAGATTGGGATGCTGTCGTCACCACCGCTACCGGCATCCGTTACGAGGTCCTCGATACCCCTGCTCGGGGCCCCGTCAGCGAACTGCCCAAAGGCACTGTACTCGAACTCCACCACAACTTTGGCCTGCTCGACGGGCGCACCATCACCAGCTGGCAAGCCGACGGCCCCTTGGCTTTTGAACTGGGCGCCACTGATTTGCCAGCGGGCTTTCACGAAATCATCGGCGCCGCCCAACTCGGCGACAGCCTCCGGGCCCTCATCCCGCCTTCGCGCGCTTGGGGCATGACCGGCTTGCCACCCGACATCCCACAAGAAGCCGTCATCACCGTCGCGATGCGCATCGACGTCTACACCCAACCGCGATGAATGCCCGGCCCTTGTGCGCATGGGCCGCTGCGGCCGTCCTGCTCCTCGGCTGCACTTCCCGCGAGCCCTTGCCCTGGAAGCTGATCGCATTGGGCAACGAGCCGATTTCGGCTGCACTGGACAGCGGATGTGCGGTAGTGGCCACCGTCCAAGAGGAGGGGGGCACCTGGCCAGGCATCCTCTTCCCGGACTCCACGCCTGCATCCCGCCTTGCCCGCCGCAGCCTGCTCAGCCTGCCCGTCATCGCTTGCGGCGACCAGATGCGGCTGCACCCCTCCGCATTGCCCTTGGCCTTGAGGACGGAGCTCGGGTGGGCCCACACGGACAGCATCACTGTATCATGGCAGTGCGCCACCCGTGAGGACATCGCCGCACTCGGCGCTGCGCAAGTAGCCCAAGCACCCCATCCAGGTGCCACAGAGGCCTTGTGGCATGCGGCATTGCAACGCCTGATTCCCGGTGCGGAAACGCCTCCGGAGCAGCGCTACGCCAAAGGCGACCCTGTTGAAATCAGGATCGCCGCTTTTCGGCCCGACGGCCGCGCCATCGGAGATACGGTATTCCTGTCCTTCCGCTTTGGAGAGCCCGACCAGGTCGTCCCGGCGTTGCAACCCTTGCTCGCACGCGCCGGTCCAGGGTTCCGTGGCACGCGCTGGGCGCTATCTGCCGCGGCCTTTGGCAGCCATGCCCATCCGGAGTGGGCACTCGCCCCCCACACGCCCGTACAGTTTGTTGTGGAGGCGGCCCGCCTCAATTGAAATCGCGGTCCAACCAGGCCTCGGCAGCCTGCCGCACCTGCTCACGCACCGCAGCAAACCCGCCATCTCCACCATAGTATGGATCGGGCACCTCGGCGCCGCTCAAATCAAACAACGCCACCTTGCTTTCCTCTTCTTCAGTGCGCGCCAGTTTGAGCACATCCCTCAGGTTGGCCTGGTCCATGACCAGTATGCGGTCGAATTTTTGGAAATCCGCGCGGACAAATTTGCGCGAACGCTGCCCCGATATGTCGATGTCGACTGCCCGCATCGCCGCCACACTCCGTGGATCCGGCCCCTCGCCGACATGGTATCCCGCCGTTCCGGCAGAATCCACTTTGGCCCGGCAGCCCCGCACCATGGCCGCATGCCGAAGCCAGCCCTCGCCTATGGGCGAGCGGCAGATGTTGCCGAGGCAAACGACGAGGTAGCGTTTCACGCGATCAGCTGACGTTCAGCTTCTTGTCCAGATCATCGAGGTACTTCCGGAAGTGCTTGTCCGTTTCGCTCAAGTTGTTGACCGTCCGGCAAGCGTGGAGCACGGTAGCGTGGTCCTTTCCACCGCAGTGGAGGCCGATGTTGGCCAGCGAGCTCTTGGTCATCTTCTTGGCGAAGTACATCGCAATCTGACGTGCCTGCACGATTTCGCGCTTGCGGGTCTTGGACTTGAGCAACTCAATCGGCAGGTCGAAGTAATCGCACACCACCTTTTGGATGTAGTCAATGCTGACTTCCCGGGCGGTGTTCTTGACGAACTTGTCGATCATCTGCTTGGCCAAATCCAAGGTGATGGCCTTGCGGTTCAGGCTGCTCTGGGCGATCAAGCTGATTAGGGCGCCTTCGAGCTCACGGATGTTCGTGTTGATGGAATACGCCAAGTACTCCATCACCTCGCGCGGCAACTCGATGCCGTCGGCGTACATCTTCTTTTCGAGGATGGCCATGCGGGTCTCCAAGCTCGGCACCTGCACATCGGCACTGAGGCCCCACTTGAAGCGGGAGAGGAGGCGCTGCTCCATGCCCTGCATCTCCACCGGCGGCTTGTCGCTGGTCAAGACGATTTGCTTGCCCGTTTGGTGCAGCTGGTTGAAGATGTGGAAGAACACGTCCTGCGTCTTCTCCTTGCCGCTGAAGAACTGCACGTCGTCCACGATGAGGACGTCCATGAGCTGGTAGAAGTGGGAGAAGTCGTTGACGCTGTTGTTGCGCACCGCATCGATGAACTGGTGCGTGAACTTCTCGGAGTTCACGTAGAGCACCGTTTTCTCGGGAAAGCGGTTCTTGATTTCAATTCCGATCGCGTGGGCCAAGTGGGTCTTGCCCAATCCCACAGGGCTGTAAATCAGCAGGGGATTGAATGC
The DNA here is from genome assembly GCA_002389295.1 of Flavobacteriales bacterium UBA4474. Taxonomy (GTDB): domain Bacteria; phylum Bacteroidota; class Bacteroidia; order Flavobacteriales_D; family Sanyastnellaceae; genus UBA8752. The sequence continues at coordinate 7,442 of DGOE01000147.1, read as the reverse complement.
CGTTCCACCGGGCTTCTGGGCCACCGCAAATCCGGCACTGCGCGCCAGGCGGTTGCTCTCGCCTTCGATGAAGTTCTCAAAGCTGTATTTCGGATTCAGGTTGGAATCGATGTTGAGCTTCTTCAATCCTGGAATGACAAACGGATTCTTGATGGGCGCCTCCATGGTATCCATCGGCATCTTCACCGAGCGGTTCCGCACCGCAGCATGGTGAGATGTGGGCACCTTCACCGTGTAGGGCGAAGCGCCTGCAGCAGGCTGCTCCATGATGATGGAATACTCCAAACGGGCTTCCTTGCCCAATTCCTTGCCAATGGCTTTGCGGAGCAATTCGATGTAGTGCTCCTCCAACCACTCGTAAAAAAACTGCGAAGGCACCTGTATGGTGAGTACCGCTTCCTCCAACTTCACGGCCTTGATCGGAACGAACCAAGTCTTGAAAGCCTGTGCGCTGACATTGTCTTCTATGAAGGAGAGGCAGTTCGCCCAGACACTTTCGTGGTTCAGGTTCATTCTTGTGAGGTTATAGAGTCATAAATCCACCAGGTTCAACACCCGGCGCTCCCCGAAAAGGAGAAGGCAAATATTCCCGTAAGGTTTGATAAAAAAAAGTCTTTGACCCCTTGACTTTTACGAAAGTCCATTATCGGAATCCTCTCTCATAACCCACCTAAAATTCACAGCGTTGATAACGCGAGTTACACCCACCAAAAAAGGCTCCTCATCTGATTTTCAATCTCAGCAGCACAGCAAAACCCGACTTTCCATCAGGCCCATTTTTTTGCTTCAGGCCAATAAAACTGCATTTAAGGTGGCCAAAAAGCCGTTCAAACGTCCAACAAGGCCACAATCGCTTCGTGAGCCACTCGGCTCCAAGCATATTTTCCCACATCCCAATTCCGCTTTTGACGGCGTGTGAGTGCCGACTGAAATGCCGCCTCCAAGTCGGACCGCGCACAGAGCACATCTGCCCCAAAATGTTCGGGATAGGCGAGTGCCCGCGGTGCCACAATTTCAAGCCCCGCTGCCGCCGCTTCGAGCACGCTGATGCCAAAAAAGTCGTGGTGGGCGGTCACCAAGGCGACATCACTTGAGCGCAGTGCCTCGACATATTCCGCACGGCTCTCCAGATGGCCCCAACTCACAATCCGATCGGCGTGGCGCTGCCGCAGCAACCCAAAAGCTTCTGGCACCTGATCAAACGATTGCCCCATCACCGCCAAGCGAAACGCCAAACCTTCGGCCGCAGCAGCATCCAAGCAAGCCAAAAAAGCCGCCGGCCCCTTGTCGTATTCCCAACGGTGGTTCCAAGCCACCACGGGCGGTCCCTCTCCAAACCGACCGGGACCGTCCACCTTGCCCGCAGTGAAGACATCGTCTTCGATCCCGATGGGGATCACCTTGGACTTGGCCGCGATCACCGCTGCCGAATCCGTCGGTCGTGGAGAAGGAAATGCCGACATGAATGCCGGCAAAGCTTCCAGGAACAGGTTCCGGTGATACACCGAGTTGAACCACACTGCATCGGCCAGCAATGCCCCCGTGACATTCATGAAGGCATAATGCCGATCCCACGCCTCGGCCGGCCTTTCGGGATGGGCTGGAAACGTCAGTTGGTTTTCGTGGAAATAAAGGACCACCGGTTTGGAGCGCTCCGCTGGGGGCAGCGCCGATCTGAATTGCCCCACATCCAACATATCGGTCACGATGTAGGCATCCACGCCCGCTTCAAACAGGCCGGCCTCCTCCATGCGCGCCACCAAGGTCAGTGCCGCAGCATGCATGCGCCATTTCCAGTGCCGACCGGGCAGCGAAAACACCTCCACGGTCAGCCCGCGGCCCATCTTTTTGGCCGCCGCTGGCAATTCCCGCGCCATGCCCTGCGCCCATTGGGCGTGACTTCCGGCAGAGTATGGATTGACCAGAGCGATCCTGCGCATGGCTTCAAGGTACTGGCAGCGGGCCATTTACACGCCTTGGATTGCGACCAATCAGGCGGTCCAATGTCTCCTGCCATCTGCTTCGCGGAGCCATCACGGCAGAGAGGTCGGGCGCGCCTGCATCCAACCACGCCGAGTACCACAAGCTGGCCACCCCTTCGATCGCCGCGCGCCAGCGCTGCTCCACCATGCCGCCGAGGGCGCTGTGGTAACGCTGGCACCACAGCGGCACACGCTGCAGCTGCATGGTGTTGCCTCGCTGCTCGCGCACATGCTGGTCTGCGCCCCAAGCAGCACTGACCTGACGCTCTGCCGCCAGGAGCGGTTCCACATGCGCGTGGCTCTTGGCCAACACTGACCACCCCCAGGCGTCCACATCTTCTATGTAGCCCACCTCGGGGACCGCCAACAGGTATCCACCGCCGTACAACGCGGGCAACCGCGTCTCCCACACCGCATGGATCCCGTCTTGTTGCGTCAACTGGCCGTTGTAGTTCAGGGTCGTATGCAACGGCACGTGCGCATCGGCCGCGTAATGCCCCAGATCGGCTGCTGCCCGGAGTATGGCCATGCGGTCACAGCTGTCAAACGCCGCGACCAACCGGTCATAAGACCAGCGCAGCTGCCATGGCAGGACGCCATAGGCCCACAGCGTGTCCTCACTGCACGCTGCGGCCGCTCGGCCAAACCAAGGCGCCGCACCCAAGGTGTCCAAACACGCCAAGGCTGGCGCGTCGCGGTCCAAGTAATGCCGGGGCGCCTCACGCTCCACGGCGTGTTTGCGCTTGTCAGCATCCGTGGCATGGGCCGCCAGCCATTCCACCTCTGCCATCATCCAACCGCGCAGCGGTGCGGGCAGGGCCTCGGTCGCAGACCTGTTGATGTGCCGGTGCACAGGGAAACCCCAGGCGCTGCACAGCAACGCCCAACCCACCATGAAAAAACAAAAAAGCAGGGGAGAAGTCCGCCTCAACGCACCACGTCGGTCACCACACCTTCCTTGATCCGCCGGGCATCCACCAAGGCGCCCTCGTGCAAGACAGGCACCACGTTCACCGTGTTTGGCGTGAGGCAATATTTGATGTCCTCACCCAAGTTGAGCTTGCGCAAGCGCCGGCGGTGCGATGACGCCTTCAGAAAGGGGAAAATATTGCCGCGCACACCCAGAAAAAGATGCTTGGCCGCAATCGTACTGTCTTCCTCACTGCGGTAACGCGCGATGTCAATCAGGTTGTCGGCAATGGCGCCAGCACAGATGGTGTCTTCCAAATTGAACTTGTCCTTCCATCCGGAACACAACAGCAGCACGTTTCCGGGTTGCTGCATCAGCCAAGTGCAAATGGCATCGAGGTTGTTGATGCTGCCGATGGCCACCTGTGGCATCACCTTCGCCGCTTCAATCGCCTTGGTCCCGTTGGTCGTGGTCAGGGCCACGGTCTTGCCCCGCAAGGCCCCTTCCATGTATGCCCGGGGGGAGTTGCCAAAGTCAAACCCTTCTACGATTTGACCATTGCGCTCGGCAGCCGCCACATAGCCTTCGGATTGCAGTGCACGCGCTTCTTCTACAGTGGGCACCGGAATGATACGGTCCACGCCGTTGGCCAATCCGGTGCAGATCGCCGAGGTCGCACGCAGGACATCGATGACCACACAAGTATGGAAGTCGTCCTTGTACAGGTCGAATTGGCGGGGAGAGAAACACACCTCTACACGCCTTTCGCTCCTTTCCGCCTTGGATGATTCAGGCATTGATTTGACCTCTTCCATGTCTCAAAGGAAAGGAATCCCGGTGACGGTCGCCTTGATCGCCTTTCCGCGGATGGCGATGTGCACCTCTGACCCCTTTTCGGCCCAGTCCACTTGCACGTAGCCCAGGCCAATCGCCTGCCCGAGAGAAGGGGACTGCGTCCCGCTCGTCACAACACCAATGTCATTGCCCTCGGAGTCTTGGATCACATAGTCCTTGCGCGGAATGCCCCGCTCAGCCATGGTGAACCCCACCAATTTGCGCGCAGCACCTGCTGACCGCACGGCCTGCAGCGCCTCCTTGCCCCGAAAGTCAGTCTTCCAACCCACGGTCCATGAAAGGCCCGCCTCCACGGGGTTGCACCCGGGACCGATGTCATTGCCGTGCAGACAAAAGCCCTTTTCAAGGCGCAGCGTGTCGCGCGCACCCAATCCACATGGCACCAAACCGCTCGGTGCTCCGGCCGTCATCATGGCCGCCCACAACGCCGCGGCATTTTCTGCGGGCACGTACCACTCAAAACCGCGTTCACCGGTGTACCCTGTTGCCCCCACGGTCACTTCCACACCGTTGAAGACCACATTTCTGTGGTGGTAATACTTCAAATCCTTCAAATCAAACCCCATGGCCTGGGCCACGGCATCAGAGGCCGGACCTTGCAGCGCCAGCAATGCGGTGCGCGCGCTGGCGTCTTCGAATGTCACATCCTCCGGGAACTCCGCCCGGATCAACGACACCACTTCATCCTTGTTGGCCGCATTGACCACCAGCAGATACCGGTCCTCAAAACCGTAGACCAGCAAATCCTCTACAATTCCACCCCCCTCGTTGAGCAGGCACGTATACAACGCTCGGCCCGGTGCGGCCTTGGCCACATCGCCGGCGAGCAAGCGCTGCAAAAAACCGGCCGCACCTGCGCCCGAAAACCACAGTTCTCCCATGTGGCTCACATCAAACAGCCCCGCAGCCTTGCGGACGGCCTCATGCTCTGAACGCAAGCCCGCATATTGCACAGGCATCTCATATCCGGCAAACGGCACCATGCGCGCACCTGCCGCAATGTGCACGGCGTGCAATGGGGTGGCCGACAGCGCCAACGTTGCTTCTTCCATGCGCCAAAAATAACAGGGTCCACGGGGCCACCGTGGGAAACCCCATGGGATTTATGACCGCCTTTGTGCATGCATGGCGATCTTTCGCCCGTGAACAGAAATGTCATCATCGCCGACCGCGCCGTTACCGCCATGGAACGGATCATCCGGCAATTGCAGGGCGCTTCACTCATCGGCGCCGAAAAGGCCAAGGATGAAATGCTCTCGCGCATCCGATCCCTCGCCAGAAACGCCGTCCCCAGCGACGCGCGCAAGGCCCGATTCGACGCCATTCCAGGCGACATCCGCAGCCTGCTCGCCCACAACCACCGCATCTACTACCTCATAGAGGAAGAGCGCGTGGTCGTCCTCGACGTCATCTTAGATGCGGAGATCCACTCGGTGGAACAGGGCTAACCAGCTCCACAGCCGCCGGCCCCACATGAAGCAGGGCATCGAGTATCCCCAGACGCTCAAAGGGAATGGCCCTGTGCCTGTCCTCCCAGACGTGAGGCCAACGCACCAAGCCATGCGCCGCCCCATCCTGCCATTGCAACATCCTCACGCCGTGGTCGACTACATGGTATTCTTCGGCTTGAACATCCCCGGGCACTGACATGCCCATCCACTCCGCTGCCCAAGCCACCGTGGCCCTGTTCCATCCGCCCAGCGTCTCTGGACCGCGCAAAAAAAGCGCCTCCAGTCCATCCGCCATTTCCTCAAAATACGGGGCGCGGCCATAGGCCGTCCTCACCGCCTGCCACGCCTTGCGGTCCGTATCGCCCATCACCCTCCGGGTTTCATCCTGTGGCCTCGGTCGGCCGCCGCGGCGTTCAACCGGAACTGTCAACTGCATCAGTCCATCGGACTGCATCACGCAATAACGGTTGCGAAAAGAGCGCTTCTGATAGTGTTCCAACCCGTCCAGGCGCGCGGCTTTGTCGCAGATCGCGCCCCACCAGGGCAGGGGCGGGAAGGGGCAAAGGGGCAACAGGTCTACTTCACCGGTCACTTCACCGACTTGAACATCCGGTCCCAGCGAATGCCTGACTCGCCGTGCTGCGCCGTGTTCATCTTGCTAAACCAAGTAAAGGAAGCCCGGCCCACCACGTGATCAGCAGGTACAAAACCCCAATACCGGCTGTCGGCTGAACTGTGGCGGTTGTCGCCCATCAACCAGTAATAGCCCTGCTCAAACGTGTAAGACGTCGCAGGAGCGCCATCAATGAAGACCTCCTCACCGCGTTCCTCCAAGGTGTGGCCCTCATAAGCGGTGATGACCCGGCGATACAACGCCACATTGCGCGGCGTCAACGGCACCGTCTCGCCCGCTGCAGGCAAGTGAATGGGGCCATAATTGTCGAGTTCCCACGTGGCAAAGTCAAACGTGTTGGTGTTGGGGTACATGTCCAGCGTCCCCCTGCGGGTAGAAACGTCAAAAGGCTGAACATCTGCAACCATGTCGCGCTCCACCAACAGCTCCGCCTCGTCTTCGCGCAAGGCCATGAAGTAAGTACCGCCGGGGCCCTTGCCCTGAATGTCGATGTCGGTCAAACCGAGCCGCTCACGGATGACGCGCATGTCCGCTTCTCGCTTGAGCCGAACCAGGTAATTGTACTGCAACCCGGGGGGCGACTCCACCACCTCGCCGTCGATCACCAATTGCCGGTCCACAATGGCCAAGTCCTCGCCGGGAAGGCCCACGCAACGCTTCACATAGTGCTCCTTCTTGTCTACTGGCCGGGCCTTGATGCCGTGGGTGCGCGACCAGTCCTTTCGGGCCAAGGCGTTGAACGTGCCGCGGTCGGCTTCGTAAGCCACAGGGTCACCACCGGCAAAACCAATCGCCCGCTGGCGCACCAACGCATGGTAATCGTGACCTGCGAGATAGGCATCCACCACAATGGAGTCGCCATTTGGGAAATTGAACACCACGGCATCGTAGCGCTCCACGTCGCCAAAACCAGGCAGCCTGCTGTAGGGCAAATCCACCCATTCGAGGTAGCTGTTTCTCAGCGCCGTTCCCGGGATGGCGTTGTGCACGAAAGGCAAGGACAACGGGGTTTCCGGCAACTTCGGACCGTAGCTCATCTTGCTCACCACGAGGTAATCCCCCACGAGCATGCTGTCCTCCATGGAGGCCGTTGGAATCGTGAAAGCCTCGAAGACATAGCCCCGGATCAAGGAAGCCACCACGGTGGCCCAAAGGATGGCCTCGCCCCATTCGCGCATCAAGCCCTTTTTGACGTTGGTCCAATCGCGCGGCCCTTCGAATTTGTCCGCGCCCTGAAAAGCCAACATGGGCAGCGCAACCCAAGGGAGGGCACCAAAAAACCACTGCTGGGCGGTGGACCTTTTGCCAAAGACAATGCCGATCTCCACGTGAAGGATGGCCCCCATCAACAAATTGGGACCGGGGAAAAGCAGCGGAATCAGCCAGTGCTTGGGCCGCTTCAGCATGCCCAGCAAGGTCCAGTAATTGAGGCCAGGCACATAGCCATGCCAGGCCGGTAGCCCCGCGCGGCTGAACAGCCGTGGCAAAACGATGATGTGAACCAAAGGCAGGGACAACAACAGAATCAGGGGAAGGCTCATGGAGGCAGAAACGAACGCGTGGTTCAATGATTGTGCAATATCAACCCCAAACATCTTTCATACCGAATA
>DGOE01000103.1 GCA_002389295.1 Flavobacteriales bacterium UBA4474 | reverse complement strand
TCAGCAGCAGGCGCTTCCTCAGCAGCAGCCTCGGCGGCAGGAGCCTCCTCGGTTACCACTTCTTCTGCAACGGCAGCCTCAGCTACTGGGGCAGCGGCAGCAGCACCTCCGCGGCGTGAGCGGCGGCTGCGCTTGCGCTTGGACTTGGCTTCATTTCCGTAGAGCTCGTTGAAGTCAACCAGCTCAATCATACACATCTCAGCATTGTCGCCCAAACGATTGCCCACACGGATGATGCGGGTGTAGCCGCCCTCGCGGGTCGCCACTTTTGGTCCGACTTCGTTGAACAGCTCCGTCACGGCGTGCTTGTCGCGCAGGTAGCGGAAACAAATACGACGGCTGTGGGTGCTGTCAGCTTTTGAGCGGTTGACAAGGGGCTCCACGAATCCCCGCAACGCCTTGGCCTTCGCCAAGGTGGTGGTGATGCGCTTGTGCTCGATCAGGCTGCAAGCCATGTTGGCCATCATCGCCTTTCTGTGGGCGGTTTGGCGGCCGAGGTGATTGAATTTCTTTCCGTGTCTCATGATGACGGCGGTTAAGGCTGCGGATTACTCCGCGTCCAACTTGTACTTGCTCACGTTCATGCCGAATTGCAGGCCCTTGCTTTCCACGAGGTCCTCGAGCTCGGTCAAGCTCTTCTTACCGAAGTTGCGGAACTTCAACAAGTCGTTCTTGTTGTAGGCCACAAGGTCACCGAGCGAATCGATGTCGGCCGCCTTCAAGCAATTGAGGGCACGGACGCTCAGGTCCATATCCACAAGCTTGGTCTTCAGCAGGTGGCGCATGTGCAATGAGCTCTCATCCAACTCCTCGGACTCATTCTTCTCAACGAAGTCCAGGGTGATGCGCTCCTCGCTGAAGAGCATGAAGTGCTCAATCAAAATACGCGCTGCTTCTTGCAAGGCATCCTTGGGGGCAATGGAACCGTCGCACTGCAGCTCGAGAATGAGCTTTTCGTAGTCGGTCTTCTGCTCCACACGGAAGTTCTCAATCTCGTACTTCACGTTCCGGATCGGGGTGAAGATGGAGTCGATGAAAATGGTATCCATGGTCGCCTCCTCGTGCTTGTTCTCCTCAGCGGGCACGTAGCCACGGCCTTTGGAGATGCGCATCTCAATGCTCAACTGAACGTTGGCGTCGAGGTTGCAGATCACGTGGTCCGGGTTCATGACCTGGAAGGCAGAAGTGAACTTGCCGATGTCGCCGGCCACAAATTGCTCCTGACCGCCGATGACGATGTTTACCACCTCGTGGTCCACATCTTCAATTTGACGCTTGAAGCGCACTTGCTTGAGGTTGAGCACCATTTCGGTGACATCCTCCACGACACCTTTGATGGTGCTGAATTCGTGCTCCACGCCCTCGACGCGAAGCTGGGTGATGGCATAGCCCTCCAAGCTGGAGAGCATGATGCGCCGGAGCGCGTTGCCGATGGTCACGCCGAAGCCGGGCTCCAAGGGACGGAATTCGAACCGTCCGCTGAAGTCATCGGAATCGAGCATGATGACCTTATCTGGCTGCTGAAAATCGAGAATCGCCATTATCGGATGTGCTAGGTTGTGATTACTTGCTGTAAAGCTCGACGATGAGTGACTCCTTGATGTTTTCAGGAATCTGGTCGCGGCCGGGTACCGCGATGACGGTGCCTGCGAGGGCATTGCCATCCCAATCGAGCCACTCGTGACGCTGGCCTCCGGACGCCAGGGCGCCGGTCACCACCTCGAGGGACTTGGACTTTTCACGCACACCGACGACGTCACCAGGACGCACACGGTAGGACGGGATGTTCACCACTTTGCCGTTCACCGTCACGTGACGGTGGCTGACCAACTGGCGTGAACCTCGGCGCGTAGGGCTGAGGTTGAGACGGAACACCACATTGTCGAGGCGCAACTCACAGAACTGGAGCAAGACCTCACCCGTGATGCCGGGCTTGGCTTGAGCGCGTTCGAACATGTTGCGGAATTGGCGCTCGAGGATGCCGTAGGTGTACTTCGCTTTCTGCTTTTCCGCCAGCTGCACAGAGTACTCTGACTCCTTCTTGCGTCGACGGTTAGGGCCGTGTTGGCCTGGGCCGTAAGGACGGCGTTCGAGTGCCTTATCCGGGCCAAAAATGGCCTCCTTGAATCGGCGGGTGATCTTGGACTTGGGTCCGCGGTAACGTGCCATGTTGTCTTGCTTGCTTGTTTCGGTTCCCTTAAATCAGACGCGGCGGTGCTTCGGGGGGCGGCAACCGTTGTGCGGCATCGGAGTGATGTCCATGATTTCCACCACCTCAATGCCCATGTTGTGCAGGGTGCGGATGGCGCTCTCGCGGCCGCTTCCGGGTCCTTTCACAAACACCTTGACCTTTTTCAGGCCGTACTCCATGGCCTCCTTGCCACAATCCTCAGCGGCACATTGCGCAGCATAAGGCGTGTTCTTCTTGGAACCGCGGAACCCCATCTTGCCGGAGCTGGACCAGGAAATAACCTGTCCGGTGGCATTGGTGAGGGAAATGATGATGTTGTTGAAGGAGGCGTGGATATGGGCTTGGCCCATGGCATCCACTTTAACCTTCTTCTTCGACTTCTTGGTGGTCTTGGCCATCTTATAGGGGAGTTGATCGATTCGGCGTCCCGGGTCAGGGACTGAGAATTACTTCTTCTTGTTGGCTACTGTCTTCCGCTTTCCTTTCCGGGTGCGGGAGTTGTTCTTGGTGCGCTGCCCGCGGAGCGGCAAGCCGAGACGGTGGCGGATGCCACGCTGGCAACCAATGTCCATCAGGCGCTTGATGTTCATTTGAACTTCAGAGCGAAGCTCACCCTCTACGCGGATCTCAGTGATGATCTCGCGGATCTTGGTGATCTCCTCGTCCGTCCAATCCTGGACACGCTTGTCCTCGGAAACCGAGGCTTTTGAGAGGATGTCCGCGGAACGAGAGTGACCAATGCCGTAGACATAGGTCAAGGCAATTACTCCACGCTTGTTCTTTGGGATATCTATACCGGAAATACGGGCCATAGCGAATGCGTTTTAGCTCCAGGAATTAACCCTGACGCTGCTTGAATTTGGGGTTCTTCTTGTTGATGACGAAGAGTCGTCCCTTGCGGCGGACGACCTTGCAATCCGCTGAGCGGACCTTGAGGGAAGCACGGGTCTTCATATCGGTCTGATTTCTTATTTGTATCGAAAGGAAATGCGGCCCTTGCTGAGGTCGTATGGACTCATGTCCACACGTACCCTGTCTCCGGGAAGAATCTTGATGTAGAACTTCCTCATCTTACCGGAGATGTGCGCCGTGATGACGTGCCCATTCTCAAGCTCTACGCGGAACATGGCGTTCCCGAGTGCTTCAGTGATGGTACCGTCCTGCGTGATCGACGCTTGCTTGGCCATGGATGTTTTTTCCTTTTCGTTTTTAATGTGACTCCTCAACCCTGCTTCACTGCCCCAAGGGCCTCCTCAATCCATTTGAATGTCGAAAGAACTTCTGCCTTGCCTTCCCGCACGACCACATCGTGCTCGAAGTGTGCGCTGGGCAAACCGTCCGCTGTAGCGATGGTCCAACCGTCGCTTTCCTGCACCACTGCTTTGCGCCCGAGGTTGATCATAGGCTCGATGGCCAAGACCATGCCCGCAACGAGTTTGACTCCGTTGCCCGGACGCCCGTAATTGGGCACTTCCGGCGGCTCGTGCAGGCTGGAACCCACCCCGTGGCCGACCAGTTCTCGAACCACTCCGTAGCCTGAGGCTTCGGCGTGTTCCTGAACCGCCCATCCGATGTCCCCGATGCGGTTGCCCGCAATGGTTTCCTCGATGGCCTCCTCCAGGCACTCCTGCGTCACCTGCAACAGGCGGCGCACTTCCGGTTTGACATCACCCACCATGAAGGTGTATGCGCTGTCACCGTAGTACCCTTCTTTGAGCACGCCACAATCGACGGACACGATGTCCCCCTCTTGCAATGGGTCCTCATTGGGGATTCCATGAACCACATGGTGGTTCACAGAGGTGCAGAGCGTAGCAGGGAAACCATTGTATCCTTTGAACCCCGGTTCAGCACCGTGGTCCCGGATGAAGGTTTCAGCTACCCGATCCAACGCCGCGGTGGTCACCCCGGGTTGAATCAGCTTGGCCACTTCGGCCAAGGTTCTTCCGACAAGTAAAGAACTCGTGCGGAGCAACTCGATTTCGGATTCGGTTCGAACCTGTATCCGTCCTCTCGCCATTCCTGATCAGCCTGCCATTCCGCTCACACTCGTCCCTTGGCGGCCCCGGAGTTTTCCGGATTCCATCAGGGAGTCGTATTGACGGGACAACAGGTAACTTTCAATTTGCTGGAGCGTGTCGAGAATGACACCCACCATGATCAGCAGCGAAGTGCCGCCGAAGAAAATGCTGAAGGCTTGCGCGTGGGTCAAGCTCAACGTGAAGACGATGGCCGGGAGAATGGCGATCAGGCCGAGGAAGATGGCACCGGGCAAGGTGATCTTGGAGATCACATTGTCGAGGAACTCCATCGTCGGACGGCCGGGCTTCACTCCCGGAATGAAATTGTTCTGACGCTTGAGGTCATCCGCCATTTGCTGGGGATTCACTGTGATGGCCGTGTAGAAATACGTGAAGGCCACAATCATCAGGAAGAACAAGAGGTTGTACCAAAACCCGTTGAAGTCTCCCAACGCGATGAGCACCTCGTTGTCTGCCAGGCTTTCGTTCTGCGTCAGGTAGAGCGGGACGAACATGATGGCTTGAGCGAAGATGATCGGCATGACACCACTCGAGTTCACCTTGAGCGGGATGTAACTCCGTGCTGCGGCGCCTTGGGGCATAAATGTCGATCCGGCGTTCTGCTGGAGACGGGTCATTTCCACCGGCACGCGGCGTACCGCCTGCACGAGGGCCACGGACAGTCCGATGACCACCAACAACGCTGCAATCTCCACGAGGAAGAAGTAGAAGTTGGTCGCTGGGTGATTGAACTCCTGAATGATCGCCTGCGGGAATGTGGCGATGATGCCGATCATGATCAGCAAGCTGATGCCATTGCCGACACCCCTTTCCGTAATGCGCTCACCGAGATACATGATGAGCAGCGTGGAAGAAGTCAGGATCAGTACCGCACAGAACCACCAGAAGCTGGAAGGGTCAGCTACGGCACCCGGCACGGAGACCACAGTAGACGCCAGGTATCCAGGTGCTTGAACCAAGGTGATGGCGATGGTCAAGAAACGGGTCCATTGGTTGATCTTCTTTCGTCCGCTCTCGCCTTCAGCCTGCATCTTCTGGATGGTCGGCACGGCAAGTCCCATCAATTGCATGATGATGCTCGCGGAGATGTAAGGCATGATGCCCAACGCGAAAATCGAAGCGCGCGAGAACGCGCCACCGGTGAAAAGCGACAGGATGCTACCGAGTCCGCCTCCACCGAGGGCACTCATCTGCTCCTGAAGGGCGTCACTGTCGACACCAGGAATGACAATAAAGCTGCCGACGCGGTACACCAGGATGAATCCCAATGTGATGCCAAGGCGCTTGCGCAACTCCTCGTGGGCCCAAATGTCCCGGAGTTTTTTGAAGAATCGACCCATGCTTTAGCTGATTGCTTCTGTGCTTCCTCCAGCGGCGTCAATGGCTGCTTGGGCGGATGCGGAAAATTTATGTGCGGTCACTTTGACCCCTGTCTTCAGTTCACCACGTCCCAAGATCTTCACCAGATCTTTCTTTTGGACGAGTCCGTTCTCCTCCAAGAGGGCGGGTGTGATTTCCTTCAAGGACTTGCGATCGATGAGCTCTTGGAGTGTGTCCAAGTTGATTCCCTTGTATTCGACCCGGTTTGGATTCGTAAAACCAAACTTGGGAACACGGCGCTGGAGGGGCATCTGTCCGCCCTCAAATCCAATCTTGGACTTGTATCCTGAGCGGGACTTCGCACCCTTGTGACCGCGGGTAGAGGTTCCTCCGTGTCCGGAGCCCTCACCACGACCAACTCGCTTGCGCTGCTTGATGGAACCCTTTGCCGGCTTGAGGCTGTTGAGATTCATGTTTTGCTGGTTTGATGTGATTATTCTTCAACCTTGACGAGGTGGCTCACCTTGCGCACCATGCCCAAAATCTGGGGGGTGGCTTCGTGCTCCACAGGGTTGTGCAATTTCTTGATGCCAAGGGCCTGCAGCGTCAGTTTCTGACGCTTGGGGCGGTTGATGGCACTGCGTACCTGGGTAATCTTGATCTTGGCCATCGTACTTATCCGTTGAAAACGCGGTCCACTGAGATGCCCCGCAAGTCGGCCACATCCGATGCACTGCGCATCATGGTGAGGGCCTTGAACGTGGCCTTCACGACGTTTTGGGTGTTGGACGAGCCCAGCGACTTCGCGAGGACGTCCTTGATGCCTGCACTCTCGAGCACAGCGCGCATGGCGCCTCCCGCGATCACACCCGTACCGGGCGTGGCTGGCTTCACCAACACACGTGCGCCGGCAAAGACGGCTTCTTGAGCGTGGGGGACCGTTCCGTTGATCACGGGCACTTCCACCATGTTCTTCTTGGCGTCTTCGATGCCTTTCTGAATGGCGGTCACCACCTCGCGGCTGCGGCCTGAACCGTGTCCGACCTTGCCTTTCTCATCACCCACAACGACGATGCCGGTGAAGGTGAAGGTGCGGCCACCCTTGGTTGTCTTCGTCGAACGGTTGATCGTGACCAAGCGGTCTTTGATGTCGCTTTCGGGCTGGTTGTTGTCCCGGTCGTTGCGCCGACGGTTGTTGTTGTCTCTCATGATGGCTTCAGAATTGGAGACCGCCTTCTCGAGCGGCATCGGCGAGGTTCTTCACCCGACCGTGATAGAGGTAACCATTGCGGTCAAACACCACTGTTTCGACGCCTGCGGCTTTGGCCGCCTCTGCAATCTTGGTGCCGACCAACTTGGCCTGGTCCACCTTGGCGATTCCCTGCGCTTCGGCGATGGCCCTGGAGCTTGCGCTCGCGATGGTCTTGCCGGAGAGGTCGTCCACGATTTGGGCGTAGATCTGCTTGTTCGAGCGGAATACCGACAGGCGCGGACGCTCGGCGGTACCACTGATTTTGCCACGGATACGCGCCTTGATGCGCGCACGGGTCTTGAGTTTCTTGCTTGCTACGGACATGGCGAATGAGATTACTTGGCCGCGGACTTACCTGCCTTGCGGCGGATGAACTCGTCGGTGAAGCGGACACCTTTGCCTTTGTAGGGCTCAGGCTTGCGCAATGAACGGATTTTGGCGGCTACCGTTCCCAGCAGCTGCTTGTCGTGGGATTCGAGCGTCACCATAGGGTTGGAACCCTTCTTGCTTTCTGCGGCGAGCTTGATTTCTTTGGGCACCTCAATGATGATGGGGTGGCTGTATCCAAGAGAAAGGGTCAATTGCTGACCTGAAGCCTGGGCACGGAATCCGACACCCACCAACTCCAACTCCTTCTTGAAACCGTTTGTGACACCCTCGACCATGCCCGCACACAGCGAGCGGTACAGACCGTGCTTGGCTCTGTGGTCAGGCAAATCGGAACTGCGGCTGAAGAGCACCTCGGCATCTTTCACCTCGACGCCGATGATGGGGTCGTATTCCTGGTGGAGTTCACCCTTGGGGCCCTGCACCTTAAAGGATGCACCATCTACTGTCACGGTGACACCGGACGGGATCGCTACGGGGGCTTTACCAATTCTGGACATGGTCTTTTCTCTTTCTCTGATTAAAACACGTAACAGAGGACCTCACCACCCAAGTTCATGTGCTTGGCTTCCTTGTCCGTCATCACGCCTTTGGACGTGCTGAGGATGGAGATACCCAAGCCATTGAGAATGCGGGGCAGGTCGTTGGCACCGCGGTAAGTCCGCAAGCCGGGCTTGCTCATGCGCTGCATCTCGGTGATGGCGGGACGGCGGGTCTTCGGGTGGTACTTCAAGGCGACCTTGATGGTACCCTGGGGACCGTCCTCGACAAACTTGTAGCTGAGGATGTAGCCCTTATCGAAGAGGATTTTGGTGATTTCCTTCTTCATGTTGGACGCGGGAATCTCCACCACTTTGTGGCCAGCCATCTGGCCGTTGCGGATGCGCGTCAAGAAATCGGCGATAGGATCTGAATGCATGGCTTACCAGCTTGCTTTTTTCACTCCCGGGATCTTCCCCTCGAGTGCCATTTCACGGAAGGTCACACGGCTGATGCCGAACTGACGCATATACCCACGTGGGCGTCCTGTGAGCTGGCAACGGTTGTGCAGGCGCACCGGAGAAGAGTTCTTCGGCAGCTTCTGCAATCCATCCCAGTCACCCGCATCCTTCAACGCCTTCCGCTTGGCGGCGTATCGGGCGACGAGTCGCTCACGCTTGCGCTCACGCGCTTTCATCGATTCCTTGGCCATATCTGGTCGTTATCGGGGATTCAGTTCTTCTTGAATGGGAAACCAAACGCGGCGAGGAGCTCTTTGGCCTCCTCGTTGGTCTTGGCGTTCGTTACGATGGTGATGTGCATACCATTGAGGTGCTTCACCTTATCGAGGTCGATTTCCGGGAAAATAATCTGCTCTGTGACACCAAAGCTAAAGTTGCCGCGGCCATCAAAGCCGGTAGCCTTCACGCCTTGGAAGTCACGGGTACGTGGGAGCGCCACGTTGATCAAACGATCGAGAAACTCATACATCCTCTCGCGGCGGAGCGTGATGCGTGCTCCCACGGGCATGCCCTTACGGAGCTTGAAGTTCGAGACGTCCTTGGTAGAAATGGTCGCCACTGCTTTCTGACCGCAGATTTGGCCGAGCTCCTCCAACGCACCATCCACAATCTTCCGATCGGCGATGGCCTTTCCGAGGCCCTGATTGAGACAGATCTTCTCAATCTTCGGCACCTGCATGGCGCTCTTGTATTCGAAGCGCTCTTGGAGCTTCGGAACGACATCACTGTCGTATTGCTGCTTGAGTCGTGGTACGTAGCTCATCAGTTCAGCGTTTGATCAGATTTCTTACTGTAGCGCACCAGCTTGCCATCGTCGCCGCGTCGGCGTCCGACGCGCGTGGTGTTGCCGTTGCTGTCCACCACCATCACATTGGAAATGTGAATGGGGGCTTCCTTTTTTTCGATGCCACCCTGGGGATTCGCTGGGCTGGGCTTGACGTGCTTGGTCACAACATTGACACTCTCCACCAACACGCGGTCCTCTTTGCGAAGCACCTGCATGACGGTTCCGGACTTGCCCTTGTTGCCGCCCGCGATCACCTTCACGGTATCGCCCTTTTTGATTTTGACTCGCTTGTACATCATCGTAGGGGTTAGAGCACCTCAGGTGCGAGCGAAACAATTTTCATGAAATCCTTCTCGCGCAGCTCTCTGGCCACTGGGCCAAAAATCCGAGTACCTCGGATCTCGCCGCCTTCATTGAGAAGGACGCAGGCATTATCGTCGAAACGGATGTAAGACCCATCTGGGCGGCGCACCGCCTTCTTGGTCCGTACAATCACCGCCTTGCTGACGGTTCCCTTCTTCACGCCTCCATTGGGGGCCGCGTCCTTGACGGTGACGACCACCTTGTCACCAATGCTGGCGTATCTCCGACGCGTACCACCGAGCACGCGGATGCACAACACTTCGCGTGCTCCACTGTTGTCGGCGACACCCATCCGGGATTCTTGCTGGATCATGGCTCTTCAGTTTTCTAGTTACAGGCCCAGAGTTATTTGGCCCTTTCGACGACCTCAACGAGGCGCCAACACTTGTTCTTGCTCAATGGGCGCGTCTCCATGATGCGCACCGTATCACCGATGCCGCAGGTGTCCTGCTCATCGTGTGCGGTGAACTTCCGGGTGCGCTTCACGAACTTGGAATACTTGGCGTGCTTCTCCTTGTACTCGACCGTCACAGTGATGGTCTTCTGCATCTTGTTGGAGGTAACAATGCCCTGGCGCACCTTCCGGAGGTTGCGCTTGTCCGTGGACTGCTCGGTGGCTGTTGGCTCGGCGGTCATGACTTCTGTTCTTCAGCTTTGGCGTTCTTCCTGGCGTTCAATTCCGTCAGCATCCGTGCAATGTCACGGCGCTTTTGGCGCAACAGGAAAGGGCTTTCAAGGCCCGCAATGGTGTGGTTGAACCGCAACTTCTGCAGCGCTTCGCGATCTGCAGCGATGCGCTCCTTGAGGTCGAGGTCACTCAGACCGGTGATTTCGTTCATTTTCATGATTCCCTCAATGATCAATTATCGTGGCGGGCTACGAAACGGCAGCGCACGGAAAGCTTTTGGGCTCCGAGGCGCAGCGCCTCCTCGGCCACTGCAGCAGGGACACCGTCCACCTCAAAGAGCACGCGGCCGGGCTTCACAGGAGCAACCCAGTGACTCACCGCACCCTTACCCTTACCCATACGTACCTCGAGAGGCTTGGATGTGATGGGCTTGTCTGGGAAAATCCGGATCCACACCTGGCCCTCACGCTTCATGAAGCGGTTGATGGCAATACGTGCAGACTCAATTTGGCGGGAGGAAATGAATCCCATGTCCGTCGTCTTGATGGCAAAAGTGCCATAAGCGATGGTGCTGCCACGCTGAGCAAGGCCGCGCACGCGGCCCTTCTGCATCTTTCTGAATTTCGTTCTTTTCGGCTGAAGCATGATTCTGGGCTTTAGCTGCGTGGTTGACGGCGGCGGCGGCGCTCTGGGCGGTCTCCACCACGAGCAGCTCCACGTCCTCCGCGCTTTTCTTCCTTGGTCGGATCAGCCGGACTCAGGTCCTGCTTTCCATAGACTTCGCCACGGAACACCCACACCTTGACGCCAATGCGGCCATAGGTTGTGTGGGCTTCTACCAAAGCGTAATCGATGTCCGCACGGAAGGTGTGCAGTGGCACGCGGCCTTCCATAAAGGTCTCCGAACGCGCAATCTCTGCACCGTTCAAACGACCCGCAATGCCAATTTTGATGCCCTCTGCGCCCATGCGCATGGAGCTGGCAATCGACATCTTGATGGCCCGGCGGTAGCTGATGCGGGCCTCCAACTGGCGCGCCACACTTTCCGCAACGAGGCGCGCGTCCAATTCAGGGCGCTTGATCTCGAAGATGTTGATTTGAATTTCCTTCTTGGTGAGCTTCTTGAGCTCTTCGCGGAGCTTGTCCACTTCTTGGCCGCCCTTTCCAATGATGACGCCGGGACGCGCCGTATGGATGGTCACGGTCACCAGCTTCATGGTGCGCTCAATCACCACGCGGGATACGCTGGCCTTGACCAAACGTGCGCGGAGGTACTTCCGGATTTTGTCATCCTCGACAATCTTGTCGACGTAACTCTTGCCTCCATACCAGTTCGAATCCCATCCTTTGATGAAACCCAGGCGGTTGCCGGTGGGGTGTGTCTTCTGTCCCATTACTTCTTCAGGCTATCGACGATCAACGTCACATGGTTGGAGCGCTTGCGGATGCGGTGCGCACGACCTTGGGGGGCGGGTTGGATGCGCTTGAGCATGCGGCCACCATCCACGCGGATTTCACTCACATACAGGCCGGCCTCTTCAGGACGCGCACCTTCGTTCTTGGCTTCCCAGTTGGCGATGGCTGAGCGCAACAACTTCTCCAGACGCCCTGAGGCCTCCTTCGAACTGAACTTCAGAATGTTCAGCGCACTCACAACGTCCTTGCCGCGGATGATGTCCGCGACGAGACGCATCTTCCGAGGGGAAGTTGGGCAATCGTTCAGCTTGGCGATGGCGGTTTTATCCATCACCTCCTTTCGGGCTGCGGCTGCGTTTCTCTTACGTGCTCCCATGGTTTCGATGATTGGCGGCCGTCAACGACGTCCCTTGTCTTTTTTGTTGTCAGCGTGACCGCGGAAGGTCCGGGTCGGCGAGAACTCACCGAGCTTGTGTCCCACCATGTTCTCGGTGACAAACACCGGGATGAACTGGCGGCCGTTGTGAACGGCGATGGTCAAGCCGACGAAATCCGGCGTGATCATGCTGGAACGGCTCCAAGTCTTGATGACAGACTTCTTACCACTTTCCTGCATGGCCTCTACACGCTGCACGAGCTTGTAGTGGACGAATGGGGGTTTCTTGAGCGAACGTGCCATGGCTTACTTCTTACGGCGTTCGATGATGTACTGAGACGACTGCTTCTGCTTGCTGCGCGTTTTGTAGCCCTTGGCAGGGATACCGTTGCGGCTGCGTGGGTGACCACCGGCATTCCGGCCTTCACCACCACCCATCGGGTGATCGACGGGGTTCATGACCACACCACGGACACGGGGACGGCGACCCAACCAGCGGCTGCGACCGGCTTTACCGGACACCTGTTGGTTGTGCTCACTGTTGCCCACGCTTCCAATGGTAGCGAGACATGTGATAAGGATCATCCGCACCTCACCGCTGGGCAAGGAGATGATCGCGTATTTGCCATCCCGCGCCTTGAGCTGGGCCGAAGCCCCTGCCGAACGCGCGATGTTGGCACCGCGACCAGGATGCAATTCGATGTTGTGGATCATGGTTCCCAGCGGAATGTTCGCCAAGAACAAAGCGTTGCCCACTTCAGGCTCCGCCTTTTCACCACTCATGATTTTTTGGCCCACCTGCAACCCTTCGGGTGCAATGATGTAACGCTTTTCACCATCGGCGTACTGGACCAAAGCAATGCGCGCACTGCGGTTCGGATCGTACTCAACGGTCAACACTTCTGCTGCCACACCGTGCTTTTCGCGCTTGAAGTCGACCAAGCGGTACATCCGCTTGTGACCGCCACCGCGATAGCGCATGGTCATCTTTCCGTCGTTGTTACGACCACCGCGCTTTTTGAGCGGCTCGAGCAACGGCTTATGGGGCTTGTCGGTCGTGATGCTGTCGAACTTCGACAACACCTTGTGCCGCATGCCTGGCGTGATGGGATTGAACTTACGTACTGCCATGATTCCTTAGATGTTCTCGTAGAAGTCAATGGTGTCACCGTCCACGAGTCGAACGATGGCTTTCTTGTAGCACTCTGAGCGGCCGCGCAACACACCCGTGCGGGTGAAACGGCTGCGCACTTTTCCGTCGACCCGCATGGTGCGGACGCCGGAGACAGTAACGCCGTAGGTCTTCTCGACCGCGTCCTTGATCTCGGACTTGTTGGCACCGTCGTTCACCACGAACCCGTAGGCATTGATGCGCTCGCTCTCGGCGGTCATCTTCTCGGTGATCAACGGCTTGATGAGGATGTTCTTCATGGCTCAGGCTGTGAGAATACCGGTCACTACTTCGTGTGCGTTGTCCACGAAGACGATGTTCTGGCAATTCATGATGTCGTAGGTGCTGAGGTCGCTCGCCGTCATCACACGGTGCTTGGGCAAGTTCCGGCTGCTGAGGTGCAGACCTTTGCTTTGCTCGGGCACCACGACCAGGGTCTTCTGGTCAGCGAGTCCCAACTTCCCAAAGGTTCCCAGCAACTCTTTGGTCTTGGGTGCCTCCATGGCCAACCCCTTGACCACACGGATACCGCCCTTTTCCTGGGCCTTGTATGCGAGGGCGCTCTTGCGCGCCAACTGGCGGACTTTCTTGTTGAGCTTGATGTCATACTTCCGGGGACGGGGACCGAAAATGGTACCACCTCCCACGAAGAGTGGGTTCTTGATCGAACCGGCACGCGCACCGCCCGTACCCTTCTGCTTCTTGATCTTCCGCGTGGAGCCCGTGATTTCCGCACGCTCCTTGGCTTTGTGCGTACCCTGGCGCTGTGCCGCGAGGTACCGCTTGACATCCAGGTAGATGGCATGGTCGTTCGGCTCAATGCCGAATACGTCCTTGCTCAACTCCGCGCTGGAGGTCTTCTTGCCTTCGATGTTGTAGACGTCGACTTTCATGGCTTAGGCTTGAGGCTTTCGGACAACAACGGTGGCGCCTTTGTGTCCGGGGACGGCACCTTTCACGACGAGGAGCCCTTCCTCCGCCATGACCTTGAGTACTTGCAGGTTCTCAATGGTCACTTGACCATTGCCCATCTGACCCGCCATGCGCATACCCTTGTATACACGGGCTGGCGTGGAAGCCGCTCCAATGGAACCCGGAGCGCGCATGCGGTTGTGCTGACCGTGCGTGGCTTGACCCACACCGGCGAAACCGTGGCGGCGCACCACACCTTGGAATCCGCGGCCCTTGCTCGTGCCCACAACGGAGACAAACTCTCCTTCGGCAAAAACGTCACCGAGCTTGACTTCATCGCCCAGGCCATAGTCCTGACCGAATCCGGCAAATTCTGCAAGGTGCTGCTTGGCGTTCACTCCAGCTTTCTTGAAGTGCCCACCCATGGCCTTGGTCGTACGGTTGTCCTTGCGGTCACCGAATCCCACTTGGACAGCGTCATAGCCGTCCTTCTCTGCGGTCTTGACCTGGGTCACCACGCAGGGGCCCACTTCGAGCACAGTACAGGGGAAGTTCTTGCCTTCCTCGCTGTACATGCTGGTCATTCCGATTTTCTTTCCAATCAATCCAGGCATGTCCCTCAGACTTTGATTTCAACTTCAACACCGCTCGGCAACTCGAGGCGCATGAGCGCGTCTACCGTAGCGGAAGAATTGCTGTAGATATCCAACAACCGCTTGTATGCACTGAGCTCAAATTGCTCACGCGACTTCTTGTTCACGTGCGGCGAGCGCAATACCGTGTAGATCCGCTGCTGGGTGGGCAATGGGATCGGACCACTCACGACAGCCCCTGTAGACTTGACCGTCTTGACGATCTTCTCAGCGGACTTGTCGACCAGATTGTGGTCGTAGCTCTTCAACTTGATGCGAATTTTTTGGGCCATCTGTTGATCTATTACTTGCCTTGAGCCTCAGCGATGACAGCCTCGGCGACGTTCGTCGGGGCCTGGGAATAGTGACTGAACGTCATGCTGCTGTCGGCGCGACCAGAGGTCAACGTCCGCAAGTCGGTCACATAACCGAACATTTCGCTCAGGGGCACTTTCGCCTTGATGACAGTCTTGCCACCGCGCTCGTCGGTGCCTTCGACCATACCACGGCGCTTGTTCAAGTCACCGATGACATCACCCATGTTGGCCTCGGGGGTACGGACCTCCAAGGACATGATGGGCTCGAGGATTTTGGGGTCGCAGTTCTTCACGGCGTTCCTGTAGGCCATCTTGGCCGCGAGCTCAAAGGAGAGCTGGTCGGAGTCGACCGCGTGGAACGAACCGTCCAGGAGCTCGAGGGACATGCTGTCCATCGGGTAGCCAGCGAGCACGCCGGTCACCATGGCATCCCTGAAGCCCTTTTCTACTGAAGGCACAAATTCCTTCGGGACATTTCCTCCCTTCACGGAATTCTTGAAGACAAGCCCTTCCGCCTCAGGGGTAGGTGATGGCCCAATCTTGACGATGATGTCAGCGAACTTACCGCGGCCACCCGACTGCTTCTTGTAGACTTCGCGGTGCTGAACTTCTCCGAAGATGGCCTCTTTGTAAGCCACCTGAGGCTGACCCTGGTTGCATTCCACCTTGAACTCGCGCTTCAAGCGGTCCACGAGGACGTCCAAGTGCAGCTCGCCCATTCCGGAAATCACGGTTTGGCCGCTGTCCTCATCGGTGTGCACACGGAATGTGGGATCCTCTTCGGAAAGCTTGGACAGGCCATTGCCGAGCTTGTCTATGTCCGCTTGGGACTTTGGCTCGATGGCCACACCGATCACGGGATCGGGGAAGGTCATGCTCTCCAAGGTGATGGGGTGACCCTCCGAGCAGAGCGTGTCGCCCGTGCGGATGTCCTTAAAGCCCACCACAGCGCCGATATCGCCAGCCTCCAGCTGGTCGATGGGGTTCTGCTTGTTGGAGTGCATCTGGAAGATGCGGCTGATCCGCTCCTTCTTGTCAGACCTCGTGTTCTTGACGTAAGAGCCCGCAGGAAGAATCCCGGAGTAGGCGCGTACGAAACACAAGCGGCCAACGAAGGGGTCGGTGGCAATCTTGAACGCAAGCCCGGCAAAAGGATCGTCGGGATCGCTGTTGCGGATTTCCTGCTTCTCCTCGTCGTCGGGGTTCATTCCGACAATTTCTCCGATGTCGTAGGGCGAGGGGAGGTAACGCATCACAGCGTCGAGCATGGTCTGCACACCCTTGTTCTTAAAGGCCGAACCACACAGCATGGGCGTGATGTCCATGGCGATGGTCGCTTTGCGAATGGCCGACACCATCTCCGCTTCCGTGATGCTGTCAGGATCCTCGAAGTACTTCTCCATCAAGGTGTCATCCTGCTCGGCCACGGCTTCGACAAGCTTGCCGCGGTACTCTTCTACGACACCGACGAGGTCAGCCGGCACGGGAACTTCCGTGAACGTCATGCCCTTGTCCTCTTCATTCCAGACCATGGCCTTGCCGGTCAGCAAGTCCACCACTCCGGTGAAGTCATCCTCAGCGCCGATGGGCACCTGCAGCGGCACCGGATTGGCACCCAACATCTCCCGAATTTGCTCGAGGACATTGAAAAAGTCTGCGCCTGAGCGGTCCATCTTGTTGACGAACCCAATGCGCGGCACCTTGTACTTGTCAGCCAGGCCCCAATTGGTTTCGGACTGTGGCTCTACACCGGAAACGGCACAGAACAAGCCAACAGCACCATCCAAAACGCGCAGTGAACGCTCCACCTCCACGGTGAAGTCCACGTGTCCTGGTGTGTCGATGATGTTGATGCGGTATTCCTTGTCTTCAAACTCCCAAAAGCAAGTGGTCGCAGCAGACGTGATGGTGATTCCACGCTCTTGCTCCTGCTCCATCCAGTCCATCGTGGCTGCACCGTCGTGCACCTCACCAATCTTGTGGGAAATGCCCGTGTAATACAGAATGCGCTCTGTCGTGGTGGTCTTGCCCGCGTCGACGTGGGCCATGATACCAATGTTGCGCGTGAAATTGAGGTCCCTTTTGGACATGATTTCGGAGGTGGTGTGGTGTGTGTCTTGGTCAGAATCGGAAATGGGAGAAAGCCTTGTTGGCTTCAGCCATCCGGTGGGTGTCTTCCTTCTTCTTGAAGGTGGCTCCTTCCCCCTTGTTTGCAGCGATGATCTCTGCGGCGAGGCGGTCGGCCATGGTCTTTTCGTTCCGGAGTCGGGCGTAGCTGATGATCCATTTCACCGCCATGCTGTGCTTGCGGCTGTCGCGGATCGGCTGTGGAATCTGGAAAGTGGCTCCACCAACCCGACGGCTGCGGACCTCAACATTGGGGGTCACGGCCACGACGGCTTGCTTCCACTGCTCCAAACCATCTTCTCCAGTGCGCTCCGACACTTTGTCGATGGCCGTGTAGAAAATGTCGAATGCTGTGCTCTTCTTACCCTGGAGCATGAGGTTGTTCACGAAATACGTGACGTCGGTGTCGTTGAACCGCGGGTCCGGAATCAACGGATGCTTTTTGGCTTGTCTACGGCGCATGGCAGGTTACTTCTTGGGGCGCTTGGTTCCATACTTCGAACGGCGCTGGTTGCGGCCTTCCACACCAGCGGTGTCCAGAGCACCACGGACAATGTGGTAACGGACACCCGGGAGATCCTTAACACGTCCTCCGCGAACGAGCACAATGCTGTGCTCTTGGAGGTTGTGTCCCTCTCCGCCAATGTAGGCGTTGACCTCATTTCCGTTGGTCAGGCGCACACGTGCGACCTTTCTCATGGCGGAGTTCGGCTTCTTTGGCGTGGTGGTGTAGACCCGGACACACACACCCCTACGCTGGGGGCATGAGTCGAGTGCCGCAGACTTAGATGTATACACCTTGTCTGTGCGGCCCTTGCGGATCAACTGTTGGATCGTCGGCATTGCTTGTTAATGGCGTCGTTTTCAATCATTCAGGGACAAAGCGCCCACTGCCCCATTTTTCAACGGGGGTGCAAAACTACGTGAAATGCCGGGAATTCCAACATTGAAATGTGCAGTTCATTTCACTTATCTGGGTGCATGAAGGGCAATGTGTTGGAAGCCAATCCCGCTACATTTGGAAAATGCAGATGTTGGATGGATTGAATGGGGCGCAAAAAGCGGCAGCTGGGCACCTGGAGGGTCCCATGATGGTGGTGGCAGGAGCGGGTTCTGGCAAGACGCGCGTGCTGACGCACCGCATCGCACACCTCATCGACCAGGGGGTGGACCCCTTTTCCATTCTCTCCCTGACCTTCACCAACAAGGCGGCCCGCGAAATGAAGGACCGCATCGGCCGGATCGTCGGTGGTGCCGAAGCCCGCAACATTTGGATGGGCACCTTCCACAGTGTCTTTGCCCGCATCCTCCGCATAGAGAGCGAACGCATCAACTACCCTTCCAACTTCACCATATATGACACGCAGGACAGCCGCAGCGTGATCAAGGATGTGATCAAAGGGCTGGGGCTGGACGACAAGCTTTACAAGCCCAACTCCATACACGGGCGCATCTCCGGTGCCAAGAACAACCTGATCGGTGCGGCTGACTACGCCCGTAATCCGGACATCATCGGCGAGGACCAACAAGCAGGGCGCCCGCGGATCGCTGAGATTTATGCGGGTTACGATGCCCGGCTGCAGCGCTCGGGCGCCATGGACTTCGACGATTTGTTGTTCAAGACGAATGTCCTGCTCCGCGACTTCCCGGACCTCCTCCACAAGTACCAGCAGAAGTTTGCCTTCATCCTGGTTGACGAGTATCAGGACACCAACTTCGCCCAATACATGATCATCCGGCAGCTCGGCGCCGCTCGAGAAAATGTCTGTGTGGTGGGGGATGATGCCCAAAGCATCTACAGCTTCCGCGGGGCCAACATCCAAAACATCCTCAACTTCCAACGCGACTACCCCGATTGCGTGGTCTACAAGTTGGAGCAGAATTACCGGAGCACGAAGAACATCGTCGAAGCCGCCAATACGGTCATTGCCAAAAACCAGGACCAGATCCAAAAAGACGTCTGGACAGGAAACGACGACGGCGAAAAAATCGACGTCCACCGCGCATTGAGCGACAATGACGAGGGCAGCTTCGTTGCCGATGCGATTTTGACCACCCGCTCGCGCGCTCAGGCCGAGAGCAAAGAATTCGCCATCCTCTACCGAACCAATGCGCAAAGCCGTGCCTTTGAGGAGCAATTGCGCAAGCGGAATGTGCCCTACCGGATCTACGGGGGACTGAGTTTTTACCAACGCAAGGAGATCAAGGACCTCATCGCCTACTTCCGACTGGTGGCCAACCCCACCGACGACGAGGGGTTCAAGCGCGTGGTGAATTACCCGGCACGGGGCATCGGGAAAACCACCATGGACAGGATGACGGTCGCCGCCGCCCAGCACGAATGCGCGCTGTGGGATGTCTTGCGCGATCCGATGCGCAAGCCCAACGACCTCAAAGGCGCGGCTTGGGGGAAGCTGCAGGACTTCGGCACCATGATCGAGGGGTTTGCCACCCAGTTGAACACCGCCTCGGCCTTCGACATCGGGCACCACATTGCGCAGCACACGGGATTGCTGAGGGAGCTCCACAAGGACAAAACGCCGGAGGGCGTCGCGCGCTACGAAAACGTAGAGGAGCTGCTCGCCGGCATGAAGGAATTCTCGGAACAGGAGGATCCGGCCAATCCAGATGCCGTGCGCACCCTCGCCGACTTTCTGATTGACGTAGCCCTGCTGACCGACGCCGATCAGGATGATGGCGATGACAACAAGGTCTCCCTGATGACCATCCACGCGGCCAAAGGCCTCGAATTCCCATACGTTTATATCGTAGGGCTGGAAGAAAACCTCTTCCCCAGCCAAATGGCGCTGAACACAAGGGAAGAGCTCGAAGAGGAACGCCGCCTGTTCTACGTCGCCCTCACGCGGGCAGAGCGCAAGGCCACACTCAGTTATGCCCTGACCCGCTACCGCTGGGGCCAATTGATGCAGAATGAGCCCTCCCGCTTCATTGAGGAAGTGGACGAACAATACCTGAACCTGCCTGTGGTGGATGCCCGCAGGTCGGAGCCTTTTGATTTCAATTCGGCCCGCAGTTCCTTCTACAAGCCCATGCCTTCGGCCAAAAAATCAGGAACCCCGCCCCGGCCGGGCATGCGCAAGGTGTCGGATGCAGGGGCGTCCTCGGCTGCTCAGGTGGAGACCCAAGGCACAGGGGACCGCGCCGGTCAGATTGAGGCGGGGGTGGAAGTCAAGCACGCCCGGTTTGGCAAGGGCAAGGTGCTCAAGCTGGAAGGCGATCCACCCAACGTCAAGGCCACCGTATTTTTCCCTTCCGCGGGCCAGAAGCAATTGTTGCTGAAGTTCGCCAAATTGGAAATCCTCTGATGAGACCCTGGACGCTTTGGCTGATCGCGCCGCTTTTGCTGGGCAGTTGCCAACGCAACAGCCAAGGCATGGAACTTCAAATCGAAGGACAGGCATTGACCATTCCCGCCAGGGATGCCTTGGCAGAAGCTGACTTCTCGCTGTTCGAGCGGGCCGTAGAAGACGGCGCCCTTCAAGCGGAGGCCCTGGTCGCAGAGGCCACTTCCAATGAAGCCGGTCAATTCTCGTTGACCTTTCCGCGGAAGAGCAGCTACAGCCTCAGGTGGACGGCAGATGCGCCAGACCATTTCCCCGCAGCGGGCACCTTGGACCCTGAGGACTTGTATCCCAATACGGCCTACAGCCTTGAATTGGGATTGTACCCCCTGTGCACGCTCCACGTCCAACTTGCGAGCGCTGCCCCGGAGGACTCCACCGACCGTCTCTTGTTTAACCTCGGCGAGGACTTCCCTTGTGACTGCTGCCCGACCGATCAGCTTTTGCTGGAGGGCATCGGGGCCGACTCCGCTTGGTCCTGCCTGATGTATGGCGATCATTGGATGACATGGGGTGCTGACCTCGAAGTCGCCCTGATTGGACAGCCGGAGGGGCTGTTTGTGGACTCGGTGTTTTGTCCGGCTTTCGGATCGGCCATGTTGAACTTGAACTGGTGATGCCAAAAGCGCCCCAGCAACACCGCATTTCGGTGCGGCGCACGGCCCGTTTTTGGACGTTGGAGCCGACGGAAGCACCCCGGGGTACGCTGTATGTCCTGCATGGATATGGACAATTGGCCGGGTACTTCATCCGGAAATTCCAATCAGCTGCAGATGCCGGTTGGCGCGTCATTGCTCCTGAGGGCGGCCACCGCTTTTACCTCAGCGGTACCGCCGGCAGGGTGGGCGCCAGTTGGATGACCAAAGAGGACCGCACGGTGGACATCGCTGATTATGTGGCCTTCTTGGACGATGTGGCGGCCCAATCCAGAGGGAATGAAGCCGATGGCCCCCGCGTCTTGTTGGGTTTCTCGCAAGGGGTCGCCACGGCGATGCGCTGGCTGGCCTTGGGTGCGCAAGGGGTGGGTTCTTGGGACGGCATCATCGCGCACAGCGGAGTGCTTCCCCCGGATTTACCCCATGCCGGAGCCCTGCTGACGGACGCCCCGCCCTTGTATCTCATCGCCGGAAAGGAAGATCCGTACATCGATGTGCTCGAATCCGGCTTTGTCACTTCCGAGCAAGAATGGCAGCGGTTGGGCGGTCCAAACGACAGCATTCAGCGCCTTGTGTTCAACGGTGGTCACGTCATCCACCCCGAGATGGTATTGACCGCGCTGCATTCGGTAGATAATGCGCTGGGATTCACTTAATTTCGGCACATGATTCGATTCACACGTTCTTTCTCCGGCATGCTGTCCTGCGCATGCATTGCCGTCCTCCTTTCCGCTTGTGCCAGCGGCGAAGCTGAAGCGCCACAAGGTGATGCCCAAGATTCAATGGACACCACATCAGAGGTGGTCTCCGCAGAATTTCCAGGCGGTGCTGCCGCCGTCATGAACTTCATTTCGGGACAGGTGCAGTATCCCGAATCGGCCAAAGCAGATGGCATAGAAGGCAAAGTCTTTGTCGAATTCACCATCTCAGAAAGCGGTGAAGTGGCCAATGCCCACGTCATAGAGTCGCTCCACCCCGCTTTGGATAGCGCCGCCGTGGCGGCAGCCATGTCGATGCCCGCTTGGGCGCCTGCCACCAAGGAAGGCAAGGCCATTGCCACCACCATTACCCTCCCGGTCCTGTTCCGCTTGGACTGAACTTCTCGGTCTTCAGTTCAAGGTGGCCCG
>DGOE01000098.1 GCA_002389295.1 Flavobacteriales bacterium UBA4474 | reverse complement strand
GGAGCGGAAAGCGGCTTTGATGGAATGGGTCGGGTCTTCTTATGGCAGCGCATTGAACCTGTCCTTTGGAGGGGGCACGGGGGCAGATGCCATGACTGAATTGGCGGACTGTGACATGGTATTGCACGGTGTGGATTGCGGGGGTGCGGCATGCCTGTCTGCTGTGCGAAAGGGCCGTGAATTGGGCCTCGATGTGCGCATCGTGCCTGCGGATTTATTGCTGGCCCTGGGGGGCGATCGACGCGTCGGTGCTGCGGCAGCGCGTTTGTCATGGGGGGCTGATGGATTGGGCAGATTGGGCCGTTTGAGGGTCAAGCGCAGGATGGATATTTTTTGGTCGGTGTTCATTTTGACTGTGGGTCCAGGCCGGGGCCGTCAGGCCGCGGCTTTCTCTCGCAAGAATGCGTGGCAAGTGCTGCGCGGCCGCTTGACGTGGTTGGGCTTCCACCAGGGATGGGAGGGGGCGGATCGCTTGCCCGATGTGCCGCCCGGTGTTCTTTACACCGGTGCAGCTTCCCGCGCGGAGTCTCTGCAGGATGCGCGGCGATTGGACTTGCGGTATGCTTCGGATTTCGGGTGGATGCGGGATCTGGAATTGTTGATGAACTTGAGAATGGATTGATGCTCAGTGGTGATGCGGTGTAGGCAGGGGTGTGTACCTTTGGGGCCGTACATCAAACCCCCTCCGGGCAATACATCCATGGAGATCCTGCTACCAAAAATGGGCGAGAGTGTGGCCGAAGCGACCATCATCAGATGGGTCGTCGAAGAAGGTCAGCATGTATCGGCAGACGACCCGATCATCGAGATTGCCACTGACAAAGTGGACTCTGAAGTGCCTGCCCCTGAAGATGGGATAGTGGTCAAACACCTTGTAGCTGAGGGAGATGTGGTAAAAGTGGGCGAGCCTATCGCCAGTTTTGAAGTTGTAGGAGAGGGGGCAGCACCCCCTGCTGCTGCATCCCCTGCACCCGCAGTTGCCCCTGCAGCAGCGGAAGCGGTTCCTCAGCCTGTTGAAACAGCCCCGCAGCCTGCACCTTCGCCAGTGGCTCCCAGTGTGGTGGCTGAGCTTGAAGCGCCCCTTACCGCTTCGGCTGCCAATGGATCCAATGGATCTTTGGAAGGGCGCCCCGCTCGCATGAGCGGTGGGCGTTTCTACAGCCCGTTGGTGCGCAGCATTGCCGAAAAGGAAGGCATTGGGCAGCAAGCATTGGATGGCATTCCTGGTACAGGCAAAGAAGGCCGCGTCACCAAGCGGGACATCCTCACTTACCTCCAACAGCGCACGGCGCCTTCAGCAGCGCAGGGGCCTGCAGGTGCTTCGGCTACCACGGCCCCGCAGCCATTGCAAGTCAAGGTGACAACGCCACCGGTGACTGCACCTGCGCCGACGAGCGGCGAGGACGAAATCGTGGAGATGGACAGGATGCGCAAGCTGATTGCCGATCACATGGTGCGGAGTGTGCAGACGAGCCCTCACGTGACTTCGTTTGTGGAAGCGGATGTCACGCGGATTGTGGATTGGCGCAACCGAAACAAGCAGGCGTTTCAAGAAAAAACCGGGGAAAAGCTCACGTTTACGCCGTTTTTCATCGAGGCAGTGGCCAAGGCGCTCCGGGATTTCCCAGGGGTCAACGCCTCTGTGGATGGAGACCGGATCATCCTCAAAAAGGGGATCCACATTGGCATGGCCGCGGCCACGCCCGAAGGAAACCTGATCGTTCCCGTCATTCGCCATGCGGATCGCTACAACCTCAACGGTTTGGCCGCCATTGTCAATGACCTCGCTGGCCGCGCGCGTCAAGGCGCCTTGAAGCCGGATGAAGTCAGCGGAGGCACCTACACCGTATCCAATGTGGGCACCTTTGGAAATGTATTTGGTACGCCGATCATCAACCAGCCGCAAGTGGGCATCCTGGCGTTGGGTGCCATACGCAAGAAGCCGGCGGTGGTGGAGACGGAGGAGGGCGATGTCATTGCAGTGCGCCACATGATGTTCCTCTCCCACAGCTATGACCACCGCGTCGTCGATGGGCAGCTGGGCGGCAGTTTTGTGCGCAGGGTGGGCGATTATTTGGAATCGTTTGACCCGAACCGCAGCCCTGTATGAGGAAAACTTGTGGAATTGTAGGTGTTTTCCTGCTACAATCACAGCCCTAAGTTGACGGTTTAATCGAACTGAAGACGCTATTTTGCCGCTCAGATGATGCGTCTCACTTCACTGGCAACTGCCCTTCTACTTGTTGTTTCCGTTTATGGCCAGATGGAAAATGCGCCCCATTGGCCGAGCCCTGAATCGTTGACGGACTGGGCGGCGGATGAGGTCTTCAAAGTGGAGATGAATGTGGCCGAGACCTACGTGGAGGCCAACCGCCTGATCATCGAGGAAAATTGGGTAGAGGCGGAGGCGCTGATGGCCGTGCTGTTCGAAGGCTCGCCTGCCAACCGGAATTTTGCCTACAAGTGGGCTTTGTGTCTCCGGGCCATCCCTGGAAGGTTGGCTGAGGCCGTTCCGCTGGTGAGTCTTGCCGTGGATGGGGAGTTTGCGAAGCGCTACAATGCCTTTTCCATAGATGAAACCCTCCCTCCAGAAGAGGCGCTCGAGCTGGGACTTGATGTGTTGCAGCAGGCTTATCACTTCTCTGAGGCTCAGGCGCTTGCAGAGGTGTTGGTCGCCCGTTATTCCAAGCGGGATTTCCGGCATTTGCGGGCTTTGGAGGTGATGGAGGAATGCGATTTTGCGATGGAATGCACCCGCTATCCGATACCGATGTCCATCTATCC
>DGOE01000017.1 GCA_002389295.1 Flavobacteriales bacterium UBA4474 | reverse complement strand
GTGCCGTACAGGTAGTGAACGCGCTGATCGGGGTTGGGGTTGCCGAAGTTGTATTGGTCGAGCACGGAGAAGAACCAATGGGGGCTGATCGAATACTCTGCGAGCACTGTTGCCCAGTCGCCTTTGTCCTGTTTGACGGGGGTCATTTCTCCGTTCACCTCTTTCATGTCGGTCCCGGTAAACAGGGCCTGCAGTTCTGTGCGGAGGCTGTGCCCCTTTTTGATGCGCACCTGGGTTTCTACCACGTGGACGTTGGCGTTGACGATGCCTTTGTAGTCCGTGGTGACGGGAGTGGCGAGGGTATTGAAGTCGAAGTGGAAAAAGGCGTATTTGGCTTTGAACCCTTTGGAAAACTTGCGGCTGATGTCGAAGTTGATGTCCCGGATGTAGAGGTCCTCGCCCGCTTTCCAGCTGTTTCGGCGGTAACCGTCCACGAGCCCATCCACCCCGCTCAGGTTGGTGGTGTCCAGGCTGCTTGCGGTGGCGTATTGAAAGCTGATTTTGGTGCCGTATTTGCCGCCGAGTTTGCTCTTTCGTGGGATGGTGTAAAACACCTCCGCCGACCACCCGACCTCGCCTTGGACGACGGTGGCGTAAGGATACAGCGTGGCGGCCAGATTGTACGTGTGCTGCTTGGTGATGGCCGGGATGTAGTTGACCGGCAGGTCAAAGAGCTGGAGGTTGCGGTCCGATCGGAACTGCATGTTGTCGACCCCCTTGAAGCCGACGTTGATGCCCAGTCCCTTGGTGGACCAGCCGGCATTGACCAGGATTCCCTCACCGTCGCGGTAGGTGTAGCCGTTGTCTGCGTTGGGGTCGTTGATCTTGCGGACATACTCGCCCATGAGCTGGAAACCGCCCTTTTGGACTTGGGCCCTGTATCCCCAACTGCCTACATTTTGCGGGAGCTCCAAGATGAGCGTGTCTTTGGAAATGGTGCTGCCCGTTTGAAAGCGGCTGACAAAACTGGCTCCCAGTGTGATGCGGGTTCCCGCTGTGGCCCAAGACTCAATGGCGTCGTTGAGGTTGACCTCGCCATCGAAGGCCCGGATGATCCCGGGGCTGTTGATCAACCGAGAATCAAAGTCGAAGCGCTGTTTGCCCACGAGGCCTTTGACGGTCACACCTGCTGTAGGCCGCAGGACGAGCCTGAACCCATCGAGGGCATTGTCGATGCCCAGCTGCCGCTCTTCATAGGCGCGCAGGACCAGCCCCGAACCGAACTGCTCGTAGAAATTGCCGACCGTGACTTCGAAGTGCTCCTTGTTGTAGTTGAGGTAGCGGTAGCCGATGCCCGACCCCCGGAAGCGGCCAGGATAGCCGAGAATGGGGTCGAGGTAGCTCTCATAGCGCATGCCTGCTGAGAACCCTCCGCGGGTATAAATGAGGTTGCCAAAGGCGTTGAAGCCGGTTTTGCTCGGGGGCACCTGGGCGCCGATCAAGGAATCCTCCTGATAGGTCTGAAAGAGCATTTGCACATTGCCCGTGATCTGGCCAACGTCCGGTGATTCATCCTGGGCGACGAGAATGAAAGGAAAAAGGACGGCAATGGCCGCCGACAAGTGTAGACTGTGTCTGGTCATTCTGCGAGCTTCAGGAGCTCTTCATAGAGCTCTTCTTCATCGCCATCGGCGTAATTGTTGTGCTGCCAGACGACTTTGCCCTCAGCATCCACAAGGAAAGTGTGGGGTACGTTGTTGACTTGCATGGCGCGCGCAAACGCCTTGTTGGGGTCGAGCAGCACGGTGTAGTCCCAGCTGACGCTGTTCACGTAGGGCTTGACCCGCATCATGCTTCTGGGGTCATCGATGGAGACGGCGACGAGCTCTACACCCGTTTCGTCTTGCCAATCCGGATAGAGGTCGGCGTAATTGTTGAGCTCCCGCTTGCACGGGCTGCACCACGTGGCCCAGAAGCAAAAGAGGACGGGCCCCTCTGCAGCGTCTACAAATGCCCGGGTATCCACAGTGAGGTCTCCGAGGTCCTTGAGTTCAATGGAAGGGACCTCTTGGGCGGACAAGGAGCCACACATGAGAACCAACAGAAAAGGGGTTATGCGCATCATCATATCATCAAGCAGGTTATGCAAGAAAAGAAAGACCGACGAGGCAATGCCCCATCGGTCTTCCAAAAAACGATATCGTGTCAGAATTACTTCTTGGACACGCGCATGGTGGAGGTGGTATCCCCTGCGGTCAAGGTGACCAGGTAAACACCAGATTCCACACCTGCGAGGTCGAGCTGCAAACGGCTGTTGCCGGCAGACATTGTGCCCATGTCTTGTGACATGACGCGCTGACCGAGAAGGTTGACCACGTCGATGCGGACTTCCTCATTGCCTGCGAGGCTGAGATCCAACCAAGCGACGTTCTCGACGGGGTTGGGGTAGACGTTGAAGGTGGTCTGCTCGACCTGCTCTTCCACGCCAACAACCGTCATGACATCAGCGGCACGGGTCTCTGCTTCAAAGTTGTAAGAACCATTGTAGCTGTAGACGTAGCCGTAGGTGGAGAGGTCGTCGTTGAGGGTCGTGACGTAGCACGCTCCGTCCACGCTGCCCCACTGGCTTCCGAAGATGCCGTCTCCGTAGGCGTCGGTAATGGTGAAGGTGTAGCAACCGGTGCTGGGCACACCTACGTACTCTTCGTACGTGGTGGTGTTGCCATAGGTGCCTGCAGCGACGCTGGCGACAACGTCACCATCACCGTCGGCGATCTCCCATCCTGTCTCTTCTCCCCAACCATCGGTTTCGATGTAGATGTAGAAGAGGGTGGTGGCAGAGTTGGCGCCTTCAACGCTGGCCATGACCATGTCGTTGTCCGCGTTCATGTCACCGCTGGTGATGCGAATTTCGAATTCGGTGGAGCCGTTGAATTGGTGGCTGCCCATGGTCACGTCTTCCATGCCATAGGTGTCGAGGTTGCCGCTCCAGTCGTAGCTGAGCACGCTGTTGCCATTGACGAACATCTCGAGGGTAGCGCTGGTGAGCGCTTCAAGTCCGAGGTTCATCAAGGTCACGCCAACAGCAGATGGGCTGTTGGAGCAGCTGATGGTCTCACCGGTGTAGCCGAGAACGGCGCCATCGTTGGCCATGGTTGCTGCAGCGCAATCGTTGGCGAAGAGGATGTCGGCGTGGTCTGCAGAGGTGACCTGACCACTTTCTGTCAGCATCCGGTTCGGGCAGATGGTGTAGATGGTGGGGTAGTACGCACCGTCATAGTCGTCGAAAATGTTTCCGCCATCGTCGATGATGGGGTAACCCGTTCCTTCAGTCCAGTTGCCTTGGGTAGCCGTACCGGTTCCCTCCAAGTCTTCTTGGGTGGTGGTGTCGTCACCTTCGATGAAGAATACGTAGACCTCATCGGTTCCATCGGGGCCATACATTTCCCAGATGTCCTCCAGTGCACCCGTGTTGTGGTAGCTCCAGCAGGGGCCGCACCAGGTAGCGGAGAAGTCGATGATGACTTTTTTGCCTTCGTCGAGAAGGTCGTAGAGATTGTGCTCCACTCCATTGAGGTCAGTGGCGGTCCAATCGGGGGCGATGCTGCCGTTTGGCAGCTGCGCAGCAGCACTGAGGCTGATGAAGAGCGCGAGCAGCGCAGTGTAAATGTGCTTCATGTAGCAGGTTTGAGTTATTCGTTCCAAGTCCTAAACAAGGAGGGTAAATATAGTGTTGCTTGGGATTTATTGCCGCATTGCAATATTTTGTTGGCGAAGCCGTTTTCCGAGCCACTTTGAACACGGCTACCCTCTTGGTGTGATGGGCAGCCTGCAATGCCGCGTCACAAGCCCATTCAAGGCTTAACTTCGCTCCATGAAACCGATCTTCTTTTTGCCCCGGTTGTCAGCGTCTTTGCTGGCTGTTGCATTGGGCTTTGGAGCAGTTTGGGCGCAGGGCCCCACGCTGATTGATGCCATCGACGTGGTAGAGGGTGAGCCTTCTGATACGGTGATGGTGGCCGAATGGTATGTGACCAATGCCTCGGACAACCCCATGACGGTCTACGTCGAACGCAACGTCATTCAGGTCGTGGACCCCATGAACCTGCCATACGTTGCTGGCGGAGAAGGGGCATATGAGCGGTTTTGTTGGGCGGGCACCTGCTACCCTTACGGATCTGCAGAGAGCGCCGTGCCGCTGGCTTTGACCTTGGAGCCCATGGACACCACAGGCATCAATGCTTTTGGTGCTGAAGATTGGTTGATCGCGGACTACTACCCCAACGGTGTGAGCGGAGCCACTGCCCTCGAATATTGCTTCAAGGCGACACAACAAGGGGTGCCCGATGTCTGCCAGACGGTGTTGTTCTGCGCGGGAACCGAGGCGGGTGAATGCGTGCTTTCCGTTGGGGAGCTGTCCCAAGTGGGTATCGATGTGCTCTCACCGAATCCTGTGGTGGGCCGTTCTGCGCTGACTTATCGCGCTCCAGAAGGTGGAAGGCTGCTGATCCTGGACCTGACAGGACGCGTCATGAAGTCGGTGCTTTTGCAGGCGGGTCAGGGGATGGTGTGGATTGATGCCATGGATTTTGCACCAGGCGTATACCTGCATGCCCTCGAAACGCAGGGCCGCATTTCACAGACCCGAAAGTTCAGCGTAGCCCGCTGAGGACAATTCATCCCATAGCTGTTTGGTGCCCGCGGGGGTAGGGACCATCTTCGCGGCGCAGGACAGTCCCACACGATGAGCAGCATCCGCAGGAAAGAGGCGTTGGATTACCACAGCCGTGGCCGGCGTGGTAAGGTGGAGGTCATCCCCTCCAAGCCGTACAGTTCGCAGCGCGACTTGAGTCTGGCGTATTCGCCCGGTGTGGCAGAGCCCTGCCTTGAGATTGCCAAAAACCCTGAGGATGTTTACCGGTACACAGCCAAGGGCAACCTGGTCGCTGTCATTTCCAATGGTACCGCGGTGCTGGGATTGGGTGACATTGGACCGGAGGCCTCAAAGCCGGTGATGGAAGGAAAAGGAGTGTTGTTCAAGGTGTTTGCAGACCTGGATTGTTTTGACATCGAAGTGGACGCAAACGACGTCGACACTTTTGTCCAGACCGTCAAGGCCATCGCGCCCACCTTCGGGGGAATCAACCTCGAGGACATCAAGGCCCCGGAGGCCTTTGAGATTGAGCGCCGGCTCAAGGAGGAGCTCGACATCCCTGTCATGCACGACGACCAGCACGGTACGGCCATCATCAGTGGCGCCGCGTTGCTCAACGCCCTGGAGTTGGCGGGCAAACGTGCAGAGGATGTGAAGGTGGTGGTCAGTGGCGCAGGCGCTTCAGCCATGGCGTGCATAGACCTCTACATGCAGTTGGGGGTGCGCTTGGAGCACATTGCCGTATTTGACAGCAAGGGCCATTTGTTCCAAGGCCGTGAAGGATTGGGCGAACGCAAACGCAACCTCGCCCATGCGGCGCAGGAGATTCCTTCGCTGGGTGAGGCCATGAAGGGGGCCGATGTGTTTATCGGCCTGAGCCGGGGCGGACTGGTCGAAGGCAGTATGATCGCGTCGATGGCAGAGAAGCCCATCGTCTTTGCGTTGGCCAATCCAGATCCTGAGATTCCTTACGAAGAGGCCAAACTGGCCCGTCCTGATGTGATCATGGCTACCGGCAGGAGCGATCACCCCAACCAAGTCAACAACGTGTTGGGTTTCCCCTTCATTTTTAGGGGAGCCATGGACGTGCGGGCCACGGCCATCAATGACGAGATGAAAATGGCCGCAGTCAGGGCCATAGCGGCGTTGGCCAAAGAGAATGTGCCCGAAGAAGTCAACGAGGCTTACGACCAGCGCGGTCTGGGTTTCGGGGTGGACTTCATCATCCCCAAGCCGATGGACCCCCGGCTCATTACTACTGTGGCACCCGCCGTGGCCTTGGCCGCGATGGAGAGCGGGGTGGCGCGCGAGCCCATCCGGGATTGGGAAGACTACAAAAGGGTGTTGGCGGCCCGATTGGGCCAGGACAATACGCTCGTCCGCAACCTCAGTGGCCGGGCGCGGCGCCACCCAAAGCGCATCGTCTTTACCGAAGCCGATCACTATAAGGTCCTCAAGGCCGTGGAGACGGCGCGGGACGAGGGCATCGTGCACCCTGTACTGCTCGGTTCACGCGAGCGGATTGCCGCCCTTATTGAAGAGCACCGCATTGAGTTGCCGGAGGTGGAGATCATCGATCCCGCCGATCCCATGGAGGCCACGCGCCTGGAAACCTTTGCCCGCCACTTGGTGATGAAGCGGCAGCGCAAGGGCCTGACCCATTCCGAGGCGCTGGGTTTGATGCACAGAAGGAGTTATTTCGGCTCGATGCTCGTGGAATCCGGTGAGGCCGATGCGGTCATCAGCGGACTGACGCGCAATTACCGGGAGAGCTTGCTGCCGGCCTTGCACACCCTTGGATTGGCCGATGGTGTCAAGAAGGTGGCGGGGATGTACATCATTCAGACCAAGACCGGTCCCATGTTCTTTGCTGATACCACTGTGACCCGTGACCCTACGGCAAGGGAACTCGTGGACATCACGTTGTTGACCGCTGAGGCGGTGCGGTCCATGCGCATTGTACCGCGGATCGCCATGTTGAGCTATTCCAATTTCGGCTCGGCCAATGGGCGCGACGCCGAGAAGGTGCGGGAGGCGGTATCGATCTTGCACACAGAACACCCCGACCTCATTGTCGACGGTGAGATGCAGGCCAATGTCGCCTTGAATTCGGAGTTGGCCGGGGAGCTGTTTCCCTTTAGCAACCTGCGCGGCAGGAAGGTGAACACCCTGATATTTCCCAATCTGGCGGCAGGAAACATTGCTTACAAGCTCATCCAGGAAATGGGAGGATTTGAAGTTGTCGGGCCCGTATTGCTGGGCTTGCGCAAGCCGTTCCACATTCTTCAGATGGGCTCGAGCGTACGCGAAATCGTAAACATGGTCCGGATTGCCGCGATCGACGCCCAAACCAACGCATGATTCATCACCTCTCAGGCCGATTTGTAGAGCTGAGCCCCACCCACCTGGTGGTGGAATGCGCCGGCGTGGGGTACATGGTGCACATCAGTTTGCACACGTCTTCAGCGTTGGCCGGACAGGTGGAGGGCAAGGTGTTGATTCACGCCGTTTATCGCGAGGATGCCCAGTTGCTTTTCGGTTTCTCGGAAGCCACCGAGCGCAGCCTGTTTGTGATGTTGACCAGCGTCAGTGGTGTTGGCGCGCAGACGGCGCGGATGATCCTCAGCGGCTTGGGTCCCTCGGAACTGGTGCAAGTCATCTCCAGTGGAGACGTGGCTTCGTTGAAGGCGGTCAAGGGCATTGGTGCCAAAACGGCACAGCGGATCTTGGTGGATTTGCAGGACAAAATGGGCAAGGACCCGGCGTTTGGCTCTGCTTTAGGAGGAGATTTTAGCGGAGGTGCAGCAAAGGAATTTGCAGGCGGGGACAATACCGGCCGTTCTGATGCGTTGGGCGCCTTGTGCAACCTCGGGTTCGACCGGAAAAGGGTCGAAACTGTGCTCGACCAACTCGCAGGAGAAGGCGTGGACACGGTAGAAGAACTCGTCAGGGCTGCACTGAAACGAATTTGACCAATCAGGGCATGACCACTTGTGGCAATCGGCTGAAGCACAACTCCCGCGGGAGCAACCACCAAAGAAGGGGTTGGCTGTGGTGTTTGCTGTTGATGCTGGGCAGCCCGGCATGGGGTTGGTCCCAAACCGCGGACACGTTGGACCTGCCGCTTCCACACGGGCAGGACATGCCCAATCCTGAGGAGACCCCAGGTGGTGTGAGCTTGGACTTTCCCGATGTCGTCGAATACGGGGTGGACTACGACGAGACCACTGGGCAATACATCGTGCGGCAGCGGCTCGGGGACACCTTGGATTTCCGGAATCCGACCTTCCTCACCTTGGATGAATTCTTGGAGTACAACATCGACGAGAACCTCAGTGAGTTCTGGACGGAGATGCAGCAAGAGGTCGATGATGAGGAACGTGGATTTGCGCCCAAACTGACCGTGGACTCGGAGATCTTCGAGACGATTTTCGGTTCGAATGAAATTGAGATTCGTCCGCAGGGTTCGGCCGAATTGAATTTTGGAGTTCGCTACAGCCGGACGGAAAACCCCCGCCTCGCCGAGCGCGACCGGGCCATCACCACCTTTGATTTCGACCAGCGCATTCAGTTGTCCATCGATGGCAGCATCGGAGACAAAATCAACCTGGGCACCAACTACAATACGGAGGCCACGTTTGATTTTGAGAATCAGATGAACATCGGCTTCCAAGGTGAAGAAGACGACATCCTGAAAAACATCGAGGCGGGCAACATCAGCATGCCGCTGCAGAGCACGTTGATTCAGGGCAGCCAATCGCTGTTTGGAACGAAGCTCGAGACGCAGTGGGGCAAGGTGTACAACACCACGGTCTTCAGCCAGCAGAAGGGCGAGCGCAAGGAAATCGATGTGGAGGGCGGCGCCCAAACGCAGGAGTTCGACATCCGGGCGGACGATTACGAGGCCAACCGGCACTACTTCCTTTCGCAGTATTTCCGCGATCAATACGACGATGCGCTGAAGAGCCTGCCGGTGGTCAATTCGGGCGCGCGCATCACCCGGATCGAGGTCTACGTCGTCAACAACCAGGCGAACACGCAGGACGTGCGCAACATCTTGGCCTTTACGGACATCGGAGAGCACCCCAATTACATTTCCTCGGACCTGCCCATTGCCGACCTCACCGACAGTCCAGACATCGGGATCAACTTGAACCGGGCGCCCAACAACGCCAACAACGAGATTTTCCTCGATATGACCGGGGACCCCAATGTCATGGGATTCAGCGGTGCCGGTGCGGCCATTGCGTCCTACACGGGGCTGGATGGTGCGCCGATATACGCCCAGGGCATTCACTATGAGCGCGTCGGTAACGCACGGCGTTTGGCGCCCACGGAGTTCAGCTATAACGATAGGCTGGGATTCATCAGCCTCAGG
This sequence comes from Flavobacteriales bacterium UBA4474, assembly GCA_002389295.1. Classification (GTDB taxonomy): domain Bacteria; phylum Bacteroidota; class Bacteroidia; order Flavobacteriales_D; family Sanyastnellaceae; genus UBA8752. The sequence goes on along the minus strand of DGOE01000017.1, from coordinate 12,028 downwards.
CAGTCGCTCAACAATGCGGAGGTGCTCGCCGTGGCCTATGAATACACGTTGGAGGGAGAAACCTACCAAGTGGGTACCCTGAGCCAGGATGGTTATGCTGCACCTGGCGCATTGGTGCTGAAGATGCTCAAGAGCTCTGTCACGCGGGTGCTGCTCGAAAACGGGGGGGTGGCGCCGCTGTGGGATTTGATGATGAAGAATGTCTACTCGCTGGGTGCGTTTGGACTGAGTTCGGAGGATTTCCGCATCGGGGTGTGGTACAATGACCCGGCTACGGGGGTGGACTTGAATTACATCCCGCGCAATCCGCTGGATGGCGAGATGCTCATACAGGTATTGGGCATGGACAGGATCGACATCAACGGCCAGCTGCAGCCGGACGGGGTGTATGACTTTGTGGACAATGCCGCCACGCAAGGCGGTACGATGAACAGCCAGAACGGCCGGGTTTTCCTGCCCTCTGTGGAGCCTTTCGGCAAATCGTTGCGGGACCAGATTGAAGCGCGGGTTTCTGATCCAGACCTGGCCCAGTCCCTGATTCAGACCATCGTATTTCAACCGCTTTACGACAGCACCAAAACGGCGGCACAGCAGATTCCATCGTTGAACCGCTTCAGGATCAAGGGCCAGTATCAAAGCCAGGTCAGCTCGGAGATCATGCTCAACGCCCTCAACATTCCAGAGGGGTCGGTGACGGTGACATCTGGAGGTGTGCGGTTGATTGAAAACCAAGACTACACGGTCGACTACAATTTGGGCCGGGTCCGCATCATCAATGATGGCCTGCTGGAAAGCGGTCAACCCATCCGCGTGTCTTTGGAGAGCAACAGCTTGTTCAACATCCAGACCAAGACCATGCTCGGTACGCGCTTCGACTATGCGCCGAGCGAAGAGCTGGCCCTGGGAGCGACCTTCCTCAACCTGCGCGAACGCCCATTGACGCAAAAGGTCAACATCGGCGATGAGCCGGTGAACAACACCATTATGGGAGCGGACTTCACCTATTCCAGGTCGAGTCAATTCCTCACGGACCTCATTGACAAGTTGCCCTTGATCAAGGCTTCCGCCCCTTCGAGCATCAACCTCAGTGCAGAGGCGGCCTACCTGATTCCCGGCCACAGCCGGGCCGTGGGCAAGGAGGGCAATGCCTATATCGACGACTTCGAAGGGTCCCAAAGCGCGATCGACATCCGTTCTTGGACGCAATGGAGCTTGGCGAGCACGCCAATGCTGCAGCCCAACCTCTTTCCGGAGGGCAACGTCGAAGACAGCTTGTTTGTCAATTTCAACCGGGCAAGGCTCAATTGGTACACCATCGACCCGAGCTTTTTTGGTGGTGGACTGCAGGATGGAGAAGTGGATTTGGACGTCCGTTCCAACCACCTGATGCGCTTGGTGGAGAACAAGGAGGTGTTTCCCAACCGCCAGTTGCCCCTTGGCACGCCTGAGAACCTGCCCACCTTTGACCTGAGCTTCGACCCGACGGTGCGCGGGCCATACAACTACTTGCCTGCGGAGGGCATCGGGCCGGTTCCGGGGATGAATGCCGATGGCTCGCTGGAGGCGCCTGAAGAGCGCTGGGGTGGCATCCAACGGGCGCTGTTGACCACGGACTTCGAGTTGTCCAACGTGGAGTACATCCAATTCTGGGTGATGGACCCGTTTAACGATGACAGTCCCAACGGCACGGGTGGAGACCTCTACATGAACCTCGGTTCGGTCAGTGAGGACCTGCTCAACGATGGTCAGCTGGCGTTTGAAAATGGCTTGCCCTCAGCCAACCAACCCGCGCCGACCGTCGAGTCCACATGGGGACTGGTGGCCGACCCTTCCACCTTCAATGTGGTCAATGCCTTTGACAACTCCACCGGGGACTACAGCCAACAGGATGTGGGCTTGGATGGATTGAATTCCAGCCAGGAGCAAGAATTTTTCTCGGATTGGTTGGGCGGACTGCAAGGGGCGTTGGACCCTGCGGCCTATGATGCCATCGCCCAGGACCCCTCTGCGGATGATTTCCGCTATTTCCGGGACCCGGAGGCCCAGGCCAACAATGAGAATGTCCTGGAGCGCTACCGCTTCTTCAATGGTTACGAAGGCAACAGCAGCACGGCGCAGCCTGCAGGCTACCCCATTGCTTCGACCACGCTGCCCAATACGGAGGACCTCAACGAGGACCTCACGCTGAGTTCCATCGAGAGTTATTTCCAGTACCGTGTGCCTTTGCGTCCGGGAGAGTTAAACGAGGCCAACATTGGACGGAATTACCTGTCGGATGTATTGGTGGCGGACAAGACCATGCCCAATGGCGAAACGCGCCAGGTGAAGTGGTTCCAATTTAAGGTGCCCATCCGCGATTTTGAGGCCCGTGTCGGGGGCATCAGCGATTTCCGAAGCATTCGTTTCATGCGGATTTTCATGAAGGGATGGCGGGAGCCTGTCACCTTGCGTTTTGCGCGCTTGGAGCTGATCCGTGGAGAGTGGCGGAAGTTCGACCAGTCCCTGGCGGGGCCGCAGGAGATCGAACCCGATGACCCTTCGGACACCCAATTTGCCATCAGCGCCGTCAACATTGAGGAGAACGGTTACCGGCAGCCCATCAATTACGTGACCCCTCCGGGCATCATCAGGGAAATCAATGTGGCGACCGCGAACCAGGCCCAGCTCAACGAGCAGTCCCTGCAGTTGGAGGTCTGTGGGTTGGAGGACGGAGACGCCCGGGCGGCGTACCGCAACATCAACTTCGACATGCGGATGTACAAGCGGCTGCGCATGTTTGTCCACGCTGAGGCCGCGCGAGCCGATGAGCCGTTGGAGTCTGGTGACCTGACCTGCTTTATCCGCTTGGGATCGGATTTCGTGGACAATTACTACGAGTATGAGATTCCGCTTGAGGTCACCCCGTGGGGCACTTCTGAGGAGTCGGAAATATGGCCTCAGGCCAATGAAATTGACCTGCGGTTCCAAGACCTGCAGACGCTCAAAATCGCCAGGCCAATTGGTTATCCCCTCTTTCAGGAGTGGGAGCGGATCGAAGGCTCCGAGCGCTACGTGGTCAGGGGCAATCCCAACCTGGCGAATGTGGTCACGGTGATGATCGGTATCCGGAACTCGGACAAGGACGTCAACCCCTTCGGAGTGGACGATGACGGGCTTGATAAATGTGCCATTGTGTGGGCCAATGAGCTGCGGTTGTCGGAGTTCAATGAGGAAGGCGGATGGGCAGCTACAGCGCAGTTGCAGGCCACTTTGAGCGACTTGGGCAACCTCAACGTGGCGGCCAACATGTCCACGCCGGGTTGGGGGGGACTCGAACAGCGCGTACAAGAGCGCCAGCGCGAGACCATCCAAGGAGTGGACGCCAACACCACCCTGCAACTGGGCAAGTTCCTCCCCGATTTTCTGGGGGTGCAGTTGCCCATGTACCTCGGCTACAGCGAGACGGTGTCCACCCCGCAATTCGATCCCCTTTCGCCGGATGTGGAGATTGCCGATGCCGGATTGTCGCCGGAGCGGACCAAGAAGTCTCAAGAGATCAACCGCATCCGGAGCATTAATTTCTCCAACATCAAATTCGACCCCCAACTGGGTGGACGGGACAAAAAAGACAAGAAGGGCAAGAAGTCCGGAAGGGAAACGGCCCAGGAAACCGCCAAGAGGCTGGAGGGCGCAGATGACGTCACAAAGGAGCGGGAATTGATGGCGCAGCGTGGCGCGGCGGGACGCCCCTCCCAAGGAGGCGGCAAGAACAGCGGTGGAATCTTGGCTTTCCTCGACCCGGGCAACCTCAGTGGCAACTTCGCCTACACGGAGAATTACCGGCGCGACATCAATACCGAGTTCAACATCCGCAGGAACTACCGGGGCGGGCTGCGTTACGACTTCACCAACCGGCCCAAGGAGGTGAAGCCCTTTGCTTGGCTGGGCAGGAGCAAGGCCCTCCGTTGGTTGACTGATTTCAACTTCTACACGGGGTTGAAACAGGTGTCGGTCAACATGTCCATGGACAGGACGTATGAGGCCAACCGGATCCGAAACAATACCGCCGATTTGCTCGGCATCGAAACGGCGGTGTTGGTCAATACACAGGTGCTGAAGCAGTGGAACTGGAACCGAGACTACGTGGTGAAATGGGACCTGACCAAGAGTTTGCGCTTGGATTACAACGGCCGGGCCACCGCCCTGGTGGGTGAGCCGGTGGGGGTCATCGACCGCGCCGATGCCGAGGGCTACGCCCGCTACCGCGATACGGTGTTGACCAACATCGAGAACTTTGGTGAGGTCACCACCTATGACCACAGCGTGTCGGCCAGCTACAAGTTGCCGTTGGACAAGCTTCCCTTGCTGGACTTCACCTCGGCGGACGTGCGCTACCAGAGCACTTACCGGTGGGACCGCGCGCCCTTCTCGCAGGACTCCTTGGGCCACACCATTCAAAACAGCCGGAACATCACCCTCAACGCGCAGGCGAGCCTCAAGACGCTGTACGACAAGGTGCCCTTCTTGAAGGACATCAATTCGGGCAAGCGCAAGCGCGATGCGATGAAGGAGCTGGAGAAAAAACGCAAGGAAATCACCAACGAGGACCGCGATGGATTCGGCAATTACGATGACGACGATAAGCCGCCACTGTACATCGACCCCATCTCTTTCGTGCTCAAGGCGATGATGTCGGTGAAGAGCTTGAACATGAGCTATTCGCGGAATGAGGGCTTGCTTCTTCCCGGATTGGCGGTGGACAGGAAGGCGCGTTACGCGGGATTTGACGAGGCCTTTGAGGCGCCGGGATTGCCCTTCCTGTTGGGTCACCAGAATACAGATTTGCAAGGCAACAGAACAGGGGATTACGCCGTCGATGCCGCCAATCAAGGGTGGTTATCGGCCAACCCCTACCAGAACCAGACCTACCAGGAGAACTACACGGCTACGCTCAACCTCCGCGCCCAGCTCGAACCCATTGACGATTTGAAGATCGACCTGGACGCCAGCCGCACAGAAAGCCGGAACCAGCAGAGCTTTTTCCGGTTCGATGATGCCTTGGGTGATTGGCAATTCGAGTCGCCGCAGGACGGGGGCAATTTCACGTCCACCATCATGACATGGGGAACGGCATTTGTGGAAGATGACGAGACCTTCGACAGCGAGACCTGGCGCCAGTTCAAGTTGGCCCGACTCGACATGAGTGAGCGGTTGAATGCCGCGAACTACAATTTGCCCGACAGCGAACCGACGGGCTACTATTCGGGTTGGGGACCGACGAATCCATCGGTGACGATTCCTGCTTTCATTGCCGCCTACACCGGGCAGGAGACCGACCAGGTGTCCCTCGACCCCTTCAAGACGGCTTTGGCTCCGAATTGGCGGGTGAGCTACGATGGGCTGTCCAAGGGCAACCTGCTCAAAAACCGGGTGAAGCGCTTTACGCTGAACCACAGCTACCGCTCCACAATGACGACTTCGTACGTCACCAACCTCAGTTACGAGCAAAACGACCTCGGCTTGCCATCCGCAGGTGATGTGGTGGGCAATTGGATCAATGAGCGCCAGTACAACCAGGTGACGATCTCTGAGCAGATGTCGCCCCTGATTGGTGTGGACATGACGCTCAAGGCCAAGGGCAAGAACGAGCCGCAGATCAAGGTGGAGATGCGCCGGGACCGGACCATCAATTTTGGCTTGACCAACAACCAGATCACCGAAACCAAGAGCAATGCGCTGGTCATCGGTACAGGCTATCGGATTGCCAATGTGCCCAACCCTTTCCTGCGGACCCGCGGCAAGTTGCCCATTCAGATGCTGAAGGAGACCGACGTGGTGCTGCGTTTGGACATCACGGTGCGGGACAACGCGACCATCATCCGGAAACTCGATCCTTTGGCGGTGGTGCAGGGAGGCACCCCTGGGGACAACAGGGAGAACCAGGTCACGGCAGGACAAAAGGTGGCCAGCATCAAATTCAGCGCGGACCTGGAGGTGTCGCGAAAGCTGATTTTACAGGCCTTCTTTGATGAGCAGCTCACCCGACCCAAGGTGTCCACGAGCTTCGCCACGACCAACGTCAAGAGCGGCATTGCGCTCCGATTCAACCTCACGCAATAAACCGGGCGGCGATTGCCCGCCTGCGCTAAATTGCCGCCATGAACATTCCTCAGGACCTTCGTTACACCAAGGACCACGAATGGGTGCGCGTCGAGGGTGACACGGCCATTGTGGGCATCACTGATTTTGCGCAATCGGAATTGGGTGACATTGTATTTGTTGAAGTGGAAACCGAGGATGAGGCGCTCGACGCAGATGCCGTTTTCGGTACCATCGAAGCCGTCAAGACGGTCAGCGACATGTTTATGCCGGTTGCCGGAACGGTGGCAGCGCTGAACCCCGAATTGGAAGACAACCCCGCTTTGATCAACGAGGATCCCTACGGTGAAGGTTGGATCATCAAGATCACGCTCGGTGCGGATGCCGATCTCAGCCATTTGATGAACGCCGAGGCGTATGCCGCGGAAGTCGGCTGAATCCCGCCGTCAAGTCCGGCAACGCCGCATGCTGCCCGCCCTGTGCATGGGCGTGGCTGTGGTGGCCTTGCACGCCATGCCCGGCGGCGAATTGGGCGCCCACGATTGGTGGATGAATTGGAGGTTGGACACTCTTTTGCATGCGGCCTTGTTCGGTTTGTTTGGCCTTTCAGCGCTCATTGCGCTGCGAAAAGGTGCCGAAGGCAGCACTGGCTGTCGTCACGCTTGGTGGTGGGTGCTTGGCGGGGGGATGATCTTGGCCGTGATCCTCGAAAGTGCCCAAGGTGTCGTTTTTCCCGGCAGGGGCAGTGATCCTTGGGACTTGGTGGCCGATTTTATCGGGCTTCTGCTCTCTGGATGCGCATTTCGGGCATTGTATTTGATGTGGCCTACGGGTAAGAAAGCCCATTGACTAATTTGGTCCCCTGAAAAGGAAGGCCCAGCAACACACCATCCATGCAGCCACGCAAGACACCACAAGCCGATCTCGAGAACAAAAGGGGATCCTGGAGGTCCATTGGATTTGTCTCGGTCCTTTCCCTGCTCCTGGCCGCTTTGGCTTGGACCAGCTATGACGTAAACATCATCCGGGCCTTGGACTTTGAGGTCGACCTCCTCGAAGACGAAGTCATTCCGGTGAACGTCATTCCTCCCCCGCCGCCGCCGCCACCTCCCCAGCAGACTACGGTCATTGAGATTGTGGATGACGAGGAAGAAATCGAGGAAGAGCTCGAGATTGAGGACATCGAAATTGATGAGGATACCGAGATCGAGATCATCGAGGTTGAAGAGGAGGAGGTGTTGGAGGAGGACATCCCCTTCATGATTGTAGAGGACATGCCCGGATTTGGTCCTTGCAAGAGCAAGACCGGTGCGGAGCGCGACCAGTGTACCCAATTGGAGATCATCCGATACGTGAGCTCCAACACAAAGTATCCGCCCATCGCCAAGGATGCGGGGATTCAGGGCACGGTCTTCGTCTACTTTGTTGTAGGCAAGGACGGCAAGGTGCGCGACAGCAAGGTGCTGCGTCCGGTCGACCCCCGTTTGGATGCGGAGGCGCTGCGCGTGGTGAGCTCCCTTCCCGATTTCGAGCCCGGCCGCCAGCAGGGCAAGCCGGTCAGTGTGCAATACACCATTCCTGTGAAATTCATCATCCGCTGAGGCGGACGGTTCACCAGCTGAACCAACCCACAATGGCCATCGCGAGATAGATGGCGTAGAGCGCGGCCCCCATTGGAAGGCCGCGTTTTGCGTACAGGTAGATGGCGACGGCGTCGATGGCGATCCAGTAGGCCCAGTTCGCGTGGTGGTTGCGCACCATCAACCAGGTGGCCAGTACACTAAACACCGTGGTGAAGGCGTCCACTGTGGGCAGCGCACTGCGGGTGTGTTTTTGGAGCCAGCGCGCCACAAGAAGGGTGGCGGCAGAGGCGACAACTATAGCGATGAGGTGGGTCTCGGTGGACCACTGTCTGGGTGTCCAATCTTGGGCGCCGGCCGATGCCCAGGCGCCATAGGCCGCCATGGCAACATAAAACCCTTGCAGGGCGGCTTCGGCCAGTATGTGCTTGCGCCAGCAGAGCCACATGAGCAAGGCGGCACCAACGGCCGCCGGTATGAAGCACCAGGGTGTCCAACCTTGCAGGTATCCCCAGGTGTAGGCGAGGCTCAGGATGACGGCGGCAGCTTCGGCCCACCGTTCCACACGGTTGCTCCTGCTGTCGTTCATTCGAAGCGCATGTTGCGGATGAGGCCCTCGGCAGCGGCGAGCCTTTCGGTGGGCTCGGCGGTCTCCACTTCGGCGAAGGGCACCCCCGACATTTCCAACGTCTCCTTGTATTGGGCTTGCAGCGCCCTTCTGTCTTTGAGTTTGGGCAGCGTCCGCAGGGGGTCAGGTTCCCAATCGGGCAGGGTATGGCAGAGGATGTGCAAATCGGCCATGGCCATGGCTGACTCCCAGCCTTTGAGGTGGGTGCCAAATACGGTGCGCGACCAGATTTCAAGGGTAAGGGCACCGGTGTCGCAGAGGAGCCCCGGTGTTGCTTGGCCTGTGTGCGAAGTGATGTTGTGTTGAAACACTGACAGCAGGCGTTGCAGGTCCTGTGGGCCATAAGATCCGGCGACTACTGCGGCATCGGTTCGGGCGGCCTCGGGCAGCAGGGCCCACCCCAACCGGGCGGCAAGTTGCTGGGCCAATGTGGTCTTCCCTGCATTTTCTACCCCGGTCAGCACCACGATGGGCGGGGCATTCAATCGTCGAAGTCGCATCGACACGGCGGGCTGAAATGGAGGGTCTTGCCGGGCAGCAGTTCCTTGACCCAGGTCTGCTCATCCACAGACATTTCGTTGTTGAGCAGGTCCAATTCGGTCAGGTGTTCCAAATCGCTGAGCGAAGGAGGGAAGTGCCCGATGACGTTGGACCAGAGGAGCAACCTCTCCAGCTGTGAAAGGGCGTCGATGTCTTCGGGAATGCCCCCGATGATGTTGTCGGACAGGTCCAATTCACGCAGGTTTTGCAAGGAGAGCAGTGCGCTGGGAATTGTGGTCAGGCGGTTGGATCTGATGCTGAGGCGTTCCAGCGTCTGGAGCTCACCCAACCACGGGGGGAGGCTGTCGAGTTTGTTTTTGTCCAGCACGAGTTCGCGCAAAAAGCGAAACCGCCTGAGCCTGTAATCGACCTCCTTCCATTTCTGTTTGGTCAGGTCGAGGCGCCACACCCGTTCCGGCCGTTCCAAGGCGGCTTCGTAATCGGTCCAAACCCGCGCCGTATCCCATTGCACTGAGGTTTGCGCTGCACCCTCGACCACACCTGTTGCCAGCATCAATAGCAGGCATGCGTTGCGAAAGGGGCCAAGCGGTGTGCGCATCAGATGTTCAACGTGGATTGATTGCTCATGTGTATCCCAAGATGCGTTTGGCGGCGGTGGCATCCATGCCCAGCTGGTCTACCAGTGCATCGGCGCTCTCAAACTTCTGGACGTCCCGCAGTTTTTCGACGAAGGTGATCTCTGCGGTGGCGCCGTAGAGTTCGGGGGCTTCAGTATCGAAGAGGTGGGCTTCTAGTTTGGCGGGTGCGTCGGCGGGGTCAAAGGTGGGGCGTGGGCCAATGTTGACCATGGCGGGACAGGCTTTGATGGGCCCTGTTGGTCGGCTGCCGTCGGCCTGGGTCAGCAGTTTTACTTCGGCCGCATACACACCTTCTGCGGGCAACAAAAGGTGGGGCTCCAACGCCTCGAAATTGGCCGTTGGATAGCCCAGCTGGCGGCCCCTGCCATCGCCGTGGACGACCTCGCCGCGCCAGGCGGGATGACGGCCGAGCAGGGCACTGGCCTCGGCGAGTTCTCCTGCGCGCAGCCGCTGGCGGATTTTGGTGCTGGATACCGTGAGTTCGCCTTCGATGTGGGCGGGAATAAGTTGTACAGTGAATCCATACATCTCACCGCAAGCGCGCAAGAGGTCGATGTCGCCTTCTCGGCCCGCCCCGAAGCGGTGGTCATGGCCGACGACAATCGTGGTGATGCCCAACCCCTCGACCAGCACGTCGCGCACGAAATCTTCAGGACGCAGGCGCGAAAACTCCTTGTCGAAGGGTTGGATGACGAGATGGTCCAGGCCGGTCTCTTCGAGGCATTCCATGCGCTGGTCCAAGGATTGGATGAGTTCCAGGCCGCTGTCCGCGCCAAACAGGACCTGCCTCGGGTGGGGGTCAAATGTCAAGACCAGCGTCTCGGCGCCCATGGTTTGGGCCTCATTGACCATCCAATCCAACAGCGCCCTGTGGCCCAAGTGGACCCCGTCAAAGGTGCCCGTGGTCGCTATGCGACGCTGTCCTGTTTTAAAGTAGGGTAGTCCTCGGTGAATCCGCACTGGAGCAAAGGTAGGATGGGTCTGTAACGGCGCCGTCATCCGTACTTGAGCGGGGCAAATTGGTGGGCGTTGAAAACTCGTTTGCGGCCTCTGGTGACATTGGATGTCAAGAGGTGAACTGTTTGGGTTAATTTTGCGCCCAAATCAAGGGCTGAAAAGCCCCTATACACCACGCGTCAACCTCTGCTCCCATGAGCCAAAACGTCGGTTCCATTACCCAAGTCATCGGTCCTGTTGTGGACATCAGTTTCCCAGTGGACATGGCATTGCCCAAAATCCTGGAGGCCATGGAGGTCGACCGGGAAGGACAGCCCCCCCTTGTTCTCGAGTGTCAAAAGCACATCGGTGAAGACACCGTTCGCGCCATCGCGATGGACGGAACGGAGGGTTTGCGCCGCGGCATGGCCGTGAAGCTCATGGGCCGTGCGATGAGCATGCCTACGGGTGAAGCCATCAAAGGCCGCCTGTTCAACGTTACTGGAAATGCGATTGATGGCATTGATGGAGGCAAGGTCGACAGCGCCGGTCCCCGTGAGATCCACCAAGCGGCACCGAAATTTGAAGAGCTCAGCACCAGTACGGAGATCCTCACCACGGGCATCAAGGTGATCGACTTGATCGAGCCTTATTCCAAGGGCGGAAAGATTGGTTTGTTTGGTGGTGCGGGTGTGGGCAAGACCGTCCTCATCATGGAGCTCATCAACAACATCGCCAAAGGCCACGACGGCCTCTCCGTTTTTGCGGGTGTGGGAGAGCGGACGCGTGAAGGAAACGACTTGTTGCGTGAGATGATTGAATCGGGCGTCATCAAGTACGGTGAGGCTTTCGAAAAGAGCATGGAAGAAGGTGGTTGGGACCTGTCCAAAGTGGACATGGAGCAACTGGCTACCAGCCAAGCCACCCTCGTGTTTGGCCAGATGAACGAGCCTCCAGGTGCGCGTGCCCGTGTGGCGTTGAGCGGCCTCTCGGTGGCGGAGTACTTCCGCGATGGAGGTGGAGAGGGTGCCGGTCGCGACATCTTGTTCTTCATCGACAACATCTTCCGCTTCACGCAAGCGGGATCAGAAGTGTCAGCCCTCTTGGGCCGGATGCCTTCCGCTGTGGGATACCAACCTACGTTGGCCACGGAAATGGGGGCGATGCAAGAGCGCATCACCTCGACCAAAAACGGATCGATTACCTCTGTGCAAGCGGTCTACGTCCCCGCGGACGACCTCACGGACCCCGCTCCAGCAACGACGTTTGCCCACTTGGACGCCACGACGGTATTGTCAAGGAAAATCGCTTCCCTCGGTATCTACCCGGCTGTGGACCCACTCGATTCCACCTCCCGCATCCTCACCCCGGAAATCGTGGGTGACGAGCACTACGGAACGGCTGAGCGCGTCAAAGAGACCCTTCAGCGTTATGTGGAGCTGCAGGACATCATCGCCATTCTCGGTATGGATGAATTGAGCGAAGAGGACAAGCAAGTCGTGCACCGCGCCCGTCGCGTTCAGCGCTTCTTGTCTCAGCCCTTCCACGTGGCTGAGCAGTTCACCGGCATCCCGGGTGTACTTGTGTCCATCGAAGACACGATCAAGGGCTTCAACATGATCCTTGATGGCGAACTCGATCAGTATCCGGAGGCGGCCTTCAACCTG
>DGOE01000040.1 GCA_002389295.1 Flavobacteriales bacterium UBA4474 | reverse complement strand
GCAGCCGGCAGCGATCCAGAGATGTTTCGCCAGCTCTTGGAGTACCTGCTGCAGTACAGCCTCGTGGTCGTGTTGGGGCTGGCCTTCATGGTGTTCCTCTTCTACCCTTCGCTCGTGGCCCTGCTGGTGAAACCGCTCGGTTTCAAACAGTTTCTCGCCGGCATGCGCGACGCCCAGATCACCGCCTTCTCCACCTCCAGTTCGGTGGCCACGCTGCCGGTCACCATGGATTGCGTGCGCAACAAAATCGGCGTCTCTGAGCGCACCACCAGTTTCGTGCTCCCCATCGGGGCCACGGTCAACATGGACGGCACCTCGCTCTACCAAGCGGTGGCCGTGGTTTCATTGGCCCAATTCCACATGGTCGACCTGAGCCTGGCCCAGCAAGCCGTGATCGTCATCACCGCCACCCTCGCCTCCATCGGCGCCGCAGCCGTGCCCAGCGCAGGACTGGTCCTGATGATCATCGTATTGGAAAGCGTGGGGCTCAATCCCGCCTGGATCGCACTCATTTTCCCGGTGGACCGCATTTTGGACATGTGCCGCACCGTGGTCAACGTCACCGGCGATGGCGCCGTCTCTACGCTGATTGCCCACAGCGAAAACGAATTGGAAGTGCCCAGTCAACAGGCCTGAAATGCGGTGCACATCAGCCATTTCAAGCGCATTGGTGCTCTTGTGCGCCGCAGCCATTCCCGCAGGGACAGCCTGGGGGCAGGACGGCGACCCCTGTGCACCTGAGTTGGAGGCCAAAACCTTGAAGCTGATCGAAAAAGGAAAGGACAAGCGGAAGTACGACATCGACAAGCGCATCGGATACCTCGAGCAAGCCCTCGAAGAACAAGAAGAAGCCACCGAAGCCCGGTTCGCATTGGGCCTGCTCTTGTTTAACCAGGCGCGCAAAAACCGCGGGACATTTTCCGCAGCGCGCACGCTGCTGCTCGATGTACACAGCGCGTGCCCAGACCTTGATGCAGACCTCCCCTACACCTTGGGTTCCATTGCTTTTGCAGAGGGAGATTTTGCCGCGTCCATGGATTGGTTTAACCGGTTTATCCAATGGGAACAAAAGACAGGAAAGCCGCTCCCTCCTCGGGCCACACGGCGTTTGGACGATGTGCGCGCACGCTTGCCTGAGATCCAATTTCTCTTGGAATACAATGCCCATGCCGACAGCCCTGCCCCGCAGGTCTTGGAAAGCGTGGCCACCCGCGACCAGGAATACCTGCCCGCTGTTTCTGCTGACGGCACCTTGTTGTTCTTTACCCGGGCTGGGGAACGCAAAGCCAAGGGCGACCTGGTCAGCCAGCCTTTCGAAAGCTTCTCTTGGGCCAAAAGAAGCGGGCCGTCTACCCCCTTCAATGCAGGGGAGCCCATGGAGGACCCCTTCAACAAAACCGCAGGCTATGGCGGCGCGTCCATCTCGGTGGACAACCGCTCGCTCTTCTTGGCCATCAAGACACCGGAGCCGGGCAATCCCGAAAACATCGACCTCTATGCTGCGCGTTACGCATTGCTCGATGACACGGGCGATGAAACGGTATACCTCTGGAGCGAGCCCAGTCCGCTCACCGCGCTGAACACCCCCGACGGATGGGAATCACAACCCGCCGTGAGTCCCAACGGAGAATGGTTGTATTTCGCCGCAGTCCGTCCGGGCACCACGCCCGATGCGCAAGGCCAACCCACCATCGACATCCTGGTGAGCGGACAACTCCCGGATGGCACATGGGGAGAAGCCAAGGTGCTGCCATCCCCCATCAATACTGCTTCCAGCGACAAGGCTCCCTACCTGCACCCCGATGGCAGCACGCTGTATTTCGCCTCCAACAGGTCGCCGGGCGGTGGTGGATACGACATCTGGATGAGCAAAAAAGACAGCGCCGCCGCACCCTGGGAGCCCGGGGCTTGGTCGCGCCCTGTCAATCTCGGCATACCGCTCAACACCCCCGGCGACGAGCACGGACTCGTCACTTCGGCGGATGGCCAGACCGCCTACTTTTCCAGCCGGCGGGCGGGAACACTGGGACTGGACATCATGACCTGGCAACTGCCCCAGGCGCTGCGGGCGCGGGCATCGGTGGTGGTCAAGGGCCAGATGAAAGTGGGCGAAGGGCTCAACGCCGAAGATGTAAAACTGGAATTGCGCTATGCCCAAAGCCGGCAAGCCCAGTCCATTTCCCTCGGAGATGATGGCGCCTTTGCCGCCGTCGTCGACCTGTCTGTCAATGAGGACGTCCTCATTGTGGCCAAGGCCGATGGGGCTGCATTCAACGCCGGCATTGTGGTGGACAAGGATGAAGAAGACCCCGCGCTGGTCGAGGCCAACCTCACCGTGCGGTCCATCAAAGGGTCCGATGCCGCCTTCGAAATCGAGGACATTCGGTATGCATCGGGGTCGGCCGTGATCGGCAGGTCCAGCCTTCTGCTATTGGACCTTTTTGCCGAATACCTATCGGAAACGGGCCTATCCGTAGAGATTGGCGGCCATACCGATGATGTCGGCAGCGACACCGACAATCTGAGGCTGAGTGAAGCCCGGTCGAGGGCCGTCAGGGAATACCTGATCATGCAAGGCGTGCCCAGCACCAGCATCACGGCCAAAGGTTATGGAGAAAGCCGCCCGCGGGCCGACAACGGGACACCTGCAGGCCGCGCCAAGAACCGCCGAACAGAGTTCCGCGTGACCAATTGAGGGCCGCACTGGATTTACGTGCCCTTCAACGTGAATAATTAGGACAGCCCCTCGGAATTCGGGGCAAGCTGCGGGCGATTTTCACGTTGTCCATGCACGTCCCCATGCCGTCACCCCCCTCTTCCCTTTCCATCCGCCCCCGCTTGCATTGTGCGCAGGCCATGGGCCCAAGCCTTCTGCTGCTGCTGGCAGGGCTCTTGATCCTCACATGCGACGCCCAAGCCCAAGCCCCCCACCCGGTGGGCGGCGAAGTCACCCATGGCGTCCTGCGACAGGACCCGACTGCGTTTAACCGCGCGCGCCACCATTTTGACCACCACCAGTACGCCGCGGCACTCGAGCTGTTTGACAATTGGGTAAACGGCCCACTGGCAGGCGATGGACCCGCAGGAGAGCGGGAAGCCCTGATGCAAGTGGAAGCAGAATACCGGTCTGCCCTCTGCGCCATGTACCTCTACCACAAGGACGCCGTTTGGAGGATCGACCGCTTCATTGAGCGCCACCCCGAGTCGACCTGGGTGCCCAAAATCCAATGGGAACTGGCCAACTATGAATACCGCCGCAAAAAATGGAGCAAGTCCATTGATGCGTTCGAAGCACTCAATCCACGCCGGCTTTCCAAAGTGATGCGCACGGAGTACCACTTCAAAAGGGGGCATTCCCGTTTTGAAACCGGCGACCTCGAAGGGTCCCGCGGCGATCTGCTGATTGTGGTGGAAGACCCTGCGGCGCAGCCTGAATACCTGGAGGCCGCCCAGTACTACCTGGCCCACATCGCCTTTGCGGAGGACCGCTTGACCACTGCCCTTGAGGCCTTTGAGGCCCTGTCCGAAATCAATGCATTTCGCGACGCCGTGCCGCTGTACATCGGGCAAATCCTGTACCGACTGGAGCGTTTTGAAGACCTCGCCGAGAAAGGCCCCGCATGGCTGACAGAAGAGCGCAATCTGAGCGATAAAGACCGCAGCGAGCTCACCCGGGTGGTGGGTGAATCCTACTTTCATTTGGGCAACTGCGGAGCGGCTTCACCCTATCTGGAGGAAGCCTGGCGCGCAGCGGATGCCCAACAGCGGACGGCGGAATTCAGCTACATCGTCGGCACCTGCCGCCTCAGCAGCGGCGAGCCAGCCCAGGCCATCACGGCATTGATGCGGGCAACCGGTGGCAACACCCCGTTGGACCAGTATGCCACCCACACGATGGGCCGCGCCTACCTCGCACTGGGTGAAAAACCCAAGGCCCAAACCGCCTTTGCCAAAGCCGCCACCATGGAACACGACATGGAGGTACGCGAGGACGCCTTGTTCAACCATGCCAAACTGGCCTTTGAAACCGACTTCAACCCCTTCAACGATGCCATCGCCGCCTTTGAGCAATACCTGGAGGAATACCCAGATAGCCCGCGCCGGGATGAAGCCTATGGGTTTCTCCTCGATGTCTACCTGACCACCCGCAACCACGTGCGGGCGCTCGACGCTTTGGACCGCATACAGCGCAAATCACCCCGGGAAAAGTCAGCCTACCAAAAGCTTGCTTTCAACCACGCGGTGGGCCTCTTTCAATCGGGAGATTTGGCCGATGCAGATGCCTATTTCAAAAAGAGCCGGACCTACTCGGAGGATGCCACTTTGGCCGCCGAAAGCCACTATTGGCAGGGTGAAATCGCGATGAAGGACAACCAGAATGCGCCAGCCCTGAGCCATTACCGCACCTTCCTCAACGCCCCCGGCGCCTTCAACTCGGCCAAATACAACGAAGGCGAGTTCGGCGCGGGCTACGCCCTCTTTCGCCAGCGCAAATACCGCGATGCCCAGGTCTCCTTCCGAAAGTACGCCGACGCTGAAACGGGCGCAGGCCCCGGCGGTCACCGCGCCGATGCCCTGCTCCGCATTGGCGATTGTTTCTACATCGACAAGGATTATGGGCGGGCAGTTTCAGCCTATGACAAAGCGCTGGAAGCCGGCACCACACAGCAGCAGTACACACAGTTTCAACGGGCCCGTTGCCTGGGGCTGGATGGCGATCTCGACGGCGAAGTCAGTGGCATGGCGGGGCTGTTGGCAGCCCACCCCGAAACCACCTTCAAGGGCGACGCCCTCACCGCCATCGGCAAAGCAGAAATCGAACGCAACCGCATGGAGCAAGCCCGTGCCGCCTTTGAGCGCGTCCGAGACGAACTCCCCGGCAGCCCGTTTGCCAAGCGGGCCCTGGTGGACCTCGCACTGATCGCCGTCAAACAAGGCCGGGAAGACGATGCCCTCTCCCTGTGGCAACTGATCTCCACGCGCTACCCCGAAGACGAGGTCACAAAAGACGCCTTTTTGTTGGTCGAACCGCTGCTGGTCGAACGCGGACAATTGGACGACCTCCCCGATGTGATTGGCCTGAGTGACGACGACATCGCAGAGCGCACCTACGCGGCATGCCAAGACCTGGCACTCTCGGGGGACTGCGAAGGCGCCATCCCCAAACTGGCGCAGTTCTTGGACAAGTATCCCAACAGCATCCGGGTCACAGCCGCCCGCTTCCACCTGGGACAATGCCGGTTTGACGGCGGTGACACCGAAGGCGCCCTCGCGCCGCTCGAAGCCCTGGTCTCCGGTCCGCTCAGCGACTACCACGAACCCGCTTTGGTCATGGCCGCCACCATCCGTTACAATGCAAGTGATTTCAGCAGCGCTTTGAGTCACTACCAGCAACTGGAACAGGTGGCCGTTTTGAAACGCCATGTGCTGGAGGCCCGCATCGGCATCATGCGCTGCAGCCGCGCCCTCGGCGATGGCGAAACGGTGCTGGCCTACGTAGATCCCATTCTCGAAAACGCCGAAACGCCGGAGGACATCCGCACCGCAGCCCGCTACAACCGCGCCTTGATTCTCCTCGAGCGCGGCGACCCGGCAGCCAAGTCCGACTTGGACATCCTCGCGCAGGACGGCCCCCACGCCGAAGAAGCCGCGCATCACCTCTGCGCCCTGACCTTGGCAGAAGGCGATGCCGAAGGGTGCCAAGTGGCTGTGTTTGCCCAACTCAACAGGTTTGGCGGCGGCAGCGACTGGTCCTATGAAAGCTTTTTACTACTGGCCGAGTCCTACATCGTCCAGGAGGATTACTTCCAGGCGCGCAGCACCATTGACCAGCTGCAATCCAACGTGCAGGAACCCTGGGTACAGGAAGCCTGCATGGACATGCTGGACCGCATCGTCCAATTGGAAACGCCTGCACCCGAGCCGGCAGACACCACCGGCATCACCCCCAATCCCGAAGACAAATGAACGCCATGGTCTCTTCACGAATGCGTCGCATACAGCGGGCCGCTTGCGCCTGCATGGCCTTGTCCATGATGGCTCCTTTGGCCCAAGCCCAAGACAGCCTGCAGGTCACCTTCGTCGGCGACAGGGAACTGTATTTGCGCGAGGTGGACAAGCCCGGTGATGCCCCCAGAGCCGTCGACCTGGGCGTCGAAAAACCGGTCATCCATTACGCCCCCATCGCCAAGCGCACCGCGCCTGAACCCACCGTGCGCACCATCGCCCCCATCGCTGTGGAAATGGACGCCCCCTTGCCGCGCCTCTATGCAGGACACGCCAAGGCTGGGTTTGGCATCTACACCTCGCCCTTGCTCGAAGTGCACCTCGGCGACACCCGCAGCCGCCAAGGTGCATGGGGAATCTCCATGCGTCACCGCAGCTCTGCCGGCTCCACAGGCCAAGCGGACAGCCTGGGCGTAGATGAAGGTTGGTCCAAGAATGCCCTGAATGGCTACTACAGAAAGTTCGTCAAGCGCAGCAGCGTAACCGCAGCCGCCTTCCTTGAGCGCGACGCATGGGGCCTGCACGGACTGGAGCTCAATGCCGCGGCCCTTGGCTTGTTCGCCGCACCCATCGAAAGGCAGACCTATACGCGCATGGGCACCGACCTCCGTTTGCAAAACCACGAACGCGACAGCAGCAAGGTCCACCGCAACCTCGCCTTGTCCTATTCGCGCCTTTCGATAGGCCCTCCGCCCCTTCCCGGCAACCTCTTGCAGCCAGAACTCCTGCGCAATCCCGGCAGAGAAAACCTCGTCGAAGCCACGGGGCGGTTCCACACCTGGCGCGAGGGTGCGCGCTACGACCTCAACTACGAAGCCCACATCATCGGCTCGCGCATGGATGCCAATGGCGACACCACCATCGCCCCCATCAGCAGGTCCTCGGCGCTCATCGGCGTGCAGCCGACAGTCACCAAAGAACGCGGGGCATACATGGTGCAAGCCGGAGCGGGCTTGTGGGTCGACGCCCGGGGTGCACAGTCCTTCCATTTCTACCCCACCGCAGAGGTCCGGTTCAGGCTCCTCGACGATGTCTTTGTCCCATACGGCGGTGTCGGCGGGGGCATGCAGCGCAATGCCTTCCACGACCTGGTTGCCGAAAACCCCTTCTTTGACGCCACCTACCATGCCGGTGCAGCCGCTGCCAATGGCGCCCTGATCAACACCAACCGCGCCCTCGAACTCTATGGCGGACTGCGCGGAAAGTTGACCCGCGACCTCGCTTTCAACGCCCAGGCGCGGACCACGCGCTTCCGCGATTTTCAATATTGGGTCAACGAGGCTGGCGTGGACAGCGCAGGCCAGCGCTTTGGGGTGGCCTACGATTCCCTGACTGTGGCCAGCGTCATCGGAGAGGCCACCTACCGTGGACAAGGCCCCCTTGAACTGACCGCAAGGGCTGAGTTTCACACTTACGGCACCGGCGGACAGCCTTATGCCTGGTACCAGCCCAGAACCCGCATATCGGCATCCGGCCGTTGGAATCTTGAAGAGCTCCTCTATCTTGATTTTGGCGTTGAAATCGTGGGCGCGCGCTACGCACCTTCGCGGATCCCATTCTCCGAAATCACAGGCCAAGGGGATGTGGTCCAAACCAACAGCGAGGATGTCGGTGCCGTTTTTGGTGGCACATCCGCCATTCACGCCAGAAAATTGCCCGCCTACACAGCCATAGACCTGGGCATAGAGTACCGCTACAACGCCCGTCTTTCCATGGGTTTGAACGCCAAAGGCCCCTTGGGTGCCACCGAGATATTCAACGGCTACGGCGCCCAACAACTCGGCATCATGATGCTGGCCTCTTACCGGTTTTGACCCCGTGACGAACAGCGCGGTGAGGCCCGGCGAATTCCGGGTGTTGAAAACCACGCAAAACGGCGACAAAAGTGTGGAAAACAAGGGCGTTTAAGCGGCCGTAAATCCGCTGATTGCGCGCGTTGTAGGTTATTTTCGTGGGACGTCAAAAATCGCGGAGATGAGCGAAGAGAAGAAGAACAGTTATGGCGCGGACAGCATCCAGGCCCTCGAAGGGATGGAACACGTCCGCAAGCGTCCTTCGATGTACATCGGAGACGTGGGTGCACGAGGCCTCCACCACTTGGTGTATGAGGTCATCGACAACTCCATCGACGAGGCCCTCGCCGGCCACTGTGACACCATCGATGTCGCCATCACCCCCGAGAACGGCATCACCGTTCACGACAATGGCCGGGGCATTCCCGTCGCCATGCACAAAAAAGAGGGCGTGAGTGCCCTCGAGGTCGTCATGACCAAGATTGGTGCAGGAGGCAAATTCGACAAGGACAGCTACAAGGTCTCCGGAGGATTGCACGGTGTCGGCGTGAGTTGTGTGAACGCCCTGTCCGTTCACCTGCGCGCTGAAGTCCACCGCGAAGGCAAGAAGTGGGAACAAGAGTATTCTCAAGGAAAAGCCACCTACCCTACACGGGAAATCGGCACCACGGACCGCACGGGCACATCGGTCACCTTTCTCCCCGACCCGGAGATCTTTACCGATACACTCGAATACAACTATGACACCCTCGCCCGCCGCTTGCGCGAGCTGTCCTTCCTCAACAAAGGCATCACCCTCACCCTCAAGGACGAGCGCGCCACAGACGAAGACGGGAACCACCCCACCGAGACGTTCCACAGTGAGACCGGCCTCAAGGAGTTTGTGACCTACATCGACCAAAACCGCGAGCAACTCATCCAAGACGTCATTCACGTTGAAGGAGAAGTAGACAACATCCCGGTGGAAGTGGCGATGATCTACAATACCTCTTTCAACGAGAGCCTGCACAGCTACGTCAACAACATCAACACCCACGAAGGCGGCACGCACCTCAGCGGCTTCCGCCGTGGATTGACTGACACCTTGAAGAAGTATGCCGACGCATCAGGCATGCTCGACAAGCTCAAGTTCGAGATCAGCGGAGACGACTTTCGCGAAGGCCTGACCGCCATTGTCAGCGTCAAGGTCATGGAACCCCAGTTCGAAGGCCAGACCAAGACCAAGCTCGGCAACAAGGAGGTGACCAAGGCCGTATCCCAAGCCGTGCGCGGAATGCTCACCGATTATTTGGAGGAGCACCCGAATGACGCCAAAACCATCGTACAGAAGGTGATTTTGGCAGCGCAGGCCCGTCACGCCGCCCGCAAGGCGCGCGAGATGGTACAGCGCAAAACCGTCATGGGCGGTTCCGGACTGCCCGGAAAGTTGGCCGACTGCTCAGAGAAAGATCCCGGCTTGTGCGAAGTGTTCCTCGTTGAGGGTGACTCTGCTGGAGGTACCGCCAAGCAAGGCCGCGACCGCCTGTTCCAGGCCATTCTTCCGCTCAGGGGTAAAATCCTCAATGTGGAGAAGGCGATGCACCACAAAATCTTCGAAAACGAAGAAATCAAGAACATCTACACGGCACTCGGGGTCACGGTGGGCACCGAAGAAGATGAGCGGGCCCTCAACATGGCCAAACTCCGCTACCACAAAATCGTCATCATGTGTGACGCGGACGTGGACGGCAGCCACATCGAAACCCTCATCCTGAC
>DGOE01000099.1 GCA_002389295.1 Flavobacteriales bacterium UBA4474 | reverse complement strand
TGGAGCTCCTCTGGATCGGTAACGCGCCGGAGGGTGAGGCCGGCGCTGCGGCCGAGGATGCTGCGCACCTTGGTGCGGGCCTTGGTGCGGAGGGCCTCCTGCCATTGGTCGGTCGACGTCCAGGTGGGGTCGAGGGGGACCTCCATGACGGGGTCAAAGCTGGCGCGGGCCCAGCGGCGGCTCCAGTGCGGCGCGAGGAGGGCGTCGCGTTCGGGCCCAAAGTCCTTGGCCATCCAAACGCGGATGCCCCATTTCCTTGCACACGCGTCAAAGGCCTGTTCGGTCCATTTGACCTGCCACTTGGCGGGGATGTCCTCGCGCCAGAGAAAGGTGTGCTCTCCGCTGCCCAAGCCTTGCCCAGCGACAAGGGTGCGGAAGCGGAAAGGCCGTCCACCGGGCTGCATGATGGCCGTAGCCAAGCGCACGCCAAAGGAGACGTCCATGTGTTCGGCGGGCGAACGGGATTCCGATTGGACGGCCTGCATGAGGATGCCGCCGAGCCAAGGGCCATCATCGGTGCGGATCATGCCCACGCAGCATTGGACCTTGCTGTGGCCCGACATGGCGGTCAGGTAACGCCGGTCCAGGTAGGCCGTGCCGCCGGGGAGGGCGTCCCAAGCGTCCCAAGGCACATCGTCTGGCGTCTCAAACCAATGCCATTGCGCCCGCTTGAAACCGGCCGCAGGTTCCCCTTGATCGACAGATGCAGACACGGATTTGAAGGTGGCTGAAGGCGCAGAAATGGCCATGAAGGTGCAATTTACGGCGTGTGCCATCACCTGAATTGCAGGTTCGCAAGCTTTGGCACTTTCGGGGGATGGGCTCAGGGCTGCATGCGGCCAGGCGCTGCCGGGAAGGGGCATTCGGCAGGGACGCGACCAAACCAGCGGCTGCGGTTGCGGGCGATGAGCCGGTAGCCCGCTTGTCGCAGGGGTGGGGGCAGGATGCGGAAAGTGCGCGACCATCCGCTGCGTCCAATGAGGTTGAGGGCATGGGCCACCGCGGCTTCACCGGTCCACGTGCCTTGGGTGGTGTGCAACACCACCGCCTCTTGGTCTTCGGGCAGTCGTCTTTGGGCGCGCAGTGCCACCGCGGTCGGACCATCCAATGGCGCAAAATGCAAGGTGTTGTGCGGGGCCTTTTCCCAGCGAAGGAGGCGGCGCACAGCGCCGTGGCACAGGGCGCAGCCCCCGTCAAAAAACAGGATGGGGTGGTCTGTGGCGGTATGATCAGAATTCTCCGCCATCGAAACTGCCCCCGCTCCCCCTGTCGTATCCGCCGCGCCCGCGTTTCTGCTGGCCGGGTTCGAGCTTGCCAAACGACCACGTCAGGCTCGCGTAGACAAAGCGTGACTGCCTCTTGAAGGTGCCGTCTTGAAAGAAGTCTCTGCCTTCGGAGGTATAGGACCACTGCTGTTGGTCAAAGATGTCGCTCACGCGCAGGGAAGCGCGGAGTTTGTCGTCGTAGAAGTCCCGGCTGACTGCCGCGCTGTGGGTGATGTATCCCTGAAAGGTGCCTTGCGTGTATTGCGATGGCGCACGGAACCGGCCATTCAATTGCACCTTCCAGTCGCCCTTGACCAAGGCCGACACCTGATACCCTGCACTGCCTTGGAACCCGTTGTTTCCGAGGTCTGGCGCCAGGTTGGAGCCATCGGTATTTTGGTAATAGACGCTGCCGTTGAGGCGCAGCTGCAGGGAGCGCCCCTTGCGCCACATGGCCACGACCTCCAGCCCTGAATTGCTTTGGCGGGCCAGGTTGACATAGGTGCGGTAGGCGATGCCGGCATCATCCACCTCGATGAAACGCCGGATCACATCGCGCGTGGTCTTGTAAAACAGCGAGGTCGTGATGCTCAGGGCCTTGGTGGTCAATTGATGCCCGAATTCCAACCCGTCGGTGTACTCGGGCAGGAGGAAAGGGTTGCCGTACCTGAGGTTGCGCGGATCGGCATTGTCCACAAAGGGGTTGACTTGCCGGCCGCGCGGGCGGTTGACACGGCGGTTGTAGCTCAACACCCATTGGTTGCGGTCGTCCACTGTGTAGCTGAGGTTGGTGGAGGGGTAAAAGCTGGTGTAGTCGTTGACGAAGGTGGCTTCGGTGCCTCCGAGTTGTGCCAATGCAGCGGCGATATCGGCGCTGTCACCCTGTAGCTGGGCTGTGGTGTAGACGACTTCGCCGCGTCCACCGACCTGTATGCCCCAGGCGCCAAACTTGCGGCCCCAGGTGGCGTAGGCCGCATGGATGTCCTCGCGGTAGCGGAAGTCGTAGGCCTGGGTGAAGGGGTTGTCGAGGGTGTCCCGCTGCCAGAACTGTTGGTCCTCATTGCTTTCTCGCAGGATGGTTTTGTAGCCGAGCTCGAATTTGCCGTCGTTGTCAAGGGGTTTCTCGTAATCCACCTGGAGGGTGGCGTTCCAACTGCCGCCGTCGTTGAGGTTGGCATTGGAGAGGTAGGCGGGGTCCGGAAGGGTGGAAGGCAAGTCCTGCCACAGTGAATCGTGCGAGGTGCTGGTCTGTTGAGACCAGCGGGCAAAGGCTTGGAGCACGTGGCGCTCACCGTACTTGTGCTCGTAGCCGAGGTCCAGGTCCGTGGAGGCATTGATCCGTTCAGACAGGCCATAGCGCGTGAACCCACCCAGGGCGTCGGTGCTCCAGGTTTCGAGATTGACCACATCCTCTATGCCTGAATTGCTGCCTTGGTTGGTGCGCACGCCGATGTTCCACGTCGTTTGGGATGAGGGGGTCCAATCAAGGCCCGTTTTGAGGTTCCAACTCGAGCGCAGGTTGTCCGAAATGCTGGTCGAATTCAAGACGCTCAAGGAGTCATAGCTGCCGGCCAATTCGCCTCCAAAGGACTGCTGCCGCAGGCTGTTTCCGCTGCGAAAACCAACACGCTGGTTCCACCCAGCGTTGAGCGAAAAATTCAATTTCTGCCCCCGGATGTTGCCGTTGAAGGACCCGCTGTGGTTTTCGTTGGTGCCCCATGTGACGCTGACCTGGCCGTTTTTGCCTTCGAGCTTGTCTTTTTTGAGGATGATGTTGAGGATGCCGGCCACGCCTTCCGGGTCGTACTTGGCGGTGGGGCTGGTGATGATTTCCACGCGGTCGATGCTGCTGGCGGGGATCTGCTCAAGCAAGCTCTGGGTGGCTGAACCGGTCATGCCGCTGGGCCGTCCGTCGATGAGGATGGTGACATTGCCCGAGCCCCGCAGGCTCAGGTTGCCGTCGATGTCCACGTCGATGCTGGGGACGTTGCGCAGCAATTCGGTGGCATTGGAACCGGCGCTGTTCAGGTCGTCGCCCACCCGGAACACCTTGCGGTCGATCATCATCTCCAAGGTGGAGCGTTGCTCTACCACTTCGGCCGCTTCGAGGGCCTGTACGTTGGGCTCAAGCCGCAGGGTGCCCAAGTTTTGCTCGGTGCCGCCGCGGGGCATGAGGCGAATGTCGTCGACGGTGATGGAGTTGTAGCCCATGAAGCCGATTTGGGCGCGGAACCGGCCAACGGGAATTTCCGTGATGCGGAACCTGCCCTTGCTGTCGGTCACGCCACCTGTGATGACCTTGTCTGCGTCAAAGGCCAGGATGCTGATGGTGGCAAATTCAATGCCCACGCCCGAGGCGGCATCTTCTACAGTGCCGAAGACCACGCCGATTTTGGGGCGCTCTCCCATGGGGCGTCCGCCTTCTGGCCGCTGACCACCGGGCCGCTGTGCTGTCAAGAATCCCGGAAGCAGGACCCATAGGCTGAGGAGAACAAGACGGTTCGGCATATCTAAACAACCCTTTGCGCGCTGTGAAGTTTAACGGGGGGGGTGCGCGCTGCTTCGGTCATGGTTGAATGGGCCGCAAACTGAAGGCAAAGGCATAATTCTGGTAGGGCAGCCGGTATTCTGGCAGCGGCAGGGCGCCCCAGCTGTTGATGCAGGCCACCCCCGCTGAAAATCCGTCGATGTCGAGGTGGGTTTCTTCCACGGGGTCGAGCAGCCTGAAGTGCGCCTGCGTGGTGGTTTTATCGGGTCCGGAATCGAGCTGGTCAGGGCTGAAGTGCAGGGCCGTGAAATCCATTTTTTCCTGCGCGTTAAACGCCAGGCCACGCCCTTTGCTGTCCACGATATGAAACCAGCGGGTGTCTGTGCGTGTGCCGTTGTATTGCGGCCGCGCATAGGGCGTGGCGAGGTCGGCCACGGTGCTGGTGTATCGGCCCACAAAGGCGGCGGCTTTTCGGTCGGCGGCAGATTCCATCGGGCCGCGTCCGTACCATTCGACGGCATCCATGCCTTTGGGCAGGACCCAGTGCTGGCCGAATCGGTAGAGTTTGGTGTGCTCGCCGGCTTCCCGCCCCTTGCCGTTGCCGGAAATGTCGGGGTTGGCTTTGCCGCCGATGACGGTCATGGATTGCGTGACGTCTACAGCGCCGTCGATGGCCACGGTGTATTCCACAGTGACCACCGCATCACCGCTGAGGATGGGGCGGGCAAAGGTGAGCCGCATGCGCCCATCTTCCAGCCGTTCATCGGTGAGTTTGGCCGCTTCCGTGCCGAAGGGCGCGCGCCATTCCGCCTGGTTTTCTGGGCTGTTTGCGCCGTAATCGTTGTCGACGGGGGGGCGCCAGAAATGGGGGCGGGCACCGCTGATGATGAGGTCGTGCTTGCCCAAACGGTATCCCGTCAATTCTCCCGTCAATCGGTCCACGGTCAAGGTGCCCCCGTCGAAGCCCAGGACGACGTTGCCGTCTTCGACCTTCATGGACACGAGGCCGCTCGATGCGGTCGCTGCGGCTGTGGCGGCTTCTGCGGTGGTTGACCCCGCGGATTCCAAAGGGAATTGGGCCCGTGCCAAGATGTGCCCGGCGGGCAGCAGGGGTTCGGCTTCGGTGAGGCGGGCTTCGAGGTTGAGGAAAGCTTCGTCCGAAAGGCGGCCCGCACTTTTGAAGGGGAGGTCCAGAAGAAGGTCCTCCATGGGGTTGAACGTCACGGCTGGCAGCATGCCCCCTTCAACTTCGCGGCCGTCGATCAACACGCTCCACGCGATGTCTACGGTGGCGGTGCGGAAGCGGTATTCGCTGGAAGCCTTGACCGCAGTGCCGTCGGCCTTGCCGAGGCGAAACTGCAGTGGCTGCTGCACCTGCTTGGCTTCCAGCATGAGGGGCTGGGGGGTACCATCTGCCATGACCAGGCCATTGTTGAGGAAGTTGTGGTCGCTCGGTGTGCCCTCCGGACCGTAGTCACCGCCATAGGAAAGGAAGCGGCGTCCCTTTTCTTCCTTCCACAATCCCTGGTCCTTGAAGTCCCAGATGAAGCCGCCCTGCAGGCGCGGGTAGCGGCGGTAGATGTCCCAATATTCTTTGAATCCCCCCAAGCTGTTGCCCATGGCGTGGGCGTACTCGCATTGGATCAGGGGCCTGCCATCCTTGTTTTGCCGGGCGTAGCGCTCCAAATGCATGTAGTCGGCGTACATGGGCACGTAGACATCGGTGTTGGGGTCTTGTTCGGCGCGCTCGTAGGTCACAAACCGACTGGGATCGGCCGCTTTGAGGTAGTCATAGGTCGCCTGGAAGTTCACGCCGTTGCCGGCCTCGTTGCCCAGCGACCAACAGAGGATGGATGCGTGATTGCGGTCCCGGGCAAACATCCGGGCGGTCCGCACCATGTGGGCGCGTTCCCAGGCGGGGTTGTTTCCGAGGGTGCGGTCCAAGGCATAGCCCATGCCGTGGCTTTCGATGTTGGCTTCGTCCACAACGTAGAGCCCATAGCGGTCGCAGAGGGTGTACCAATAGGGGTGGTTGGGATAGTGCGAGGTGCGGACGGCGTTGAAGTTGTGGGCCTTGAGGGTGCGGATGTCCTGCTCCATGGTGGCCTTGTCGATGACGTGGCCGTTTACCGGATGGTGCTCGTGGCGGTTGACGCCCTTGATGAGGATGGGCTTTCCGTTGACTTTGACCAGGCCTTCTTCGATGCGGATGTCGCGGAAGCCGACCTCCAAGCGGGTGGCTTCAAGGAGGTTGGCGTCACCGTCTTGGAGGGCGACGGTGAGGTCGTACAGCGCGGGGGTTTCGGCCGTCCAAGGGGTGACCGACGGCAGGCTGTGGCGCCAGGTGCACCGGGCGGTGTCCCCTGGGGTAACTTCTACGGGCAGGGCCGCAGTGCCGACTTCTTTGCCGCCTCGGGAAAGGGTGCAGACGAGGCGGCCGCCGAAAGGCGCCTGTCCGCTGAAGACCACATCCATGGCCACGGCTACATCGCCCGAAGTGAAATTGTCCTCCAGACCGGCGTCCACTGTGATGTCGGCGAGGTGGGCTGCGGGACGGGCGTGGAGCCAGACTTCGCGTTCGATGCCCGACAGCCGCCAGAAATCCTGGCACTCGAGGAAGCTGCCATCGCTCCACCGGTAGACTTCCAAGGCGAGGGTGTTTTCTCCCTTTTGCAAGGCTTCGGTGATGTCGAATTCAGCCGGCAGCTTGGACCCTTGGCTGTACCCGATGCGCTGTCCATTGACCCACACGAAGCAGGCGGATTTGACCGCGCCAAAGTGCAGTGTGATGCGCTGGTCCTTCCATTTCTTGGGCACTTCGAAGGACCGGACATAGCTGCCCACGGGGTTCCAACCGTCGGGGATGTCGGGTGGATTGGGTGTTTCCTGCCAGTAGAAAGGGTAGGGGTGGTTGGTATAAATGGGGGTGCCGAAGCCTTCGATTTCCCAGTTGGCGGGCACGGGGATGTCGTCCCAATCGCTCACGTCGTAGCCCGGCGCTTCGAAGCCCACGGGGCGTGATTCGGGGGTGCGGGACCACCGGAATTTCCACGTGCCATCCAAGCTGAGGTAGCGGTCGCCGTATGAGGGCCCGGTCACGTCAGTGGTTGCTGCGGCGGAGGCGGTAAAGAAACTGGCCCGGGCGGGCAGTTTGTTTTCCTCGACCACCGCGGGGTCTTCGATGTAGGGCAGCAGGGTCTGGGCGGTGGCGCCTTTCCAAGAGGCGGCGGCGGCGACGAGGAGCAGGGTCCAATGGAAGGTCTTCATGTCGCGGTATGGCATGGGGGTAACGGGGGTTGAGCCAGGCCAAATGTAGCGCCGGGCTGAGGGGAGTGGTGCCGCAATCGTGTACTGTGTACATTGCTTGCGCAGGCCCGGTCAATGCTACGGGGTCCCCAACACCTTACAGCATCATGACCAGTACTTTTTCGGCGCTCGATTACGCCATTTTCATAGGTTATGCCATCCTGATTCTCGGCGTGGGTCTCTGGGTTTCCCGCGACAAAAAGGGCCACCAGAAAAATGCGGAGGACTATTTCCTCGCCAGTAAATCCTTGCCGTGGTGGGCCGTTGGCGCTTCCTTGATCGCGGCCAACATCTCCGCCGAGCAATTCATCGGCATGTCTGGTTCGGGCTTCAAAATTGGCCTGGCCATCGCCTCCTACGAGTGGATGGCGGCCCTGACCCTGATCATCGTCGGCAAGTACTTCCTGCCGATTTTCATCGAGAAAGGCCTGTACACCATTCCTCAATTTGTCGAGCAGCGGTACTCCACCAACCTCAAGACCATCCTGGCGGTCTTCTGGATTTCACTGTACATCTTCGTCAACCTCGCTTCGGTGCTCTATCTGGGTGCGCTCGCGCTGGAGACCATCATGGGCATCCCCATGCTGTATGGGGTGCTGGGCCTCGGCCTCTTTGCTGCGGCCTATTCCTTGTACGGCGGGCTTTCGGCCGTATCGTGGACGGATGTCATTCAGGTGGTCTTCTTGGTGATGGGAGGCTTGGTGACGACCTACCTCGCCCTGGACGCCGTCTCGGGCGGCGGCGGCATGTGGGCGGGATTCCAGACCATCTATGAGGCGGCGCCGGACAAGTTTGCCATGATCTTGGACAAGGACCACCCGGAATACATGAACCTGCCGGGCATCGGCGTGCTCGTGGGCGGCATGTGGGTGGCCAACATCTACTATTGGGGGTTCAACCAATACATCATTCAGCGGACCCTCGCGGCGAAGTCCCTCAAGGAGTCCCAGCGCGGCATCCTCTTTGCGGCGGGCCTCAAGTTGATCCTCCCGCTGATTGTGGTCATCCCCGGCATTGCGGCCTATGTGATGACGCAGGACGCTGCGGTGATGGCGGGCCTGGGCGAGGCTGCGGCCAACAAGCCGCCCACGGGTGCCAATCCCGACTACGCCTATCCGTGGCTGCTGCAGTTCTTGCCCAATGGGTTGAAGGGCCTGGCTTTTGCCGCCTTGGCCGCTGCCATTGTTTCGTCGCTGGCCTCCATGCTCAACAGCACGTCGACCATCTTTACGATGGACATCTACAAGCCGTACCTCAACCCCGGCGCCGACGACCGCGCCACGGTGCGCATGGGCCGGATTTCCGCTGCCGTCGCCCTGGGCATTGCTTGCGTGATGGCGCCGCTGCTCGGGGGCATCGACCAGGCCTTCCAGTTCATCCAGGAGTACACCGGGGTGGTCAGCCCCGGCATCCTCGCGGTGTTTATCCTCGGCTTGTTTTGGAAGAAAACCACCAACCGCGGTGCCATCACCGGCGCGCTGGTGTCCATCCCCATCGCCATGTACTTCAAGGTGGCGCCCAAGGGATGGTCAGACAGCGCGCTGTTTTTGGACCTGCCCTTCTTGGACCAGATGGGCCTTACTGCCCTGCTGACGATGTTGGTGATCGCAGTGGTGAGCCGCTCCGAGGGCAAGGGCGCGGATGACGCGAAGGGCATCAGCATTTCCCGCAGCACGTTTGCCACTGAGCCGCTCTACAACATCGGCGCTTTCGCCGTGATGGTGATCTTGGCGGTCCTCTACGCCTTCTTCTGGGGTTAATCCACAAGCGATGGAGCAAGACCCCCGAGACTTGGAAAAGGCCCAGGCCTATTGGCGAGAGAATATCCGCTATGTGGCGATTCTGCTCGCGGTGTGGTTTCTCGTCTCTTTCGGTGCGGGCATTTTGTTTGTCGATGTCCTCAACGGGGTGCGCATCGGTGGATTCAAACTCGGCTTCTGGTTTGCCCAACAAGGGAGCATGTTGGTGTTTGTGGTGCTCATTTTTATTTATGTCTGGCTGATGAATCGGCTGGATAGGAAATACCAATACGATGAGTAGCATGGATCCGTGGTCCGTACAGACGTGGACGTACATCCTCGTCGCCATCACATTTACCCTCTACATCGGGATTGCGGTGTGGTCCAAGGCGCGGTCTACCCGGGATTTCTACGTCGCTGGGGGCGGTGTGTCGCCCTGGGCCAATGGTATGGCTACGGCGGCGGACTGGATGAGTGCAGCTTCGTTTATTTCCATGGCCGGCATCATTTCTTTTGCCGGATACGACGGCGCTGTTTATCTCATGGGTTGGACGGGTGGCTATGTGCTTCTGGCCCTGTTGCTGGCGCCATACTTGAGGAAATTCGGAAAATTCACGGTGCCTGATTTCATTGGTGACCGCTATTACTCCAAGCAGGCCCGGTTGGTGGCGGTCGCCTGTGCCCTCTTGGTTTCCTTTACTTACGTGGCGGGTCAGATGCGCGGGGTGGGCATCGTGTTTTCGCGCTTCTTGGAAGTCGACATCACCTCAGGAGTGCTCATCGGCATGGCCATCGTGCTGTTTTATGCTGTCCTGGGGGGGATGAAGGGGATCACATATACCCAGGTGGCGCAGTACTGCGTGCTCATTTGTGCCTTCATGATTCCGGCCATTTTCATCTCGATACAGATGACGGGCAACCCGATTCCGCAATGGGGTTTCGGCAGCACCCTTTCCGACGGGTCGGGGATGTACTTGCTGGACAAGCTCGACGGGTTGAGCCAAGAGCTGGGTTTCTCTGCCTACACCGAGGGTTCCAAGTCGCGGGTCGATGTATTGGCCATTACGCTTGCCCTGATGGTGGGCACGGCGGGATTGCCCCATGTCATCATTCGGTTTTTTACGGTGAAGCGGGTGCGGGATGCCCGCAAGTCGGCCGGCCTGGCCTTGCTGTTGATTGCCGTGCTGTATACCACGGCGCCTGCGGTGGCCGTCTTTGCCCGCACCAATATGATTGAAACGGTGTCCAACCGGCCTTATGACAGCATGCCGGAGTGGTTTGGCAAATGGGAAGCCACGGGGTTGATCGATTTTACCGACCGCAATGGGGATGGGGTCATCCAATATGTGCAGGATCCGGAGCGCAACGAATTGCGGATCGACCGGGACATCATGGTGTTGGCCAACCCCGAGATCGCGCGCCTGCCCAATTGGCTGGTGGCGCTCGTGGCTGCCGGCGGACTGGCGGCTGCCCTTTCCACTGCGGCTGGACTGTTGCTGGTGATCTCAGCGTCGGTTTCCCACGACTTGATCAAAAAGACCCTCCGCCCGGGCATCAGCGAGAAAGGGGAACTGCGGGCGGCGCGGCTGTCGGCGGTGGTGGCGGTGGCCGTGGCGGGGTATTTCGGCATCCATCCACCGGGATTTGTGGCGGCGGTGGTGGCTTTGGCCTTTGGCCTTGCCGCGGCTTCGTTTTTTCCCGCGATCATTTTGGGGATCTTCCACAAGCGCATGAACCGCGAGGGGGCGGTGGCGGGCATGGTGGCTGGCGTGGCGACCATGATATTCTACATTCTGAAATTCAAGTTTGGCGTGTTTGATGGCGGGCAGGCTGCGGCGGCCGGCTTGACGGGCGATTGGTGGTTTGGGATTTCTCCCGAGGGCTTCGGCGCGGTGGCGATGCTGGTCAATTTTGCTGTGGCCTTGGTGGTGATGCGCTTTACGGCACCTCCCCCTGCTGCAGTCCAGGATTTGGTGGAGGACATCCGCATACCGGGCGGAGCGCGGGAGGCTGGTCCTGCACCGCACTGAGCAAAAACGCCGCAATGCGCTATTTTTTTTGAAGGCCTGTCAGCGGCCCATTTCGGGCCAGTGGGCGTGGACGACGAAGCCGCGGGAGATTTCCTCCCAGCCGGCGTCCCCTTCGATCACCACGGCGCACATGAGGGCGCGGCGGGTGCGGGAGAAGTGGTCGTCGAGTACCTGTTCCAACCGCGTCCAGTGCAGCGGCGGGTCGCCGCCTTCGGGGTGGAAGCGGCCCAGCCATCGGCCTTTGGGCAGGGGCAGGATGCGGACGGCGTCGTTGCCCATGACGTGGTGAGCCTCATCGGGCCGGCACCACCACCCGGCTTGGCAGGCGGGGTGGGCCCAACGCGGGGCGCAGTGGCGGTGCAGCAGGCTGAAGTGGTGAAAGAACCACCCTTTCATGAGCAATACTGGGTCGGGGTCGGAAATCCGCCGCTCCTGCAAGGCGGCGCGTCCGGCGGGCAGGCGGGTGGCTGCGAGCTGTCGCACCAGCTTGTCCATTTTGACGCCCAGGGTATCGTGGCGCCCGGAAGGCCCCACCCAAGACGTCCAGGCGGCGCCGTTTTCTTCGGCGAGGTAGAATTTGCTGGCCACTTCCAAGTGCAGGGTGCGGCCGCGGTGGAGGTCGTCGACGAGGAAGTCGAGTTCGCCCACCGTCTGTCCCCCGTCTTGAAGCTGGACGCTGTGGGCGCGGAGGGCAAAGTGCGGGCTGGCTTCCAGCCAAAAGGCGATCAAGGCTTCGAAGTGTTTGCCCAGCAGTTGTCCGCCGGGTTCCAGGATGTCCGGAGGAAGCGGACTTTTGCCCATGGCCAATTCCGAGGCCCATTGCTCAAACAAAGGCAAGTCAGCGGCCAAGGCGTCGCGGCACCACCCATCGTCGAGGACCTGGAAGTCCATGTCGGGGTGGTGGGCCATGAGTGGTGCCGAGCCCACAGCCCAACGCAGCCGCATCAAAGCGGCCAGCGCCTGCGGGTGTTTGGCCAAGGGACCACGCCATCGTTCGAGCCAAGGGTCTTGCACGGCTGCGAAATTCTACCTTCGCGGTCGATTCTCATGCGCACTGTTGCACAGATTTCTCACCGCGCCATGCGCATCGTGATCCAGGAATGGAACGAGAAGTACCATGTCCAGTACGTCTGGGGTCCTTTGGAGCAGACCTATCGCCTGCCGGTGGAAGGCGCTGGCGGACTGGCAGCAGTTGAAGCCTTTGCCCAGCGGCTCATCCCCCAAGTAGAGCAGCAGTTTTTGCAGATGAAAGCGGCCCGCGCCGAGGCGTTGCAGGCGGGCGACAGCACCCCCCCGAAACCATGACGACTGCGGAAGAGAAGCGGGAACAGCACATCGTGGAGTACATCCTCTACGTCTGGCAAATGGAGGACCTGGTGCGCGCCGTGGGGCTGGACCTTGGCGGTTTGCGCAACCACCTGTCTTCGGCCTATGCCGGCGACCGGCTCGAGGCGGAGCTCGTTTGGTTTGGGGAGTTGATCCGGGCCTTGCGCAGTGAAAACAAGACCGGTTCGGGCCATGTGTCATCGCTGGATGAGGTCATGATTGAATTGACCTATCTGCACCAGACGCTGCTCAATGTGCTCAAGGATGAGGAATATCGCAGTGCGGTGGAAAAGGCCAAACCGCACATCGCTGCGATGGCGGAACGCGGGGCGGAGCAGCGCACGGAATTGGACGCCATGCTCGTGGCCCTCTATGGCTGGTTGGTGCTTCGGATGGGCGGGAAGTCCGTCTCTCCCGAAACGGAGGAAAGTTTGGCCGTGATCCGGGACTGGGCCAACCTGTTGGGCGGCCGCTACATTCGGATGCGTGCGGGTGCGCTCTAATTCGGCGTTCAGCTGGCCTTTTTGCGGCCGGCTGCTCTGGAGCCGCTCACTTTTGTCACCCTGAAGGTTCCTTGCTCTTTGTTGCGCTCGCACTGCGTTTTTTCATCGATGCGCAGGGTGTAGAGGAAGCGGGCAAAGCTGTCGACCCAGACGTTTTTCGGGGTGTTTTTGGCCACCCAACGCGTGTGGCGCCCTTCATCGAGAAGGTTGGCCAATGACGCGGCGTTGGGATTGGGGTCGACCAAAAAAATGGGACGAGAATCCGCGAGGGCTTGGGCCACATTGGCCGTGATCAGCACTTCCGTAGCGGGACCATCTTCTCCTGACCACACTTCTTCAAGTTGGATATCCAAGGCGGGAAGGAGGTCATCGAGGCCAGCAAACAACTCCGGCAAAGCCGCCAAAGCGTTGGGCAGAATCTCAATGTTGAAGGTGGGGGTTGTCAGCAGCATATTGTTCCATACGCAAGCTCTTCAGAAAGGTTGCACTTTAAAATTGAAGAGGGACTTGGGCATCCACCGTCCAACGTGGATAAGCTCCGTTGTTCGGTGCAGATGGTCGGCCTTAGCGGCAGAATTTCACTTGAATGTCCGAGGTCAACTTCCGAGCAGTCAAATTCAACCTCTCCTCTACGGCGGGGTTGGACGCTTGGCGGGCTTTTTCCAAGGTGACGAGCGCGCCATTGGATGCGAGCCACCTGTCTGCGCAGTGGTACGAGTGGCACCGTTGTGTGCAACCCGAGGCCACACCTGCTGAAGCCTCGGCTGCTTTTTCGGCGCGTGAGGGCAGCAGTCCCACAGGCCGATACGGCACGGTGGCGTGGTACCCCTGGCGCCAGAAGGCCATCTTGATTTTGGAAGAAGCCGAATTCATCGATGTCCGGACCAACCGCAACCGCAACAAGATCAGGGGCGACGAACAAGGGCAGCTCGGCTCCCGATCGGTCGGCGTGGTGGGCATGTCGGTGGGGCGCAGCATCGCCATGGCTTTGGCCATGGAGCGCGTAGCGGGCCGGTTGCACCTGGCCGATGCCGACACGTTGGAATTGTCCAACCTCAACCGCATACCCGCCTCGCTGTTTGAATTGGGGGGGTCGAAGGTGATTTCGGCGGCGCGTGCGATTGCAGAGGTGGACCCGTACTTGGAAGTAGAGGTGTGGCCCGAAGGTTTTGCGCCTGAGGTCATGTCGGATTTTTTGGGCGGATTGGACCTGGTGGTCGACGCGTGCGACGCGCCTTCGGCCAAAGCCTTGTTGCGCCTCGGTGCCCGCGACCGCAGGATGCCGTTGATCATGGAGACCAACGACCGCGGTTTGGTGGACATCGAGCGCTATGACCAGGAGGAGACCCAAGAATTTCTCCACGGCAGGATTTCGGTAGAGCAATTGACGGAGTTGGCCAACGGGGGAGCCTGGACGCCGGAGTTGCTCGACGCCTTTGTGGACCTTTCGGCCATCAGTGACCGCGCCAGGGAAAGCCTGGCAGAAGTCGGCAAGACCCTGGTGGGTTGGCCGCAACTCCACAGCGATGTGGCCATGGGGGCTGGAATGGCCGCCACGGTTGCCCGCCGTATTCTCCTCGGCGAAGATCTCGAGGACCAACGCATCAGATTTGATTTTAATGAGCACCTCACCATCGCACATACCGCGTGAGTCGGTAGACGTCGCGCGTGGACTGCGCGCAGCGACGCTTCATGTGTTTGCCTCGGCCGATGACCCTGACCTGTCTCAGCGCTTCGCCGATGGTCACAGGGCGGTATTGCAGGCTTCGGGCATCACCAACCTGACGTCTTTTGGCGAAGACTGGGTGGGCGATGCCGACACCACCCTTTTTCTGCTCACCTGCAACGACGATGAAACCCTGCTCAGCGGGATGCGGCTCCAACGGAGGCGCGAGGAGTACCTGTTGCCGATGGAGCGTGCAGTCGGAGGGGACCACCCCGAAGTGAGCCAGCGGCTGGACAGCCAAATGCAAGAAGGGTGTGGCGAATTTTGTGCGCTGTGGAGCCGCCGCGAAACCGCCATGGCGGGCATCGGTATGCTGCCCATGGCCTGCGTCGGTTTGGGGCTGATGCCCCGGCTCGACATCCGCCACGGCTATGCATTTATGGGGACCAACATGCGCCCCATCCAACGCGAACTCGGGTTTACCATCCTCGAGGAGTGGGGTGAAGAGGGCCAATTCTCATATCCTGCTCCACCGATCCGGTCTGAAATTGGGCATTTCCAGTACCCGGAGAGCATCGATACGGCCGCAGAGGATGTGCAACAGATCATCAGGCGCACGGCAGAGGAGCCGAGCCACGTGCACATGGTGGACGGCCGGTTCCACCGCATCGCATACCGCATAGAAAACCACCTTGGCTGATGCGGTGTTGCCCGCCATATGGACGGGTGCACCTGCGTCGTTGGGTCTGGGCCTTGTTGGCGCTGCCCTTGTTGACGGGCTGTGGCAACACGGGAGGGCAAGCCGTGGATGCCCTCACCTTGGAAGCCTTCGAAGACCCTACGAGCATGGTGCGGCCGGAGCAGGTCCACCTCAAGGTGGCGTCGCTCGAACGGCTGAAAGGTGAACGTCCCAATTTGGGGTCCTCGGAATCTGCACATTGGATACGGGTTTCGGGCTGGCAGGGTGCCCCGCGCAACGTCCGCATCCTGTTGGACAACCCCACGCTGGACTCCATCGATGCTTTTGTCTTGGATGGCCCGCGCGTCCTGAAAACAGCCTCAGCCGGCGCGGCATATGGCCGCCAAGAAGACCTGATTCCCACGTTTAACCTGCCAGTGAATGAGGACCACGCGCTGTGGTTTCGGGTCAGAAGCACCAAGCCGGTGCTGCTGCCCTTTGTGTTGACCCAAACGGACAAGGCGGAGATGTTGCGCGAAAGACGCGATTTGGCGGTGGCCTTGTATACCGGGATGGTACTGGCCATCCTGATCTACAATTGTTTCTTGGCGTTTAGTACGGGCCAGCGGGCTTACTTCAGCTACACCTTCGTCGTGCTGACCGTGGGCCTTGTGCAGTGGGGTTTCAATGGATATGACCGGCTGCTGTGGGGAAGTTCACCCTGGATGGCGGTCAATGGCTTGACGGTGATGGGGGCGTGCAGCGGCTTGGCTGCGCTGACCTTTGCCCGGCATTTTTTGGAGGTCAGGCGGTATACACCCAAGTGGAACCGGCTCATCAGGGTGCTTTTGGGTATCTACTGGGCGGCCCTCTTGGCGGCCCTGGCGGGCTTGCCTATTGTGGCCTATAACTTGGTCAACCTCGGGGCGCTGTCTGCTCCGGCCATGCTGGTCCTGTCCATTGTCAGTTGGAGAAGGGGCCACCCTTCGGCGCCCTGGTACTTTGTGGCGTGGCTGATTTTTCTGATCGCCGTGACCATGCAGGCCTTGCGCGATTTCGGCCTGTTGGCCTCCACCCCGATCACGGCGACGTTCATGCCGATCGGGACGGTGTTGGAAATGCTGTTGCTCAGTTTTGCTTTGGGCAACAGGATCAATGTGCTCAAGCGTTCGAGCGACCAGGCCAATGCCAAAGCCCTGGCCGCCTCCCTGGAAAACGAGCGCATCGTCAAGGAGCAAAATGCAGAGCTCGAAGCGCGCGTGCGGGAGCGGACCGATGAACTCGCCAAGGCCAATGCCGGATTGTCCGGTGCCCTGGAAGAATTGAAGGGGGCCCAAGACCAATTGATCCAGACCGAAAAGCTCGCTTCTCTCGGACAGATGACGGCGGGCATCGCCCATGAGTTGAACAACCCCATCAACTACGTGCAGTCCAATGCCACCTCGCTGCGCCGGGATTTGGAGGAGTTGATCGAGATCATTGAGGCCCATGCTGCGGCCCTGTCGTCGCTTGCGGAAGGGGCACCGGGGGCGGAGGAAATGGTGGGCCGGGCCCGAGAGCGGGCCCGTCAATTGGATCTGAACTTCTTGGTTGAAGAAAGCCGGCAGTTGATCAAGGGCATCTTGGAAGGTGCGGACCGCACGGCGCGCATTGTGGGCGGGTTGCGCGTGTTTGGCCGCATGGATGGCGATCAGTTGGTGGAGGCGTCTTTGGCTGAGTTGCTCGAAGCCTCGATCACCGTGCTCGGCAACCGCGCGCGCAGCAAGGCCAACATCGAGGTGACCTTTGATGAAGAGGCGCCGCCGCTGTGGTGCCAAAGTGGCAAGCTCAGCCAGGTCTTCATGAACATCATCATGAATGCTGTCCAGGCCACTGAGACGCGCTGGCCCGAAAGTGAGGACCGCAAGGTGGACGTTCAGTTGAATGGGGTCTCGGCCCAAGCCGGTGAGTTCACAGCCCTGGAGGTGCGGATTCGCGACAACGGCACGGGCATGGACGACCTCACACGCCAGCGGATTTTTGACCCCTTTTACACCACCAAGGATGTGGGGATGGGCACGGGCCTCGGCTTGAGCATCGTCAAGGGCATCCTCGATGACCACGGTGCCGATGTCACGGTGGAGAGCACGCCTGATGTGGGCACGTGCTTTGTGCTCACCTTTCCCCTCGCAGCGGAGAATGCTGCAGCCTCCAAAGTCGCATGAACCCCTGAACCCAGAGAAGCATGGCAGAAGAGATCATACGCGTCCTCTACCTCGATGACGAGGAGCCCAACTTGTTTTCGTTCAAGGCGGCCTTTCGTCGGGAGTTTGAAGTGCACACTTGCGACGAGCCGCACAAGGCGGTGCGCCTGCTCGACGAGCACAATTTCCACGTGGTGCTCAGCGACCAGCGCATGCCGCGGATCAGCGGGGTGGAGTTTTTTGAGTTGATCATGCCGGACCACCCGGATGTCAGCCGCATCCTCGTGACGGGATATGCCGATACCGATGCGGTCGTAGACGCGATCAACAAAGGGCAGGTCTACCGTTTTGTGTCCAAGCCGTGGAATGAGGAAGAACTGCGTGGTGTCATCCGTTCGGGTTACGACCTGAACCGCTCGAGGGTGAGGAATGCTGAGCAGGGCACGGAGGTGCTGGCCCTGCTGGAGGGCCTGGGTGCGCAACTCGGAGGCTGTGCAGATGAGTTGGAAGGCGGTGGG
Organism: Flavobacteriales bacterium UBA4474; assembly: GCA_002389295.1. Taxonomy (GTDB): domain Bacteria; phylum Bacteroidota; class Bacteroidia; order Flavobacteriales_D; family Sanyastnellaceae; genus UBA8752. The sequence continues at coordinate 8,243 of DGOE01000099.1, read as the reverse complement.
GCCGCCGCTGCAGGGGCCGTGGCAGAAAAACTGCGGGAAATGAAAGTACAATTGGCGGGGGAGCACGCCCGATACGAGCGGTGGATTCAGCGCTCATCCAATTGAATATCAGAAATCTGTAATAGAAGAAGTTTCTTACATTATATGAAAATTGACGTGTCGATATTGAGAATGGATGTCCAAAGCGCTTGAATTTTGGTTGGTCGATGACAACGAAATCGACCGCGTGGTCAATGGCCGGCTCATCGAGGCGGCCTTTGGTGCGTCCGTCCGGAAATTCAAGGATGGTCCCACTTTCTTGGAGGCATTGTCTCAAGATTCCGGGGTAGAGGAGGACGATTTGCGGCCTGGTTCTGCGTTGGCCAACGCCGGCATCGTGGTATTGCTCGACATCAAAATGCCGGGGCTCGATGGATTCGGTGTCCTCGAGCGCATGGAGATGTATCCCACCACCGCCTTGTCCCGCACGACGATGTTCATGCTGAGCGCCACCCTGGACCCCGAAGAATTGCGCCGCGCAGAGGGCCACCCCATTGTGGAGGCCCTGCTGCCCAAGCCGCTCGACATCCACCAGCTTCGCGGCTGGCTGGAACAGGTCCGCCGCTGATTCCCCTTGTTTAGAGGTACTTGAAGTCCTCTCCGGGCTTGATGTTTTGCAGGGTCTCGTAGATGAGGCGGATGCAGTCTTCGACGTCCTGCTTGTGCACCATCTCAACGGTGGTGTGCATGTAGCGCAAGGGCAGGGAAATCAAAGCGCTCGGCACGCCCTGGTTGGAGTACGCAAAGGCGTCCGTGTCGGTGCCGGTAAAACGGCTGGCCGCCATGCGCTGCAAGGGGAGTTTGTTGGCGTCTGCCGTGTCGATGATGCGTTGCAGCAGGTTGTTTTGGACCGCGGGGCCGTAGGTGATGCCCGGGCCTTTGCCGGCAGCCACATCGCCCTGCTCGATCTTGTTCATCATCGGGGTGTGCGTGCAGTGCGTGACGTCGGTGACGATGGCCACATCGGGCTGGATGCGCTCGGCGATCATCTGGGCGCCGCGCAGTCCGATTTCCTCTTGCACGCTGTTGGTGATGTAGAGGCCAAAAGGCAGGTCCACTTTGTTTTCCTTGAGCAAGCGGGCCACTTCGGCGATCATGAATCCACCGGCGCGGTTGTCCAAAGCACGTCCTACGTACCACTGCTTGTTGAGCAGCATGAAGGTGTCCTCATAGGTGACGACGCACCCTACGTGGATGCCCATCTTTTCGACCTCGGCCTTGTCTTTGGCACCGACGTCGAGGAAAATGTTTTTCAGGGTGGGGGGCGCCTCCTTGCCTGCTGTGCGGGTGTGGATGGCGGGCCAGCCAAAGACGGCCTTGACGATGCCCTTCTGGGTGTGGATGTCCACGCGCTTGGACGGGGCGATCTGGTGGTCGCTGCCTCCGTTGCGGCGCAGGTAGATAAAGCCGTCGCTGGTGATGTAGTGCACGAACCAGCTGATTTCGTCGGCGTGCGCCTCGATGACCACCTTGTATTTGGCCTCGGGATTGATGACGCCCACGACTGTGCCATAGGTGTCTACGATGTGCTCATCGATGTAGGGCTTGACATAATCGAGCCACATCTTCTGACCGGCACTTTCGAAACCGGTGGGCGAGGGGTTGTTGAGGTAAGCCTCCAGAAACTGCTCTGAGGCGCGCGTGATGATCTTTTTCTTGGCCATGTCGACCGCGAATTTAGGGACGGCGCCCGTCCTGTTGGCTCTGGAATGCCGGATAATTTGGGCGGGTTTTGGGCCAAGGCGGGTCGGATTTTGTGCGGGGGGGATGGCCTCAGGGCGGGCGGGTCATGCCGACAAACCGACAGTTTTTCCTGGTGTTTTAGTGTGGCCAAGGGAGAGGATAGATAAAAAACGGAGGGTCGGTGATTTGGAATTGTAGGATAACATCCGGTACTTTGTAGGAGTTATCCTACTCGTACAATCTATGGTGGAGTTGAAGTACCCGAAGACTGTGCGATGAAAGTTGGGTAATGAAAGCACAGAATGGCCACATTGTAGCGATGTGGTCTTCAGACAATATTCAGAAGATCGGCCAGCCCAGGGCGGCCCGAATTCAACTCTTCTCTTGAAGACACGGCTTATGATTCTATTGCCGTTTCTCGCGGGAAGCCCGCCTCAACGGAGGTGGGCTTTTTCATGACCGAACAGGAGAGATTGATGCGCGGTAGCCTTTTCGAGAACGGGCAGTCTGGTGACTATTTCGGCTCGGTAAAGACGTACAGCAAGAGGTGGGTTTTCTTTTTGGAATTCAGCTCCGAAGGGCCCGTGTAGATGTAGCGCACACGCAGCCCTGGATGCCCTTCCATAAAGGCGTTGACGGTGGCCTCCCACGTGCGCTTATCGGCGAGGAAGGGAAAGTCAAACTTGTAGATGTCCTCCACGACCTCCTCTCCCACGACGGGGGCAGTGGCCTGGGCAAACGTGGCGTTGGAGAAATTCCAAATGGAGAAGGCCGTCAGCATGGTGAGCGCAGAACCGGTCAATAGGGCGATGCGTCCGGCCTTGGATGGCGTCCACGTCACAGGTCCTTCGTCGGAGATGGGGGCGTGCTTGAACACGATCCAAGAAGCGATGAGCACGATCCAAAACAGCCCGTGTTCCAGCAGTTGGAACCGGTCACCAAAGACCTGATCGGCGATGGAAAACAGGCTGAACAGCGTCACCGAAGCGAGGATGGCCCGAAAGAACCACGTATCGGTGATGGCCTCGTCCCCATTGCGCAAGCTGAGCAGGGCGATCAGATAGAGGGAGAAGTTGATGGCTTCGAGGCCGGAGACCCCTGCGAGGGCCACCGTCGCAAAGAGGGGGTCTTTGAGTCCAAGTGAGCCAAAGAATTTGATGAAGAGGGCAAAGAAGTCCTTGCCCACCCACAAAAACTGGACGTCAGGGATGATTTTGTCGACCACACTGAGGCCCCAGAAAAGGGTCCAGAAAACCAGGATGGCAGAGCGGAGGATGGCGCGTTCTTTCATGGCTGGTCTTCGGTGATGATGTAGAATATGAGGGCGTCGGCCTTTTTCAGCCGCAGGGGATTCGGCACCGTGTAGATGTGCTGAATCGCTTCGTCGGGGTGGGTTTTCTTGAACTGCGCGAGGGTGTTTTCAAAGACGGTGCTGCCGCCCAAGAAGGGAAAGGCCACCTTGTAGAGGTGGTCTCCAACGGCCTCGGCCGCAACGGCGTCGGAGCGCAGGTGGAAATCGGTGGTGTTGTGCCGGAAGATGGCCGTGGCCGTGACCAAAACCAAGGTGGCCGCGACCGCTGCGGCGGTCATGAATTGGCGCTTGGGAAGGGTGACAGGATCCGCAGTGGGGGCCGCTTCGAGCCGGATGAAGACCACCCATGACATCAGCGAAATGAACCAGAAAAGGGTGTGCTCCAACAGTTCGAAACGGTCGCCAAACCAGTGGTCGCCGATGGAGAAGAAGGTAAACGTACCCAAGGTGAGCAACGTGCCAAAGAAGGACCACCGGCGTGAAGCGGCCGTGTTGCGTTGGACTTCAAAGAGGAGCGCTCCGGCAAAGAAGACAAAGGCAAAGGCTTCGAGTGCCCCGGCAAAGGCCAGGGCGGCGTTGGCGACGTCTGGAGCGCCGAGCCCGGTGGATTCGAAGTACTTCTGGAATTGCGCAAAGCGGTCTCGGCCCACCCAGAGGAAGTGGGCGCCACCGACAATTTTGTCGACGAGGTTGAACAGCCAAAAAATCGACCAGTACAGCAAGATGGCGTAGCGCACGAGCTGCTGGGTGGCGTTGGGCGGGGGAGGTGATGCCATTGACGGGGTTCCTTGCAGGCCAAGCTAAGTTGTCCTTGGCCTTGGGTTGCGGGGGTGCGCTCTCCTTCCCAACAGGGCGATGAGGAGGACCGCCGCCCGATGGAAGTGGGTGGAAGTCCGGGCGGGCGTGGACGGTGATTGGGAATGTCGGCGGTTGGGTGCCACCTTGACGGCATGCAAATGAGGGGTGACAAGCCTGTGATTGTGGTGCTTTCGGGGGCGGGCATCAGCCGGGAGAGCGGCCTGAAGACGTTTCGCGATGCCGATGGATTGTGGGAGGGCTACAGGGTGGAGGAGGTGGCCACACCGGAAGCGTGGGCGGCAGATCCGGAGCTGGTGCTCGGGTTTTACAACCAACGCCGGCGGCAGCTCGATGAAGTGATGCCCAATGCGGCGCACCGCGCTTTGGCCGCGCTCGAGGATGCTTTTGATGTGCGCATCGTGACCCAAAACGTGGACGACCTGCACGAGCGCGCGGGCAGTACCCAGGTGCTTCACCTGCACGGCCAGCTCCGCGTGGTGCGGCCAGAGGACGATCCGGGCCTCGCGCCCGACCGTTGGATCACCGTGGGCGAGGCGGCGCTGCCGGGACCCGATGTGGTGCTGGGCGACAGAGACGACCGGGGCGTGCAGCTGCGGCCGCACGTGGTGTGGTTTGGCGAGGCGGTGCCCATGATCGAGCGGGCAGCCGAGACGGTGGCCCTGGCGGATTTCCTTTTGGTGGTGGGCACGTCCATGCAAGTCTACCCGGCGGCGGGCCTTGTGCACCATGCGCCACCAGGCTGCCGCGTGGCCATGGTCAATCCGGACCCCGAATCGGTGCGCGGTTTTGAAAATGTCGTCCAAGATTTCATCGCCGCCCCAGCATCTGTCGGTGTTGCGCAGTGGGCGCATACAGTGCGGTAACTTCTTGAAGCGGATGTCTTTGGGTTGCGTTATCTGTTGTGCGAATTCGCCTTTGTCCAAGGCGAGACCCGCATAGAGAATTTTGAATGAAACACGGATGCTACGTGGCTTCTATTGTGTGAGAACACTTCACAACATTTATGGTCAATATTGCTGTAAATGAGTTGGTTAATCTACATTTTCCAAGCATAACATGTGTTTTCAAAAAGGGGTGTTGACGGTTGGTCTTTGCATTGGTTTATAAAGACCCTTCGATTGGGTCGTTCGTTGCTTTCTTGACACCCAAACCTTTTTCCTTTTTCAAGATGAAAACACAGTTCTTGCTCATTGCGGCATGTGTAGTGCTTGCTGGATGTTCCTCCACTACACCTGCGGTGCAGACACCGCCGCCATTGCCGCCAAAAGCACCTAAAAAGGGATGCACCGATAAAAAAGCAGTCAATTTTGACATCACCGCTGAAATAGACAACGGGAGGTGCCGCTATGATGAGGTGGTGACGGACTACTTCTGCTCAATTCGGGAAATGGCGCAGGTCAGGATTGGAATGGGTAAGAATGACGTGAAGAACAAACTTGGCGTGTTCCCTTATGACATCTTGGGTGCGGATGACGGATGCGAAATCCACGTATACAATGTGCGGACGGCGGCACAGGAAATGCAGGTCAAGGACTTGGAGGTCAACATGATCAACAATGACGGTTTCAGGGTCTTCGAAGGTGGACTCAAGGAGTACCGGTTGTTTTTCAGGAACGGCCGTCTGGAGAGCATATTGAGTGACCACTCATCAGGGCGGCTTCCCCACGAATTGGCGTGCCTGGTCAACAGCATGCCCTCCATTTGTGCAAGCGATGAGGATTACGTTGTGTGCTCGGGCTGTACCGACCCTGCTGCGCTGAATTACGATGCTGGTGCTGAGGAAGAGGATGGCAGTTGCCAATACAACACAGGTTGTACGGACCCTTTGGCATCCAATTACAGCCGGAGTGCTGTTTTTGACAATGGTCAATGCTATTACATCGGCTGCACGGACCCACAGGCGATCAATTACAACCCCCAGGCACGCCACAAACAGAGTGCCTGCGAATATTGCCCTTGCGATACCGAGACGCACTATTACGTAAAGAGCGATAACCCTCGGTGCACGGAGCCTTGCGTAAAGATGAAACGCGCCGAACCGCTTTCTGAAAAGCCTGGATGTAGTTGGTGTGAACTGCTCGGCGAGTCGGGCAAAGCCACCCTGCAGATTGTAGTGGACGGAGTGAATATGAATGACCAATGATCTTGACTATGAAATTCAATTGTATTTCGGCCAGTTTGGCTGCATTGATGGTGCTTTCTGTCTCCGCGTTGGCGCAGGAATCGAAGACCGTTGTGGATTACCACACGACTGTAGAACACCTCTTTAATTTAGAAGATGGAATGACTTTGTCAGAAGTCAATCAAACCCTCGGCTCGGAGCCCCACGACCTCTTGCAGAATACAGCGGGCGGATACATGATGTTGGAGTACCGCTATCTAAAGGCTCACCGCAAAGTGAAGTCCAGTGAACGGGACACAGAGTCGGGGCGAGTGGTGGGTACACCGCACTACATGGAACCCGCTTCTGTCTATCTGATGTTCAACAATGACCACCTCCTCGTGAGCTATGTGACAGCGGATGCTTTAGGCAGTATAGAGCACCAGTACAAACTGGAGGCCACAGCCCGCCGATTGGGAGCTGTCGATGCCCCTTGTACACGCAATTGCAGCATAGCGATTCCAGGAACCGAAGTTGTGGAGGCAGGTGAGGCAGAGGTAGAAGAGGTCGTTGAGGAGAAGGTCGAAGCGACCTCCACAGGGTTGGCCGGATTGTTTGGTTCGTCCCGCACCAAGGTTGCGGCTGTGTTTGCCCAAGGCGATCGTGACGCCAGTGAACCTGCGCTGGTTCCAGTTGCAGAACTGGAAAAGAAGGAAGTGTATACCGTGGGTGATCCGGTGTGGCTCGAAGTGGACGGTCAGCGTCTCAAAGGCCAAGTAACCCAAGTGATGGGGAGCCGTGGCCTGAGGGTCAAATATGTGGATTCGCAGTTGGGAATGAGGACGGTGTTGCGTTCGGTTTCTGATGTCTACGTGCGTGATTAACCGCTGTTGAGCGATGTGGAAAAGCCCGCCTTGAGCGGGCTTTTTCATGTTCTGGATGCATTGGGAATTTTGAATGAATGGCCTAAGCGGGATGAACCGGGCCATCCTTCGTAATCTGCGGGATGCGGAAACTGGGACTCGGGGCAAGCACTGCGCTGGTGACGGGCAATATGATCGGGTCGGGCATCTTTTTGTTGCCTGCGGGGCTCGCCTTGTATGGCCGACTGGGCCTGCTCGGATGGGGGTGCGCCTCAGTGGGGGCGGTTCTGTTGGCGGCCGTGTTTCGCCGGCTGGGTGCCTTGTACCCCGAAGCCCCCGGTGGGCCGTATGCCTATGTGCGCCGGGCCTTCGGTGACCTGCCGGGATTTGCTGTGGCGTGGGGATACTGGGTGTCCATCTGGTGTACCAATGCGGCCATCGCCGTGGCGTGCATAGGCTACCTCGGGGTGTTCTTCCCCGCGCTGTCGGAAGATCCGATGTTGGCGGCGGCAGCCGGGGTGGGGCTGCTCGTTTTGTTTTCGGCGATCAACGGACTGGGGCTGCGCCAAATGGCGGCCGTGCAAGGGGTGACCGTGGTGCTCAAGGTGCTGCCGCTGTTGGCGGTGGGCCTGTTTGGCCTCGCCCACATAGACCTGTCCTACCTCTGGGCTGAGCCGGCACATGGCGGCAGCGCCTTTGCCGGAATCACAGCGGCCACGACGCTGACCTTGTTTGCGTTTTTGGGGGTTGAATCAGCGGCAATTTCCAGTGGACGCATCCGGGATCCCAAGCGCAACATGGGACGTGCGAGTGTGCTTGGAACAGCGCTCACAGTGGTGGTCTACCTGCTCGGATCGGTGGCTGTCATGGGGTTGCTTCCGCCCGAAGTACTGGCGTCCTCGTCTGCGCCTTTTGCCGATGCGGCCGGTACCTTTTGGGGTGCTGCGGCGCGGCCCCTCATCGCCGGGGCGGCGGTCATGGCCACGGCGGGCGCGCTCAATGGATGGCTGTTTATCCAAGGGGAATTCCCGATGGCCGCTGCGGACGATGGCCTCTTCCCGGCAGCCTTTGCCCGGCGCAACCGTGCAGGGGTGCCCATGGTGGGCATTGCCGTGTCTTCGGCACTGGCGTGTGCGGTTCTGTTGCTCAAGTTTTCGGATTCGCTGGTCGAGACCTTTACATTCATGATGACCCTGTCGACCCTCTCTGCTTTGGTGCCCTACCTGCTTTCGGCGCTGGCTTTGAGGCGTTTCCTGCGCGGGCACCGCCACACGCGGGGCGGTCGGATGCTTGGGGCGGTCACTGCGGTCTTTTGCGGCTGGGTTATTTTCGGGTGTGGAGGTGAGGTCCTGCTATACGGTGGCCTTCTGTTGGGCTTCGGTCTTGCACTCCACGCCATCCGAACCGCGTTCAGCAACCGCCCATG
>DGOE01000128.1 GCA_002389295.1 Flavobacteriales bacterium UBA4474 | reverse complement strand
CCACTGCTGTTGAACCCGCTTCGAATGAACCTGCTTCGCATCAAGCCGACCTGACCTTGCCTGCCGCGGCGGCAATGGCGCCGGAAGACGCCGTTGCCGCTGAAACCATGTCGGCTGAAGCCGGAGCACCGGTTGCCACCGCAGAAATGACGCCGGCCGATGAGGCCCGCACCACTGGTGCCGAGTCTGCTCCAACGGTCTCATCTGAGCCCGCACCCACCGCGGCGGCGTCTGATCGGCTTCCACTCTTTCTGCCGCGGGAGGAACCCCACGGAGAGGAGAATGTGGCCAGGGCCCGCTCGGTTGTTGGGGGAGGGTTGCCTCCAGTGAAAGGTTCAGCAAAATTGGGGCTGGAGCCTTTGCCATTGCGCGGGCCTTCTTGGGCAGCCTCGCCCTTGGCTCAGTTGCTGCCGATGGGGCCCACCGTTATCCATGCTGAGGCGCCATTTGCCCTCAGGACATATGGTGGCCTCACTTTGAGTCACTTCAGTCTAAAAGGGGAGCATCCCACGGAGTTGAGTGGCCATTTCCACACGGAATTCAGTGCTGGAGGTGGGGTGTCATTGGATGTCCGCCGCTGGGGACAGTCTTTTTCGTTGGGTCTTGCCTGGTATGACTACGTGCACTTGTTGGACTATGTAGAGACCACAACGCAGGGTTACCTCGATCCAGAGGGCATTCAGGCCATTGAAATCAACGCGCTGACAGGGGATACAGTGGCCATTCTTTACGGCGATGTGCAGGGGCTGGCCACTCAGCGTCGCCATGTGAAAAGCTTTAACCGGTTCAATGCCGTGGTCATCCCCATCGAATGGAGGACATCGCGTTTTCATGGCCGATGGCATGGAGGCCTGGGCCTCGGGGTTCAGTTGCTCGTCCGCAGTGGAGGCCGAGGTCACAGCCTCAATGAGGAAGGGTTGGTGGTGGCCTATGCGGATGGCGATTTGCCCAAGAGCCGATTGAATTGGACGCCGACAGGCGGACTTTTCGCAGGGTATCAGGTGGCGCCAGAATGGCGGTTGGACCTGTCTGTTGGGGCGGGTATTCAGCGGTTTAGAACGCGCCGGATCACAGAAGGTGCACCAGAAGCGCCCCGATGGGAGGGTCAGTTGATGACGGGCCAAATCCAATGTGGAGTCACCCGATTCTTCAGTCGAAAAGGCGAAAGGATCCAGTGATTTCTGGAAGGGTTCGGTCAACATGGCCATCACCTTGAACCACGCCATGCAGCATGAATCGACCTGAACGGGGCACACGCGCAACCCGTCCTGATCTATTTTGGTTCACCATTGGGAGTGACACCCTCCTGTCTGATCATGATTCACTATTTCCTCCGTCTGCTGCCCTTTCTGTGGTTGGCCACAGCGACGGCCCAGCAGGAATTGTCTCCCCTGATTCAGGACTGGAACGACAAGACACGCTCTGTTGAGGACCGGCTGCAGACCGCCAAGGACCTGCACATCGCATTTCATCAGACTTACCCGGACACCGTGCTCTACTATCTGGAGGAGATGCGCGATCTGGCTGAAAGTGCAGACCAGCCGTTGGCGTTGTATTCCGCGCACAACCGCATCGGAAGCCTACTGGAACAACAGGGGCACTTGGAGGAAGCCCTCACCGCCTTTGACCAAGCCGAGCAGGTGGCACTCGCCCTCGGCGACTCTGCCCGCCTTGGCACGGTGTATGGAAACCGTGGCAATGTGAATGTCCAGCGCAACGAATACGTCGAAGCCACGCGGCACTTCAATCGGTCCATGGAACTGTATAAGGTCGCCGGGGATACGGCCAGGGCCCGCAGAGCAAGGATGGCACTCGGCAACGTCTTCATGATCATCGGCCACCATGAATTGGCCATGGCCCAATTTGAGATGGTGCAAAGCGGCATTGCCGAGGAAAAGGACATGGGCTATTTCCCCGGCCTGTTGGCGTTGAACATGGGGTACTGTGCGTTCGAATTGAAAGATTACGAACGGGCAGCGGCGCTGTATGCGTCAGCGCTTGAGACGCTGGAGCGGGAGGATAAGGGCTTCTTCGTGGCAGGTTGTTATGCGAACATGGCCACTTTGTCCGAGGCGATGGGTGCGCCGGATGAGGCCAAGGAACAATGGGTTACGGCCATGGAGATGTACCGTGAGCTCGGTGCACGTGGCGACGAACTCTCGTGCAAGCTTGCCGTTGCCGAATTGACCCTGTCTACCCAGCCCGCCGAAGCCTTGAGTGTGGCCAGCGATCATGCGGAGGAATTGCTGGGACAGGACGGTTATGAGGTCAAGCGCCAACTGTACAATGTGCTGTATCAGGCCCACAAAGCGCTGGGGCAGGAGGCCGAAGCCTTGGAGATGCACGAATCCTTCGTGCGCTACGACGACAGTCTACAGTCCGAGAAGCACCGCCTCGCTGTGATCCGCGCGGCCTACGAGAAGGACCGTGAGCATCAACTGCTTGCGATTCAATGGGAGAATGAACAGAACCAAAGCCGACAGGAGGTCCAGCAGCTGAAAACCGTACTC
>DGOE01000167.1 GCA_002389295.1 Flavobacteriales bacterium UBA4474 | reverse complement strand
GTGGCATCGGCATTGTAGTTGCAGAACGTCGAATCGGTGCAGCCCAAGCAGCTGTAGTCGCACGTGCCGTCATCGGCAATGGCGTCGGGGTTGTAGTTGCAGGCCGCGGCATCGGTGCAGCCGAGCACGATGTCTCCAACGCAGACTTCAGTGGACTCACTCGATCCAAACTCACCGCCGGAGGCCAAGACCAATCCGCCGATTCCAAAGGAGTATCCGCCAGATCCGTAGGCGCAGCACATGCCGTCGCCAAAGCTGTCATACACCGTCAGGGTGTAGCAGCCTTCTGCGACACACCCCGATTCTACCAAGGTACCCGAACCTGCATAGGGTCCACCGGAGAAGACCGTAGTTCCTGTTCCATCGACCAATTCCCATGTGGTCTCACCAGGGTAATTGTCAAAGGTGAGCGTCATGGTTACATCCACACCCTGCGAATCCAACGAAAAGTCGCTGCTTGCGCTGTCATTGTCGGCGTTCTCATCGGCGCCACCATTGGGCGATGAAACGGACACATTGAAGACGTGGCTGCCGTCACCAGGGGTCTGCGCAGGCAGCACGACGTCTGCACTTTGTCCAAAGTCGAGCGACCCTGTCCATGCAAAGGTTTGCGCTGCTGCACCATCGATGTCATAAGTGATGGTGGCTGAAGTCAAGGTGTTGCCACCATAGTTGAACAGTGTGATGGACGGCGTCACTTCCGTGGCGCAAGAGAATCCATTCGGCGCATTCACGGCGATGATGGCCGCATCCAAATCAAAATCGGGAACTGCGGGCAAACACCCGTTGGAGCTCGTGATGCTGGCGCGCGCACCGCCCGGGGCGAGCACGGCTTGCATGCGGTCGCCCTGACCTTGAGTAAAGATGTTCATGCAGCCGTCATCGGAGTAGTCCATGTAGTTCTGGACCATGTCTTCCGTGCTACAACTGACGTGTTCCAATGCACAACCGTAGTTGGCGCCATCGGACTCGGGGGTGTCGGCGACGAAGTCGTCGGCACCACAGGGACCATCGCCCCAGACGTGGCGCAGGTTGAGCCAGTGTCCCACTTCGTGCGTTCCCGTGCGTCCGAGGTTGTACGCACCGGCGCCTGGGCCGTTGATGCCCACATAGGGATATCCGCACACCACGCCGTCGGTAGCGGCTGGACCGCCTGGGAACTGCGCATAACCGAGCAATCCACCCCCGAGGTTGCAGACCCAGTAATTCAGGTAGTCAGCTGCAGGCCAAGCATCAGAGCCGCCTTGGGCCGTGAATTTCATGGCGTCATTCGAGCCAAAGCTGGATACCGTGGTGGGCACGCGCAAAATCCCAGAGCTGGGTGCGCCATTGGGGTCGCGGGTTGCCAAACAGAATTCGATTTCGGTATCCGCTCCCTGCGGCCAGATGTTGTCCTGATCGGCATTGGTCCGGCGGAAGTCGTCATTCAACACCTGCAGCTGTTCCAAAATCTCAGCATCCGGAATGTTCTGGGTCTCGTTGGCATACAGCACGTGGAACACCACGGGAATGGTCACCACAACGGGTTGCATCTGGGCGCCATTCTGACGCGCCTCTTGGCGGGCCGCGACAAAGGCGGCCGTTTGGGTTTCAAAATCTGCATGACGCTTGGCATAGACAGCGTCGAGTCCCATCATCTGCATGTGGTTCTCATGTGCAGCACAACTGCGTTGTGCAGGCGCTTCCGGGGACTTGATTTGGGCAAATCCCGAAATGGTGAATACGGCGAAGAGGGCCGAAAGAAGTACAATTCTCATGGTTTGATAAGGCTTGCGGCAGTTTGACAGAATGGTCCTACAATATGCACACGCTTTAACCAACAGAGGCAATTATTATAGGGTTGCTTACCATTGGATTTGTTTTTGGAGGCGTTGCTCGGACCGTGTTTTGGTGTAAATTCGCCGTCCCAAGCGAGAATAGCTCAGTTGGTAGAGCACAACCTTGCCAAGGTTGGGGTCGCGAGTTCGAGTCTCGTTTCTCGCTCAAGAAAAGGGCACCTCTGAGGAGGTGTCCTTTTTCATTTTCCACCCTTCCCATCACGTTCAATGGCGTCGACAATGCGCTCAGCAGCACCCACATGTTGCTGCACCCATTGAGCGCCTGCCGCACCTGCGCGGTGCCGTTTTGGCTTGTCTTTCATCCAGTCCAATGCCCGTTCCGCGAGCGAATCTGGCGTGTGGCAAACCTCGGCTGCGCCGCATTGCAGGAGGGCCTGAACTTCTCGAAATCCACCGATGCCAGGTCCGGTCAGCACAGGGACGCCAAAGGCAGCGGGCTCCAAGGTGTTGTGCACCCCTTTTCCCCAGCCCCCGCCCACGACGGCAATGTCTGCCAAGCCATAGGCGTATTTCAGGACACCGATCTCATCGAGAATTATCATGGATGGTTCCCTTTCATCGGCATTTGCGCTGTCCTCCTCCCATGCTGAAAGGCGCGCGGTGTGCCCCGCTTGCGCCCATTCAGTGACGTACCCCGCGTCCACCTCATGCGGCGCCCAGAGGATGCACCACTCAGTGTTGCGGGACTGCAGTGATGCCAACGCTTGCCATTCTGGGGGCCAAGCACTGCCCACCACGAGCAAGGGACGCGAGGCGGCCCAGCGCCCAATGCGGTCCAGTCGTTCCTGCACTTGCGCCGGTGGCGCTTGCAAAACGTTGGATGCCACCCTGTCCAAACGCGGGTCTCCCATGACCGACGTGGATACCCCGAAACTCTTGGCCACAGCAGCAGATTGCGCGTCCTGCACCAGAATTGTGCGGAGGGCCTGCATGTGCCGGCGGATGAACCAGCCCCACGCGCTCATCGGGTGCCGGCCGGCGTCGAAGCGCGCGGCCACCAGGTGTACCCGCGTGCCATGGGCAGTCAAGTGCTGAATCAGTGCTGGCCAAAGTTCATACTTGACCAGGACGGTGTCCGAGATGCTGATGGCGGCGGCGAACCGGCGCATGGCCCCCGAGGTGTCGAACGGCAGATAATCGACGTGGTCAGCAAGGGTGGCATGGGCACCTTCCACACCGGAGGGGGAGAAAAAGGTCAGCAGAATCGGGCGTTCCGGATGTCGGTCACGCCAGCGTTCGAGGAGGGGCGCGCCTTGCTCGTATTCGCCCAGAGAAGCGCAGTGAAGGTGCAGCCAGTCTCCGGTGCGCCCAGACAACCGGGTGTCTGCATCTGCCTGCTTGAGCCGGTCTTCCCAACCGATTCTGCCGCGCCAAGCCCGCCTTGATTTGGGGTGCCCGGCGGCAGAAGCCATGCGCACAGCCGCACGCAGGATTTGGATGGCCAGGCTGTAGAGAAGCACGCTGTTTCGGTGGCGGATTAGTGGTAGTAGTCCAAGTCGGTCGAGCGTGCGCGCAGGCGCAAGATCCACGCTGCAAAAAGCCCAACGGCGCGGTCTGCCCGGGGGCCTGTATCCGCCATCATGGTGTCGGTATTCCAGGCGCGGTTGGGCTGCAAACGCCCCATCATGGATTCGATGCCGGCCTGAAACCGCACCAATCCATTGGGGGAATCGTGCACATAGCCGAGGCGCGGCATGAGCATCCACCCACCGGTGAGCCGGTCATATCCCTGCACGTAGGGTTCGTCGAGCTGGGTCAGGCGGTTGCCGCGGTTCTGGAAATGCACCTTGTGTTCCCAAAACCCCATGCCCAATTCCAACAACAGGCCAGAACCCGGGTTGAGAAAGTCCGCAGTCCAGATCCTACCGATAGAAACACAGAAGAGGGTTCCGCGCTGTTGGGCGGTAACCAAGGCAATTTGGCCTTCATTGTCTACGATGTGGCCATTGGCATCGCGCAGGTTGTCCAACAACCCGGGCTCGCGCACATCGGCCCCCGTTTGAAACCGGTAATGACCACCCAACCTCCAACCCTTGGAAGTCAATCGGTATCCGGAAAGCCCAACCGTATTGGACGCGCCAAACCGCTCTGCAAGGATGCCTGTGGGGACCTGTCCCCCCACATGTATGGCCGCCTGGAACCCCGGGTCGAACCGCGCGTCTTCCGATTGCGTCCAGCCCAAAAAAGGAATGCACAGGAGGAACCACACCAGCAAGGGGCTGGCCGCTTTCATTTCAAGGGGATTGACAACCCGAAGGTGTAACCACTCAGGACGGTTCCCCCCGTCATTTGTGTGAAGAAAGTCCAGCCCTTGTAGGTGTATCTGCCACCCAGGTGGCCGCCCAGCTGCAGGCCACCGACGGCATTTCCGGTATAGGAATCAGGGATGCTCGTCCCGCCCACCCAACGGAAGTTGTGGGCGTACCAAGCCAAAGTCAAACCGGCAAAGAAGTCGAAAGGTGGCGGCGCGATTTCCACAAAGTGATAGTGGCCTTGGACACCCACGCCCAAGTACTGATGCTGCCATTTGCCTTCTGGCCCTCCTTCGCGAAAACTCTGGAAACTGGCCATTAAGCCTGCTGAAAGGTGCTCGTCAACGGACTGTTCGAGTTCGATGAACAATGGCAAGCCCCGATTGCTCATACCGAGACCGACATTCACCACGTCGAATCTGTCCATACCGCTGCGGCCCCTTTGAGCTGAGAGGTCTGCAGTGGAGATCAAGGCCAAGACAATCGCCACAGAAATCCTGAGAGGGGCACGGCCAAGGATGTTGATTGGTCTAAGAAATATGCTCATTTGTCGACAAAAATTCGTATATTACCCTACGTTTCCCATTCCTGGGCCCCTTGCTGAACCACCCATGCCGCTCACCTCAATTCTCAAGCAATTTGCAACGGCAGACCGCACGTGTGGGAGGCTTGGCAGAAAATTGTATTCAGGTCCGCGGTGGATGGCGCTGCTCGTTTACTGTTTGGCCTTGTGTCCGGCCCTCTTGACGGCCCAGACGACAACGTCCATTTCACTCGAAGTCTTGTTGGAGCCCAATGCGGCTTTTTCTGATGGCTACATCATCGGTTCGCCCCGTTTCAGTTCGAATGAGACCTACCCCATCATCGTGGGCCAAGGAGGCGCAGTACTGCACAGCGAATTGCGCCCGTTTCGCGGGTTCAACTTTGACCTCCATCCCGATGGCAGGTTGGCTTGGTATTGGACAATGGAAGGGGTCTGGGAAATCTTGGACAGTTCCTTGCAAGTGAGCGAATCCTTGGATTTCATAGGGGGTGACCCTGATTATCACGACATGGAATTGCTGGAAGAAGACAAGTTCCTGCTGCTTGGAAAAGAGATCATCACCGTGACACTTGAGGACAGCATTCCCGATACAACGGATACAGACCGTGCTGTGATTGATTGTTTGATTCAGGAGTTGGACGGCGAGGACAATGTCGACTGGTTCTGGCGCGCTTCGGATCACATCCCGCCTTCATGGTGCACCCATTGTAACTGGGAGGCTCCGATGCTCGACGCCTATCACCACAACGCGTTCCAGACATTGGACAATGGCGATGTCCTGCTCTGCCTCAGAAATATGGATGCCGTGGTGCGCATCAACCGCCTGACCGGAGCGTTGGTGTGGGTCGCTGGCGGCCCATTTTCCGACTTCACATTCACTGCAGGGAGCGAGGTCTTCAAGCATCCGCACGATGCCCAGATGATCGGGGAGGACCGGTTGTTGCTTTTCGACAACGGCACAGGCAAGCAGTCCGCCATTTCAAGGGGTGTGGAATATGAAATCAACCTGGAAACCGGCACCCTCACCCAATTGCGGGAATGGGTGCACCCCGATGGGAATTACGCCTCATCTCAAGGCAGCATTCAACGCCTCAACAATGGGGGGACACTCATAGGTTGGGGCACAGGTTCTTCGGATGTGTTCGGGGGCGGCATGATCACCGAATACGATGAAAACGACAACCTGGTCGGGAGCATTTATTTTCCAGAAAACCACTTTTCCTACCGGGCGAGAAAAGTGCCAGCAGGTGAATTGCCCCTCATCCAGGGGTGCCGGAATTCGGATGCGTGCAACTACGACAACACCGCCGCCATCAATGGCATGTGCATACTGGCCGGAGACCCTTGCAATGATGGAAATGACTGCACGGTAGGAGATGCCATTCAGGAGGATTGCAGCTGCGCAGGGTTTCTGCCGGATTCAAATTCTCCCGTGGGCTGCTCCGACCCGGAGGCGGTCAATTACGACCCTTGCTCCTTGCCGAACGTGGATGATGGATCGTGTCAATACGCCGTGGATTTCAGGGTGGACGCCACGATGTTGTCGCCCATGCCCACAAACATGAATATTTTGCTTGAAGGCGCTCCATATTCCTTGACACAAGGCGGTTATGGGACGTGGAAAGGCACCTTGTTGCTCGGAAATGGCGACTGGACGTATCGCTTTGAGGCTGGAGGGGCATTGGACACGGTCGAGCGTTCGCTGGATTTGATGTGGCCTTTGGCCGAAAGCATGGGGGAACAGCGTTCCTGCTTCGGTTTATCAGTGGACGCCTGTCCGGGCTGCACGGATCCCGACGACGCCGCTTTCAGTCCTTTTGCCACTGATGATGTGCGCTGTGGAGAGGGCAGCTGGGTGGGCTGCACGATGCCGGAGGCCAGCAACTTTGAAGTGGAGGCCATCTTCGATGATGGCAGTTGTCTTTTTTCCGACAGCATGAATTGCCAGCAGGACCTTGATGCTGATGGAATCATCGGGATCGCCGACATCCTCCAGCTGCTGACCTTTTTTGGGACGGTCTGCGAATGAGCGGCACCTTCATTGACGCTGGGTCGGACCGTCCAGTCTGAACCCCACACCGTGGATGGTGAGCAAGGTGACCTGCGGGTCCGCCTTCAGAATTTTCCTCAGTCGGGTGATGTAGACGTCCATGCTGCGCCCCACGAAGTAGCCCGACTCGCCCCAGACCATCTTGCAGATCAGGTCCCGCTCGGTGGTACGCCCGGCCCGCTGCATGAGGATTTTGAGGACATCGCCTTCCTTTGGCGTGAGCCTCCGTTCGCCGGAGTCCCACTTCAGTTCATAGGATTCCGGGTCGTAGCGCAGGCCGCCAATCTGCAGGGCCTTGCGCTCGGCGGGCCCTGCTTGGTTTCTTTTCAATACGGAGCGCAGGCGCAAGAGCAGCTCTTCGTTGTCAAATGGCTTGATCACATAGTCGTCCGCACCACATTTCAATCCGCGGACGCGGTCTTCCACCCGGTCCCTTGCCGTGAGCAGAACGATGGGGAGGTTGGGCGCCACCTTGCGCAAGTCCTCCGTCAGTTCGAATCCATCCCGGCCCGGCAACATGACATCCAGCAGGGCCAAGTCAAAATTGCCCGCATGAAATGTCGGAAGTGCCTCACGGCCATCGCGCACCAAAGTGGCCTTGAATCCATCCAGGCGAAGGAGGTCATTGAGCAACAGCCCCAGCGTGGGGTCGTCTTCTACGATCAGAATGCGGAGTGGCCCTTGTTCCATATCGTTCAACTCGGAAGGGTCAGGGTAAAGGTGCTGCCTTTGCCAAATACACTGGTGCACGCCACCGCACCGCCATGGGCTTCCATGATGGTCCGCACATAGTGCAGCCCGAGCCCAAAACCTTTGACATCGTGTCGGTTACCGGTGGGCACCCGGTGGAACCGCTCGAAGATGCGCTTTTGGTGTTCGGTGGGAATGCCCAAGCCCTGATCGCTCACCTCAAGCCGCCAATGCGCCGCTTCGCCGCCGGCCCATGTCAGCGTAACCGACACCGCGGGTGCGGCATCCCCGGCATACCGCAGGGCGTTGTCCAGCAGGTTGCTCAATGCGCCATCGAGGTACGTCCGGTCTCCATTGAAGAGGGGGTCATCCCCCAGGTCATCGGGCCATGATGCCGCATCGATGTCCAGGCTGAGGGTGCCCCCGCGGAGGTCGATGGAAGGTTGGAATGCGGCCACGCTGCCCTCGACCCAAGACCGCACGCCGAACTCCTCTTTGTTCATGCCTTTTTGCTTGCCGTCGAGGGTGGCGATTTCCATCACTTTTTCCACCTGCCTTCTCATCCGTCGGTTTTCCGAAAGGATGAGGTCCAGGTATTTGGTGCGGGATGCGGGATCCGAACCCACTTCTTCCCGCTGGAGCAACTGCGCACCGGATTCAATGGAGGCAATGGGTGTTTTGAATTCGTGGGTCATGTTGTTGATGAAGTCCTCGCGCACCTCCGACAGGCGCTTCTGACGCAGGACAATGACCACGGCGTAGACAAACGTGCCCAACACCAGCAGCTGCAGGAGGCTGGCCACCAACCAGCGGTCGAGCGACATGATCATGTCGCCGCTGCGCTCAGGGAAGCGGATGCCGAAATAATGACCGTCGCGGTCAAACCTCGGAGGCGGAGATGATGCGTCTCCGGTCTCTCCCAGGCGGCCACCGTAGAGGATGCTGTCATTGAAGCAGTCGTAGATGGCGTATTCGAAATCCGTATTCAGGGCAGCGCGTTCAAAGGACTCCCTCAGCAAGGCCTCCAGCAGGAAGGGGTGCAGGGTGTCATTCAGGTTGGCCACGAAATAATTGGATGTGGCTTGCCGCACAGGCTCGACCAGTGCGCTGTCGCTGCGCATGGATTGGATGCGGTCCACCACTTCGGTCATGGCGGTGACGACGCGGTCGCTGAATTCGCGTTCTTGCAAGTCAATGGCCTGCTGAAGCCAGGTAAATTGCAAAACCAAGGTCCCTCCAATGGAGATGAGACCGGTCAGAATGAGCAGGCGGATGCGGTACCGTGACACAGGTGCAAGTTTAGGGGCATTCCCACAGCACAAGTTCTTCACGACACAATAGGAATTGTCCGGCGTGATGTAGTTTCGACCCATGGTTGAATGCGTCCGCTCACACGTGGTGCCATGCGCAATGGTGCGCCGCTCATTTTTATCAGTGCTCCTGCTGGCATTGCTCGTGCCTTTCAGCCTGATTGGGCAGCAATCGATTGAGCTCGGTGGATTGTTTCAAGGAGAAAACCTCTTGGTGGTCAATGAGCCGAGTGCGGATGGGGTAGGCTTCTGCTGTTACGAGGTGCGGGTCAATGGCATGCTGACGGCAGATGCGGTCAATTCGCATGCTTTCGAGATCGATTTGACTTCCTTGGGCCTGCCGCTTGGAAAAGGTGTATCCGTGAGTTTGAAGCACCGCAGCGGTTGTGTGCCGCGCATCTTGAATCCCGAGGTCATTCAACCTTCTCCGGGCTTTGAACTGGTCGCCTTTGATGCCTTCCCCAGCGGTGAAGTGTCGTGGACGACAGTCGACGAGCACGGCCGCATGCCCTTCGTGCTGCAGCAGTTCAAGTGGGGCAAGTGGGTGGACATTGTGCGCCTCGATGGCCGAGGCGGCAGTGAGGAGCAGGTCTATGTCACTTCCATCCAACCCATGCAGGGAGAAAACCTCCTGCGCCTGACGCACTTGGCCCCAGATGGCACCCTGGAAGTGAAGGGAGAGGCGAGGTTCCAAGGCGATGTGCCTGAGCCTACGATGGAATATGACCAGAAATCTCAGGTGTTGACCTTTTCTGGGCCCACCCAATATGAATTGGTGGATGAGTTTGGCACCGTTGTCCTGCGCGGCGTGGGAAACACGGCCACATTGCGCTATCTTTCACGTGGCGACTATTTCGTCAACTTCGGCGCAGGGACTGAGCTCCTGAAGAAGCGCTGATACCGCAAGGAGATTTCCTTGCAGCAAAGCAGTAAACATGCCAGAATCCACAGCAACGTCCATGGAAGGATTGACCTATAACAGTCGCCGTCCTGACATTGTCATCCCAGAATACGGGCGCGTCGTCCATGATTTGATTGCCCACGCCATCACCATCGAAGACAAGGAGGAGCGCACGAAATGCGCCCATGCCATTGTCAGCGTGATGCGCACCTTGGTGCCGGGATCCAAGGAGATGACCGACCATGAGGAGAAACTGTGGGGGCACCTCTACGTCATGTCCAATTGGGCGCTCGACATCGATGGCCCATTCCCACCTCCGGCACGCCCCGAAGAAGATCCTGGCCCTGAGCGCCTGACTTATGTCCAGTTGAGCAAGCGGCCTTCTTTTTATGGGAGGATCGTGGAAGACCTCATCGAAAAGGCCAAAGTCATGCCTGAAGGAGAGGAGCGCAATGCCCTTTCCATGATGATCGCCAACCTCCTCAAGCGCCAATACCTCACCTGGAACAAGGGGGCGGTTGACGACCCGCTCATCCGCGCCCAGTTGCGCGAAATGTCCGGCGGAACCTTGGATGTGCCGGCAGAAGTGGAGCTCGTCTCCTCGAGTGAAATCCTGAAGAGCAAGCGCAAGACGTCAAACAACTTCAGGACCAACAGGGGAGGGGGCAAGCGGAAGCGCTGAGCCCCTTGGGGACAAAGCTCCCCGTTCACTTGTCGAAAAGAACCCACGCGCGTCCGAGAACCGGACAAGCTCTGGCCCAAATTGTCGTTTGAACCAAACGACCGTCATGGGCACTTTCGTCATCGAAGGAGGGCATCCCCTCAATGGAACCATTACCCCGCAAGGCGCCAAGAATGAGGCTTTGCAGGTGGTATGCGCTGTTCTGCTTACTTCCGAACCCGTCACCATATCGAACCTCCCCGACATCGTGGATGTCAACCGATTGATCGATTTACTCGCCTCCATGGGGGTGAAAGTCGAAAAGGTGGATGCCGGTGCGTTCCGCTTCCAGGCGGACGATGTGGACATGGGCTATCTCGAGGGCGATGAGTTCAAGGAGAAGGGCCGCTCGCTGCGGGGCTCGGTGATGATCATGGGCCCCTTGCTTTCGAGGTTTGGAAAAGGCTACATCCCCAAACCCGGCGGTGACAAAATCGGCCGCAGGCGGATGGACACGCACTTCATCGGGTTTGAAAACCTCGGTGCGGACTTTCGCTACGATCCCGGCGAGACCTTTTACCGCGCGGAGGCCAAAGATGGCCTGAAGGGTGCGGACATGTTGCTCGACGAGGCCTCGGTGACCGGCACGGCCAACATCGTGATGGCCGCCGCATTGGCCAAAGGCACGACGACCATCTACAATGCAGCCTGCGAGCCCTACCTGCAGCAGCTCTGCAAGATGATCAACCGCATGGGCGGAAAAATCTCCGGTGTGGGGTCCAACCTCTTGACCATCGAAGGCGTGGATTCGCTCGGGGGGTGCGACCACCGCTGCCTGCCGGACATGATTGAAATCGGCAGCTTCATCGGCATGGCGGCGATGACCAAGGGAGAAGTGACCATCAAGGATGTCAGCTGGGACGATCTCGGCCAGATCCCAAGGGTCTTTGAGCGCATGGGCATCGCCTTGGAGCGCAGGGGGAACGACCTGCATGTGCCGGCCCAGGACCATTACGAAATTGACACGTTTATCGACGGTTCCATCCTGACGGTGGCCGACGCCCCTTGGCCAGGATTCACACCGGACCTGCTGTCCATCCTGTTGGTTACCGCCACCCAAGCGCGGGGAAGCGTATTGGTGCACCAAAAGATGTTTGAGAGCCGGCTCTTCTTTGTCGACAAGCTCATTGACATGGGCGCCCAGATTATCCTGTGCGATCCCCACAGGGCCACCATCATCGGGCTCGACCGCAAGACGCCGTTGCGCGGGGTGACCATGAGTTCACCCGATATCCGGGCCGGCGTGTCGCTCCTCATCGCGGCCCTCTCAGCCGAAGGCCGCTCGACCATCCACAACATCGGTCAAATTGACCGCGGTTATCAGTACATCGAGCACCGCCTGAGGGCGTTGGGCGCGCATATAGAACGTTTGGCAGACTGAACCCCCGCCATCCTGCGTTACATCCGTAACTTTATGTTCAACATGGAATTCCACCCCTCCACCTTTCGTTCGGCCACCGTGCTCCTTGGTTTGTTGATGTGCACCACGGCGTTTCAGGCACAAGAGCCCCGCATCGGCACTTCCGTAGGCGACCTGGCCCCTGAGCTCGTGCTCCAATCCTTGGAAGGCAATCAAGTCAAGCTGAGCGATTTGCGCGGTCAGCTGGTGTTGGTTGATTTCTGGGCGAGCTGGTGCGGACCTTGCCGACGCGAGAACCCCAACGTGGTCAATGCATACAAGAAGTACCGCAAGGCCAAGTTCAAATCAGCCGAAGGCTTCACCATTGCCAGCGTTTCGCTGGACCGCAAACAAGAAAGCTGGGAGCGCGCGGTAAAGCAAGACGATCTCGATTGGGATTGGCACGGCAGTGACCTCGGTGGCTGGGACAGCGAAGCCGCCGCCATGTATGGTGTCAGCAGCATTCCCATGAGCTTTTTGGTAGACGAGAAGGGGGTCATTGTGGCCAAGAACTTGCGGGGCATGGAGCTCCATATTCAGATCGACCAGCACGTCGCCCGTCTCTGACAGAATTGTCAGATGCTGGGGCAAAGTCCTGACAGCTTTTGGCACTGCCTGACACGATGTCGGGCACGCCCGGCGTGGCACGTGGATTGCGTACTTGCGCGCAAATTCGCATTTCCATGATTCAGGAACCGATGAACGAGGAAGACACCGTCAAAACAGAAGACGCCACAGGCCAGGATGCTGCGCACAGCGCTGGTGATGCCACCGAGGAGGCTGCAACGGGCGCGGATGAAGCGACGGAGACAGCACCCGAAGAGGGGGCGCAAGAGGAGGGTGAGGCACCCATGACGGGTGACGCAGAGGAGTGGCGGGACAAATACCTGCGGCTCTACGCGGAGTTCGACAACTTCCGCAAGCGGACCATGCGCGAACGCGGCGACCTTGTCCGCAGCGCAGGACGAGACCTGACCGAGGCCTTGCTGCCTGTATTGGATGATTTTGAGCGCGCCCAAGCGGCTGGAGAAGGCCAAGACGCCGAGCAGCGGGGTGAGGGTTACCAGCTTATAGGACAAAAGATGAAGGGCATCCTCGAATCACGCGGACTGCAGCGCATGGAGGCCAAAGGCGCAGATTTCGATACAGACCTGCACGAAGCCATCACGCAGATACCCGCACCGGAACCCGCCATGAAGGGCAAGGTGGTCGATGTCGTGGAGCCGGGATACAAGCTGCACGACACCGTCCTGCGTTTCGCGAAAGTGGTCGTAGGCAACTGATAGGCAACCATGTCCAAGCGCGATTATTACGAAATCCTCGGCGTGGATCGGGGGGCCTCTGAGGCCGATGTCAAAAAGGCCTACCGCAAGCTGGCCATCAAGTACCACCCCGACAAAAACCCCGATGACAGCGGGGCGGAGTCGCGTTTCAAGGAAGCTGCAGAAGCTTATGAGGTGCTGGGGGACCAGCAAAAGCGTGCCAAGTATGACCGCTTCGGTCACGCCGGTGTCGGCGGTGCTGCCGGCGGCGGTGCGGGCATGAACATGGACGACATCTTCAGCCAGTTCGGCGACATTTTCGGCGGGGGTTTCGGAGAAGCCTTCGGTGGCGGTGGGGCGAGGGGACCGCGCAGGACCAAGGGGTCCAATTTGCGCATCAAGGTGCAGTTGACGCTGGAGGAAATCGCAGAAGGCGTGACCAAAAAGGTCAAGGTGTTCAGGCTCGTGCAAGCCGAAGGGGTCGAGTACGACACGTGCGGCACCTGCGGTGGAAACGGCCAGGTGCGCCGCGTGACCAATACCATCCTCGGTCAAATGCAGACGGCTTCAACCTGTCCCACATGTGGCGGTTTGGGCAAGGGCGTGAAGTCCAAGCCCAAGGATGCCGATGATCACGGATTGCGCCGAGAGGAGTCGGTCGTAGAAATTGAAATTCCTGCCGGCGTAGAGGACAGCATGCAACTCAACCTCAGGGGCAAAGGCAACGCCGCCCCTGCCGGCGGTATTCCAGGCGACCTTCTCGTACAGATCCGCGAGCTGGATCACGACCAGTTCACCCGCAACGGGCGCAACCTGCACCTGGACCACCACCTGTCCTTTGTCGATGCCGCCCTCGGGGCGCAAGTCGAAATCCCCTTGCTCAGCAGCAAGGCCAAAATCCGCGTGGAACCCGGTACGCAGGGCGGCAAAATTGTGAGGCTGAAAGGCAAAGGCATGCCTTCGGTAGACAGCTATGGCCGCGGTGACCTGCTGGTCAATCTCAATGTCTGGACACCCCAAGAATTGACCGACGAGGAGCGGAGCACTTTAGAAAGTTGGCGCGAGGCCCCAAACTTCCAACCGGCTCCCGACCCCAAGGAGAAAGGGTTCTTTGATCGCGTCCGGGACATGTTTAGCTGATGAATTCCGCCCTTCACATCGCGCAACTTGAGAAGTCCTTCGGGACGCACCGCGTGTTGGATGGGGTCGGATTTGATGTGGAGAAAGGGACAATCATGGGGTTGTTGGGGCCAAACGGCGCCGGGAAATCCACCCTGATTCGCAGCATCATGGGCATCGTCGAACCCGACGCTGGCCGCATCGAACTCGCTGGCCGCCCGTGGTCCCGCGAATCGGTCAGGAGCATTGGCTACCTGCCTGAAGAGCGCGGCCTCTACAAAGACATGAAAGTCGGAGAGCAAGCCGTCTACTTTGCCCGGTTGAAGGGCATGGAGAAGGCCCAAGCCGTGAGCGCACTGCGCGGTTGGTTTGAGCGGCTCGAGGTCGAAGGCTGGTGGGACAGAAAAGTGTCGGACATCTCCAAGGGGATGGCCCAGAAAATCCAGTTCATCTGCACGGTGGTGCACGGTCCCGAACTGTTGATCTTGGACGAGCCCTTGAGCGGTTTCGATCCCATCAATGCCCGGCGCATCATCGATGTGATCCGCTCGTTGGCGGCGGATGGAACGTCGATTTTGCTCTCCACCCACGACATGCCCAGTGTGGAGCGCCTGTGTGATCACGTGGTGATGCTCAATCAGGGCAAGGTGGTCCTGTCTGGAGAAGCAGATGTCCTCCGGGAGTCGGGCTGGGATGGCAGTCAGGATGTGGTGTTCAAGGGCAACGACATGGCTTTTGCCAATGCGCTGGGCGCGGCAGCCCATTTGGAGGGCATTGCGCCGACCATTACCCAAGGGGTGCGCAAGGCGCGCATCCGGTTGAGGGAAGGAACCACGGCTTTTGCCATCCTCGGAGCGCTGCAGGAAGCCGTGGAAGTCCAAGAATTCATCAAGGTTCGGCCCACCATGGAGACCTTGTTCATCGCGGCGGTCGACCAGGCCCAGCCCACCCAAACCGAGGAGGCATGAGGGGCGCACTCATCGGAACGGTCATTGCCCGCGAATGGCGGACGCGCGTGATGAAGAAAAGCTTCATCATCGGCACCCTCCTCATGCCTTTTCTCGCCGTGGGGCTGATCGCGGGCACGGTGCTCTTGTCCGAAGTCACGGAAACCGAAAACGTGGTGTTGGTGGAAGATGTTTCCGGACTGATTTCCCGCCTCGATGTCCCCAGCCAGCAATATGTACCGCGCTGCCCGGGGTGTTTTCCCGAAACCAAAGGCCTCGAATACCGCTTTGTCAAAGAAGCACCTTCTGACAGCATCTGGATGGCCCAAGGGCACACAATCCTGGTCGAATTCGACGAGGCGGTGCTCCAAAACAAGGCCGGCTACCTCGTCTACGAAAAATCGCCAGGCCTGGAAGCCAAGCGCAGCATCGAGCGCCACCTGAGCCACGCGATTGAGCACGCGAGGGTGTTGGGCAGCACGGAACTGAATTGGGAGGCCTATCAACGGCTCAAGTTCGATTTGCGCTTGGTGGACCGCACGATTGAGGAGGATGGTGCGCGCGCCGATGGTGGTGGGGAGGAAATCAAAGGGGTGGTGGGCTTCTTTTTCAGCGCTGTGCTGTTTCTCGTGCTCGCCGTTTACGGCGGTTTCATCATGCGCAGTGTGGTAGAGGAAAAGTCAAACCGCGTGGTGGAGGTCCTCATTGCGGCCGTTCGTCCAGAGGAACTGCTCCTGGGCAAGGTCATCGGCACGGGGCTGGTGGCCATTACCCAGATCGTCGCATGGTCCGCATTGTCCATGCTGGCATTCTCGGCTTTCCAACTCCTTTTCGACAGCGGCGTCATGTCCGGTTCCCCTGCGCCTTTGTCGGGAGAAATTCCGGCGGACCTGCTGACGGTCATGGCCGAAAACGAATTCACCGCCACCCTGCTCGACATCCAATGGGGGCTGATGGCGTTGTGTACCGTGGCCTTTTTTGTGGGGGGCTACATGCTTTATGGCAGCCTCTATGCGGCGGTCGGGGCCTCTGTTCAATCTGAGCAAGAGGGCCAGGGCCTGGTCATACCGATCATCATGCCGCTGATGTTTGCCTATATCGTCGCTGGCGGTGCCATGACCAATCCGGAGATGGGGGCACTTCAAGTGCTGAGTTGGTTCCCCCTGACCTCTCCGGTCATCATGCTGGTCCGGACCGCCGTGGGCGTGCCGATTTGGGAGTTGGTCCTGTCCTGGTTGTTGCTGATGGGAACGGCTCGGCTGACGCTGGCGCTGGCTGGCCGGGCCTACCGCCATGGTGTGCTCAACAACGGTTCGAAGAGCGGCTGGAAGCTGCTGCTTCAATGGATGCGTGGCCATGGACGATAAAATCGGCCAACGCCTGGCCGTGGTGGATTGTGGCACAAACACCTTTACCCTGCACATCGCTGACGTGAGCGGGGGGCAATGGCGCAGCGTTTTTAGGCAACGCCGCTTTGTCCGGCTCGGGCTCGACAGCTTTCGCAGCGGCCGGCTCTCACCGCAGCGTTTGCGCCGGGGACTGGACGTGTTGAAGTCCTTCGCAGACACGGCCTGCAATTTCAATGTCGACAAGGTGAGGGCCTTTGGTTGCAGTGCCATTCGCGACGCCGCCAATGGCACCGCCTTTGTGCAAGCTGCCGCTGAACTGGGCTGGCGCATAGAAGTGCTCGACGGCGATGCCGAAGCGGAGTGGATCCACCTCGGTGTGGCAGACTCGGTCTTGGGGAGGGAGGGGTTGCCCGACGCCTTGCTGACGGTGGACATCGGGGGAGGGAGTGTAGAGCTCATCCACTGGACCCCTGAGCAGGTGTTGGGGGCGTGGAGTTTGGACCTCGGTGTGGCCAGGTTGACGGATTGGATCAAGCCCAGCGACCCCTTGAATGCCCAAGATGTGGAGTCCATTCACAAAATTTCGGCCGCTGCTGTGGATCCTGTGGTGCAGGCTTTGGAACAGCGGCCGCCACAATGGCTGGTGGGCACGTCGGGGGCCTTCAATTCGCTCATGGCCCTGGAGCACCGCGACGCCCACTGGCGCGACGCCCGCGTGGCCGATGAATTCTCCAAGGCGGCGCTTGTGGGGCGTTGTGAGGCCCTTTCCACGAAGTCACGCACGGAGCTCTTTGCCATTGAGGGCATGCACCCTGACAGGGTGCCCTACATTTCGTTGTCATGCGCCTTGATTGTGTATTTGCTGGACCGCTTCAATTCTGTCGAGCGCGTTTTCCGCTCGCGCCACACCTTGGCTGAAGGGGTGCTCTCCGGGGCCGCCGCAGATGAAGCGCAATCCCTTTCCCAAGACCATTGGGATGGGTTTGTGGCGCTCCAAAACGCGAGGTACAATTGATCCGCAACCGATATTCGTCCCATGGCCCGCATCCTCATCATCGACGACGAAAAGCTGATCCGTCACGCGCTCAAGGACATCCTGGAGTACGAGAAGCACGAGGTGGCGGAAGCTGAGGATGGCATCCAGGGATTGAAAGCGGCGATCGAGGGCCATTTCGATGTGGTATTCTGCGATGTCAAAATGCCGGGCAAAGACGGCGTAGAGGTGGTGGAAGCGCTCACGCTCAAGGGGATTGAGACGCCTGTGATCATCATGACCGGACACGCTTCGGTGGAGTTGGCCGTTGAAGCCCTCAAAGCCGGGGCGTACGATTTCATTCAAAAGCCGCTGGACCTCAACCGGGTATTGGTGGCGCTGCGTCACGCGACGGACCGAGAGGAGCTGCGCAAGGAAACCGTGGTGCTGCGACAGCGTCAGGCAAAGAAGGGCGGCGTGGACATGATCGGCACCAGCGGGGCGCTGGAGGAGATCCGGACCGTCATCGCCAAGGTGGCGCCAACGGACGCCCGGGTACTCATCACAGGCGCCAACGGCACGGGAAAAGAAGTCGTTGCGCGCAAAATCCATGCGATGAGCGCGCGGCAAGCTGGCCCCTTCGTGGAGGTCAATTGCGCAGCCATTCCCGCGGAACTCATCGAGTCCGAGCTGTTCGGCCATGAGAAGGGCGCTTTTACAAGTGCAGTCAAACAGCGAAAAGGCCGTTTCGAGCAGGCCCAGGGCGGCACGTTGTTTCTCGATGAGATCGGCGACATGGCGTTGCCGGCACAGGCCAAAATGTTGCGTGCGTTGCAGGAAAGGACCATTCAGCGGGTTGGAGGAGACAAGAACATCAAGGTGGATGTGCGGGTATTGGCCGCGACCAACAAGGACCTGTCCCAAGAGATTGCGGAGGGCCGGTTCAGGGAAGACCTCTTCCACCGACTCAACGTCATCCCCATCCACGTGCCCGCCCTCGCGGAACGGAGCGAAGATGTGCCGCTTTTGGTGGCGCACTTCCTCGGCGGGGTGGCAGATGAGCTGGGCGTTTCGGCCCCCACGTTCTCCGAAGATGCGCTCAAGGCGCTGTCCAAGGCCCCGTGGAGCGGCAACATTAGGGAGTTGCGGAATGTGGTGGAAAGACTGGTCATCTTGTGCGGCTCAGAGGTGACCGCGGCCGATGTAAAACGCCACATTTCCATGGGTTGACCCCCTATTATAGGGGTGCAATTAAGGTCAAGTTGTTGATGGGTAGTTGGTTGGAGGCAACCATGTACCAAGTACACCGTCTATGTTGCAGAGCAACGCCCATTCTCATGGATATCAATCAACGCGCCGTACTTATTGTCTTTCTTGGCATGATCGCAGCCTCAGGTGCTGCCCGCCTCTACGATAAGGCCGGCCAGCCTTTCTGGCACGCCTTGGTTCCAGGGCTCAATGTCGTAGCGCTGATGCGCATTGTCGGCCGCCCGGATATGCATGCTTTGTGGATCCTGGTCCCAGGTGCCAACCTGTATTTCGCCGCCCGTTGGTTGGTTGAATTGGCCCAGAGTTTCGGCAAATCCCACTGGCTCGATTACCTGTTGGTGGTGGTCTTCAACGCGTTCTACGTGCTCAACTTGGGCTTGGCGTACAGCGAAGAATACGAGGGCCCGGTCTACGCAAAGGATACGGAAACCGCCTTTGCCTGACCTTTTGTTGAGCCCGGTCAAGGGCGCATACCTGCTTTAATTGTTGAACACAGCCTTCGCCGCAGCGAGGGCGTCGGGCAAGCCTGATGCTTGCTTTCCTCCTGCCGTAGCAAAGAAAGGTTGACCACCGCCGCCGCCCTGAATGTGGCGCGCCAGATCGCGGATCAACTGACCGGCATTCCAGTCCTTTTCCTGAGCGAGGTCCTCCGTGATGAGGCACGTCAGTGTGGGCTTGCCACCAACCTGGCTCCCCAACACCGCAAACAGCGGCGCCGCTTCGGCCTTGAGTTGGAAGGCAATGTCCTTGATGGCGCCAGCATCCAATGGCACTTCCCGGACCAGCATGCCCGGCGTACCCGGTCCGCCCGGCCTTTCGATTTCTTG
This sequence comes from Flavobacteriales bacterium UBA4474, assembly GCA_002389295.1. Classification (GTDB taxonomy): domain Bacteria; phylum Bacteroidota; class Bacteroidia; order Flavobacteriales_D; family Sanyastnellaceae; genus UBA8752. The sequence continues at coordinate 6,737 of DGOE01000167.1, read as the reverse complement.
CAGCAGGGTCTGCTTCAGTGCACCGGCCTGCGCTTTCCTGTGGCCTTCGACTTCCTTTTGCAGTCCGGCGACTTTGGCCTGAAGCTCCTCTACCGCTTTGACCAGGTCCGCGGGTTGTTTGAGGGCATCTCCAGCTTGACGCAAGACTTCTCGGTCAGCCGACACGCCCGCGTATGCGCGCTGCCCGGTTTCGGCCTCGATGCGGCGTATTCCAGCAGCCACAGCTCCTTCTGAAGTGATGCGGAACAACCCAATTTCCCCTGTCGCTGACACGTGCGTGCCGCCACAGAGCTCCACGCTGGGGCCAAACCCAATCATGCGCACCGTGTCGCCGTACTTCTCGCCAAACAACATCATGGCGCCGGCCGACTTGGCTTCTTCCAAGGGGATGTTGCGCCGCTCATCGCGCAGGCGGTTCTCGCGAATCGCTGCGTTGACGCGGGCTTCCACCTCGAGCAGTTCTTCTGCTGTCACCTTCTGGAAATGGCTGAAATCAAACCTGAGTGCCGCATCCTTGACCAGCGATCCCTTCTGCTCCACGTGCTGTCCGAGGACGTCGCGCAGGGCTTCGTGCAGCAAGTGCGTCGCGGTGTGGTTGAGCGTGGTGGCACTGCGCTTGTCCATGTTGACCTGCGCCGTGAAGGTGCCGGTCATCGCGGCCGGCAACCGGTCGGTAATGTGCAGGATCAGCTCATTTTCCTTGCGCGTGGTGAGGATGGTTGTGCGGTTTCCGTCGGCATCGATCAAGGCGCCGGTGTCACCGACCTGTCCGCCACCTTCAGGGTAGAAGGGGGTGAGGTTGAAGACCAATTGATACCGCGTCTTGTCCTTGACCTTGACCTCGCGGTGCCGCGTGATGCGAACGGGTGTCTCCGTGCGGTCGTACCCCACAAATTCTTCCACCTTGTCGTCTTCCAGGACGGTCCAATCCCCAGCGTCCATCTTGCCCGCAGCCCGAGAGCGCTCTTTCTGCTGGGCCAGTGCGGCTTCAAAACCCGGGTGGTCGACCTCCACCCCTTTTTCGCCGCAGATCAGGGCCGTCAGGTCAATGGGAAAGCCAAAAGTGTCATAGAGCTCAAAAGCATCTTGACCAGCCAGGCGGTTTCCTTTTCCAATGCGCTCATCGAGCAGGCCGATGCCCTTGTCCAAGGTGTGCAGGAAGCCCTCCTCTTCTTCTCTGATTACTTTTTCAATCAACTCGCGCTGCTGGCGCAACTCCGGAAAGAAGTCGCCCATCTGCCCGTCGAGAACGGGCACAAGCGCATGAAGGAAGGGGGCGTCAAAACCGAGGAAGCTGTAGCCATAACGCACCGCGCGGCGCAGGATGCGGCGAATGACATAACCGGCACCGGCGTTGGAAGGAAGCTGTCCATCGGCGATGGAGAAGGCCACTGCGCGGACGTGGTCGGCGCACACCCGCAAGGCGACGTTGGCCTTGTCATCGCCCCCGGTGTAGGTGTGCCCTGAGGCGCTGGAAAGCTGCCCAATCAAGGGCTGGAACACGTCCGTGTCGTAGTTGGACTGCTTGTTCTGCAAGACCGCAGCCAAGCGCTCAAAGCCCATGCCCGTATCGATGTGCTGCGCCGGGAGTGGCTCAAGGGACCCATCCGCCTTGCGCATGAATTGCATGAACACCAGGTTCCATATTTCGATCACCTGGGGGTGGTCTTGGTTCACCAAATCGGCGCCGGGAACGGCATCGCGCTCCGCGCGGGACCGAATGTCCACGTGGATTTCGCTGCAAGGCCCACAAGGCCCGGTTTCCCCCATTTCCCAGAAGTTGTCCTTCTTGTCCGCCTTGATGATCCGCGCTGGCGGGACATGCTTCAACCACATGTCCATGGCCTCTTGGTCCAAGGCCAACCCATCGCCTTCGTCTCCTTCAAAGACCGTGATGTAGAGGCTGTCCTTGTCTATGCCATAGCGGTCTGTCAACAGCTCCCACGCCCAGTCGATGGCTTCCTGCTTGAAGTAATCGCCAAACGACCAGTTGCCGAGCATTTCAAACATGGTGTGGTGGTAGGTATCCACACCCACTTCTTCCAGGTCGTTGTGTTTTCCGCTCACCCGCAGGCACTTCTGCGTATCGGCCACCCTCGGGGATTTGGCCGGTCGGTTGCCCAGAAAGATGTCCTTGAAGGGGTTCATCCCCGCGTTGGTAAACATCAAAGTGGGGTCGTCCTTGAGGACCATGGGGGCAGAAGGCACGATGGTGTGGGCCTTCTCACGAAAGAAATCAAGAAAGGTCTTGCGGATGTCGACAGCGTCCATGGGTCGAGGATCGGGGCGTTGTTCACACGCCCTTGTTGGTGGTAAAATCAGTGAAACCCACGTGTGGCGCGGGATTGCGGTTGTGAAAGTAGGGACTTTCTCGTATTTTTGCACCGCGTTTTTTCACATGAAGAAGCATCATATCCGTTTCAACCAGGAGCAACTGAGGACAGAAGCCGTTCCGTATACGGCTGCTGACTACGTGCGGTGGTTTTTGCTGAGGTTGGCAGGAGTGGCAGCGGTGGCTGTGGTTTCGATCATGACCTTCGACCAATACTTCGAGAGTCCCAAGGTCCGCCGTCAGCAGCGTGAAATTGCCTTTCTCGAGTCACAGGTCGTCCTGATGGAGGAGAAGGTCACGGGCATGTCGGGCGCGCTGGGAGAGCTCACCGACAGGGATGAGTCCATCTACAGAAACATCTTCGGTGCCGAACCCTATCCGGAACACCTCCGCAATCCGGGAATCGGTGGTGCGGACCGTTACCGGGAACTGCGCGGACTCGGTCAGAGCGAGCAGGTCATCGAACTGCGGGAACAAATTGCTGAATTGGAGCGGCGCATGCTCGCCCAAGGTGAGAGTTTCGGTCAGCTGATCGAACTCAGCGAGAACAGGGAGGCCTTGCTCGAGAGCATTCCAGCCATCCAACCCGTTCGAAACAGTGACCTCAAAAGAATGGCGAGTGGCTATGGTTATCGCATCCACCCCATTTACAAAGTGAGAAAAATGCACTGGGGCATGGATTTCTCTGCGCCCACGGGTACCGAGATTTTTGCGACGGGAGACGGCGAGGTGGTAGAGGTCAAGAAAAAGTACAATGGCTACGGTCACCACGTGCGGATTCGCCATGGCTTCGGCTATGAGACCCTCTATGCGCACATGTCCAAAATCCTTGTGCGCCGGGGGCAACGGGTCCAAAGGGGCGAGGTGATCGGCCTGGTAGGGTCGACCGGCACCTCAGTGGCTCCGCACCTCCACTACGAAGTATTCAAGGAGGGAAAAAGGGTGAATCCGGCGCATTATTACTTCAACGATTTGTCGCCAGAACAGTACGATCAGCTGCTCGCGGCGTCGGAAAGCGCAAATCAGAGCTTCGACTGAGCCCCTCAGATTTGGCTCAGCCCCCAGCCTTGCGCATCTTGCAAGGCCATGGCCACCAAGCGGTATTGGACGATTTCTGAAGTCGCCGAAAAATTCGGCGTCAACCAATCCCTGCTTCGCTATTGGGAGAAGGAGTTTCCTGCCTTGGACCCAAAGAAGCACGGCAGCGGCAAACGGGCCTACACCGCCAAGGACATCGAGATCATCGCGGTCCTGCACGAGCTGCTCAAAGAAAAAGGGTACACCATCGATGGCGCCAAGCGACAGCTGCGCCAGTCTTTGCAGGAAAACCAGCGAATGGTGGAGTTGCGCAACCGCCTCGAGCATGCCAAGGAGGAGTTGCTGCGCATTGCGGCAGACTTGGACCCGAAAGACTGAGCTGGCTTACAGGACCTTTTCCTGCATCAAATACTGCTGAACGTACTCACCGACCCCCTCTTCGAGCGGTGTCATGGGCGTGGCGTAGCCGATGCTGCGCAGTTTGGAAAGGTCAGCTTCGGTGAAGTATTGGTAGGTGTCCCGGATGTCTTCCGGCGTATCGATGAAACCGATGTTGTGCTCAGTGTTGAGCGCATCGAATGTGGCGCGGGTCAAATCCAGGAAGCTGCGCGCTTGGCCTGAACCGAGGTTGTAGAGCCCGCTGTCCTTGCGGTGGTGCATCAGCCAGTGGCAGACGTCCACCACGTCGCGCACGTAGACGAAGTCACGCAATTGCTCGCCATCGGCGTAGTCGTCCCGGTGGCTGCGAAACAACTGCATGCCTCCCGTGGCTTGGATTTGATTGAATGCGTGAAACACCACCGAAGCCATCCTCCCCTTGTGGTATTCTCCTGGACCGTAAACATTGAAAAACTTCAATCCCGCCCAGAAATAAGGGGCCCTGCCAGCCTCGGCCTCGGCCAATGCCCACAGGTCGAATTGCTGCTTGCTCTCGCCGTAGGGGTTGAGGGGACGCAACGCCGCCACACCTTTGTGCCGGTCGGAATACCCGTGCTCACCTCCGCCATACGTGGCCGCGCTCGATGCGTACACCAAGGGCAGGCCAAACCGGTGGCACAGCCTCCAAATTTCTTGGCTGTATCCGAGGTTGAGGTCGTCGAATACAGCGGTATCCTGCTCGGCGGTATCGGTTCTGGCACCGAGGTGAAAGACAAACTGGACTTGCGCCTCATTTTCCTGTAACCAACGGGAAAAATCGCGGCGGTTCACGCGTTCAACACAGGTGCGGTCGGCGTGGTTCCGCGCCTTGTCTGGGCGCGATTCAAAGTCGTCGACCAAGACGAGATCACGAAATCCCTCCGCATTCAGGCGAGCCGCCAAAGCACTTCCAATGAACCCGGCGGCACCGGTAATGGTAATCATAGGGACGAAGGTACCTTCACACCCCCGCCCATGAAACACGTTTATGTCACCCGCCGCGCCCGCTTCAATGCCGCCCACAAGTTGTGGAACGATGCGTGGACAGAAGAGCGCAACCTCGAAGTATTCGGGAAATGCGCCAACCCCAACTGGCATGGCCACAACTATGAACTGCATGTGACCATCAAGGGTGTCCCGGCCGAGGATACGGGTTATTGCATGGACCTCAAGGATTTGCGCGACATCATCAAGGAGCGCGTAGAAGACCCACTGGACCACCGCAACCTCAACCTCGATGTGCCCTGGATGAAGGGTGTGAAGACCTCAACAGAAAACCTCATCATCGCCATTTGGGAGCAGCTCGAAGAGGCGATTGGTGCAGTGGGCTGCCAGTTGCACCACCTGCGGCTCTACGAAACGGAGAACAACTACGCCGACTACTACGGCGGAGAATAACCTTCCCGGAATCTTAAATTGCGCGCCATGCCGCTCTACCGCCGAGAAGACCACTATGACGAGGAAGCGATTGCTGACCTCGCTGGACATTACCGGGCCCTGCTGTCGGGTTTGGGAGAGGACGCTGACCGCGAGGGCCTGATCAAGACCCCCGAGCGGGCGGCCAAAGCGCTGGCTTTTCTGACCCAAGGCATGGGCCAAGACCCCGCGGCCATTCTGAAGGCCGCCGTGTTCGAAGAACAGTGCGAAGAGATGGTGCTGGTGCGGGACATCGAGGTGTTTTCATTGTGCGAGCACCACATGCTGCCCTTCATGGGCAAAGCGCATGTGGCGTACATCCCGCAGGGCCGCATTACAGGCTTGAGCAAGATTCCGCGTGTGGTGGATGTGTTTGCACGTCGCCTGCAAGTCCAAGAGCGGCTCACCCGCCAAATCCGGGATTGCATACAGGAGACATTGGAGCCACGGGGAGTGGCCGTGGTCATCGAAGCACACCACCTGTGCATGCAAATGCGCGGTGTGGAGAAGCAACACAGCCAGACCGCGACCAGTGCATTTACCGGTGTATTTCTAAATGATCCCAAAACGCGCAAGGAATTCATGCGTTTGATCGACACGAAAGGCGCCTGATTTCGCAGGAATTGCGCAATTTGCGTCCATGTCCAATCAAGACCCTCCCCGCATCTTTGGCGGGGCCAACAGCACTTCAGGTTTCTCCTCTGCCGGCGCCCCCGTCATGGCAGATGAGCGCGCCTTCATGAATGGCGTCTACGGATGGATGGCGGGCGGCTTGGCCATCACCGCCGCCATGGCGTGGTACTTCGCCTCCAGCGGTGCCATCACAATGCTCTACAATCAGACCGGTGGAATGAGCATGCTGGGATGGGTGGTCACACTGGGGCCATTGGGCTTCATCTTGGCGATGAACTTCGGGATTCAGCGATTGAGCGCATCGGGCTTGGCCCTCCTGTTTGTGGCCTTCAGTGCGACCATGGGGGCTTCGCTCAGCAGCATCTTCTTGGTCTACAGCATGGGGAGCTTGACGCAAGTGTTTGGCATCACGGCGGGCACTTTTCTCGTTATGTCCGTCATCGGCTACACCACCTCGACAGACCTCAGTCGCTTTGGCAGCATCCTGATGATGGCCTTGATTGGGATCCTGATTGCCATGTTGGTGAATTGGTTCTTGGCCTCCTCGGCCCTGGATTACCTCATATCCATCGGCGGGGTCCTCATATTTACCGGCCTCATCGCCTATGACACCCAAAAGCTGAAGCGCATCGCAGCCGGCGTCGAGTACGGCAGTGAGCACGGCCGAAAATTGGCGCTGCTCGGCGCGACCAGCCTGTACCTCGATTTCATCAACCTCTTTTTGTTCTTGCTGCGCCTGCTCGGCCGGCGCGACTGAGGTTCAACCGCAGTCAATGAAAAAGGCGGCCCCTAAAGGCCGCCTTTTTCATGTGGGTCTGGAGCAGATGAGGCGTCAACGAACCATCAGCCGTTGCGACCACACCCCGCGCCCCTCGAGTTCGAGCGTGAGCACATAGGCGCC
>DGOE01000134.1 GCA_002389295.1 Flavobacteriales bacterium UBA4474 | reverse complement strand
AAAGCGAATTCGCCGGATCCGGCACCTTGCAAGACAACGCCACCGTCATCAATCAAGGTCCAACCAAATACACCCCCGCCGTAAAGCTCGAATTCCACATCCACAGGAACCTCATTGCAAGGCGTCGCCGACCAATCCAGGCCGAGCAACTCAGGCTGCTCTCCTGGAGGCACGCTGACCTCACGCTGGCTCTTGGGGCATGTCGTTCCCTCCACGCCCGTCACGACCACCGAGTAGTCACCAGGGTGCACCGAGACAAATTCAGCTGACTCCTCCACGCCAAACAGCTGGTCCAACACCGCACCCCCAGGGTCCAGCAAGGACATATTTGCCGTTACGCCTTCGCCCACATGCACAGCAATTCTGCCATCCACCGCCTCAGGACAACTGGGCATCACCGGCTCTGCCCGCGCAAAGTCGTGTACGGCCAAGGTGAACCGTCCTTCTTCGGCAATACTCGACGTCATCGCAAAGGTCATTTCCTCCCCTTGAATCAGCGGCAAAGCATTGCCCGTTGAATGGTCCACAATGCTTCCGCACACACCCTCTGGCGCTTTCACAATGCGGATGACGGACTCATTGTTTGCAGTCGATTTAATCAAAAGGGGCTGTTCGAATGCCCTCGGCATCATTTTGGCGGCGTAAAGTGCACCACCTGACAGCAAGGCCACCTGGCCAATCCCCACACCAGTCGAACTGATAAAGCTGATGTCTGGCCCGTGCATGTATGACAATGTGCCGTTCTCTGAAGTCCTCACCCTCAAGTAAGAGCTGCCTTTGGCATTCTCCACCTCGATTAAAATCGAAGGTTCATCCTCACCCGAGCGCACAAACGGCCCCGCTTCCGCTGCATTGTCAATCGCCGAAGCAGGCACCGTCAAAGAATCGGCTGTCATGCCTTCCCTCAAACGAACCCAGAAGGCATTGCCTGGTTCGATGTAGCGCCTTCCATTTACTTGCAGCGAGTCCAGGCCAAGTGCGCTGTAGCGCTCAAACAATTTGTCTTGCGTATTGTAAATCGCGACTTGGTCCTCAATCACAGCGCTGTTTACATCGGCCAATACATGCCAATCCAATCTCGCCTGGTAAGGGTTTGAAATGAGGTTCCAACCGGAATACACCGCATCGGTTAAATTCCATCCAGTGAACACGCCCTCCGTAAACTCCGAGCGGGTCAGAGCATACCGCTTCTGTGCATTGACTCCGTGATTCCGCAAAGCACCATTGACCGCCATGGTCGGTGTTTGGTTGCCATATATGTATATCCAACATCCCCCGAGGGTGTCTAGGGGGGTGTTGTCTCCTGTCGGCGTGACGATGGATCCCGTCGTTTCATCCCAGAACAGCACTGTCGATGAACTGTTCGGATAGTCTGAGCTGGGCCAGCTCGAGGAATAAAAGTCATCGATGCCATTGAGCGAGGAGACGGTCAATCCATCAATTCCAGAACCCGAATACAGCGATGCGCCCCAGTAGGTCACACCATCATCATCCGGACCGATGTAGCGCTCTGCTCTCGCCAGTGGGATGTTGCCAATCCCTTCTCCGGTAACCTGCGCTTCAGCTGGCACCTGGTCCAACAATCCCGTCCCTGTATCGTCAGACGCAAACCGCAGCACTTTTTGTCCCATGTTGAGCTTGCCCCGCACCATGCTCAAGCGGTCTTTGACCGCCAATGTATCCTCCACTTCCACCGTGACCTCTGTCTCGGTATCACACAGCTCCACAGTGAGGTGATCAAACCTCGGAGACTTTCCACGTATGGCCCGGTTGCCCTCTCCAATAATGTTCACCTTTCCTTTCATCGCCATGGGCGACTCCATGGGGAAATCAACGTCCCCTTTCAATGCAAGGACTTTTCCTGGTGGCACCTCCACGGGATGTTCCGGGTTCAATGAAATCCCCCGCATCGTCGCCACATTAACCGTAGAGTCAAGGTTGGACCAGTCCATTCCTCCTGACAACTTCAATCGCCCAGGCCCCTTGACCTGGTTGCCCAAGGCCGCATCGAAGGGGTCAACGATTTCCAGGGTAACAGAGTCTGGTATAAAGACGGAAGCCCCTGCCTTCAAGTCGAGGCCTTTGACGCAAAGCAGGCCTCCCGCGACCCCTACTTTGTCAAGGATGAGGTCCACGTTCGGCTCCACCCTCACAACCGTCGATGGGCTCAAGGACAACTCCACCGACTGAACATCGTCTGGCGATCCATCAGCGCTTTCTGTATCCAACCAGATTCGCGCATTATGCAAACCTGAAGTCATGGCACAACAAGTGTCCCAAGCATAGGTACAACTGCCGTCATCAAACGCGGCATAATCATCGTAATCGGTGGCACGACTGTCAGTACAGCCCTCATACCAACCAAAGAGGGTCACGTCATCAAATTGCACATCCGTTCCAATCCCATCGTTGAGACCGCGAATCTCCAACTGCACATTTTCTGGGGCATCAACAAAAGAGGAAAGCGATTCACTCCACTCCGATGTCAAGGAATCTCCCGTAATCACACTGCCTTCGTAAACAGCTCCACCCGAAAGCACATTGACCTGCATCTGATCCGAAACACCGGTTCCGATTCCCTTGACCTTAGACTGTAACGCCAATTTGCCAAAGACACCCGTTTCGTCCGTCATATTAATAATTCGGCTGACCCATCCCAGCTCGGAACCATTCAACTCCAATCCCGAGAAATATGCATTCGCTCCTTCGTGCTTGACTCCCCAATAGGTGGGGTTGTCGGCGACAAAGTCAGCCGAATTCACATCCAAGCTCCACTCAGGATTGTCAGGGCCGACATCATTCGTGCCTGTCGCTCCATCATAGCCATAACCCGATTCAATCATACCGTCAGTAACGGGCACCATCGCACTCTGCTGTAAAGCAGCACCATCCGACCCAAAACTTTCAAACCACACCGTTGTCCCCAGCATTGAATCGCACACGCACCCCGAGCCTGTCGGGTTCAACGTCTTGAAATAGGCATATCCATCTGATGGCGCGTTGCAGTCTCCTTGTTCTCCGGGGTAATGACAAGGCGGTGGTTGATTGAAGTTACATGCCGCCCGATCGAAGCATGCCTCCACCACAGCAGGCTCCACAACAGTCAAAGTCGATGCAGCTGTCACTGTATCACCTTCGTAAATGACACTGACCGTCACCACCTGCGTACCGGGCGTCAGCACCGACACCGACGAAAGGGTTCCACACTCATCCGTTCCCACTTTGTATTCAAAACATCCCGCAGGATCGGTCAACATCACGTCAGGGTATGCCCCACCAATATCTCCTGCAAGGGCAAAACCACCTGTATTACCATCCATCGTACCCACGGTCAAATCAGAAGCGTCCGGCAACACCAATGTGCTGTCACATGAGCAGTAGTCACAGGACCCATCATTGAAATTGGCTTCCGGATCATAGTTGCAAGCCCCAATTTCTGTGCAACCTGGAGGGTAGTCACATTCACCATTCCCATTGAAATCGCTTCCTCCACAAATACCACACTCGTCGAACACATTCCCATCACAATCGCATTCCCCAGCGGGAATACCACTGCCTCCGCAGACGCCACACGCATCCAAATAGTCGCACCCATAATTCAAGTCCGCACAAGCGTCATAGTTGCATGCTGCTGCATCCGTGCATCCAAGAACAGGTTGGCAGCTGCCATCATCCATCGTCGCAGTAACATCATAATTGCCTGAGCAAGGATTGGTGCAACCGAGGCAACTGTAGTCGCACCCCACATCAATCAGCGCATCCGGATCATAATTACAAGCCGACCCATCCGTGCAACCCGCACAAGATGTGTACTCACACGTCCCGTCGTCGCTATTGGCTTGGGGGTCATAATTGCACGCCGGCGGCGTACCATCCGTGCTCACACCATCGGTGCAGCCCAGAAAAATGCAGCACTGGTCCACGCCGAGTTCACAACCAACTATAGTGGTATCAGCGTCGTAGTTGTCGGCATCCGGATTCGTGCATCCGAAATAGAGACAACCTATGTTGCCTTCATCGGCATAGCTCATGGAAGCCGTATCGGTGCAGTTGTCTGTATCGTCACAGATGCCATCGGCATCGACATCCACTCCCGTTCCTCCACAAACATCACACGCATCCAGCACGTTTCCGAAGCAATCGCAATCTCCAGCGGGAATGCCCGCACCTCCGCACACCCCGCATTCATCCAGCACGTTGCCATTGCAGTCGCAGTCCCCCACGGGTATACCTGATCCTCCGCACACCCCGCATTCGTCCAGCACATTGCCGTTGCAATCGCAGTCGCCTTCGGGGATGTCCGTGCAGCCACATTCATAGATGGCACCCGGACCGTCGCAGATCCCGCACGCATCCGGCAGATAACAACTGCCATCATCGTAATCTGCGCTTGAATCATAATTGCACGCATTCACATCGGTGCATCCGCACGCATTCCCCGGCTCAAACAACAAGTTGAACAGGTCTTGATCGGCGCCAACGCCATTGGGAAAGACTTGGCAGAAAAGCTGCCCCGACAGATCACCATCTGTCGTGACTTGGGCAATCAGCACCTTCAAGTCGGTCCCCGCCACGCCATTGGCATCTCCATTCAGGGCATACCACGAACCCCCAAAAGCATCATCGATAACAATACTTGCTCCCAACACGCCTGAACCGGGGTCAAAATTGGTGACCCACGGATTTCCAGCGACTTGAACAGTAGCAACAGCAGCCTCTCCAGCTGCCGCATTCGGCTGCTGGTCCAAACCAATCGTCACCCATGAATCAAATGGCAACGCCGGGTATGAGGAATACAAAACTGGATTGATACCATTCGGTGTTGCTGCACCAACTTCATTGTGATAAAAGGCGGTCGTCGTGCTCAAATGAGCGGGATTTGTCAGGTCCCCGCTCACCGAGCTCATGAAGTCGTCGGCGTTGGGCATGGTGACGTAGAGACGGTATGTAGAATAGCCTGTGAGGTCCGTACCGTCCGAGAGGATACCGATATCCGTGGCGATGGTGTCGATTTCCAGGCCGTAGAGCAGGTTGTCCGAGGTGATGTTGTCACCTGCGCAAGAGCAGTAGTAGCAACTGCCGTCGTTTTCGGTAGCCAGCTCATCGTAATTGCAAGCGGCCACATCGTCGCAACCGGGCACCTCATCGCTGTCGCAGATGCCATCGCCGTCTGCATCGAGCAGGGTGACCGATCCATCGAGGTTGCACTCCTCGCAAAGCTGCGGGTAGACGCAGATACTGTCGGCAGGAACCGTCCAGTTGGGTGTGTAGTTGCAGGCGGCTTCAACGGTGCAGCCCTCGACAAAACACATCCCTTCTGCCGTCCAAGAAATAAACGAGTACTCCGCAGGAGAGGTATTGATGTCGCCATTGTGAATGCCCACTTCCCACATGCCCGATCCGGACATGGGCGCTCCTGTGAGGTCGACTGTAGCGCTGTATGTTCCTGGAACGGACGTATTCCAAGATTCAGGCCAAGAAGGGCCTAGTGAGGTACATCCATTGGAAGACATGTAAGGGCTCAAATTGCCCTCCTCTGTCCAAGGATTTCCACCGAAGTAGTAGCAGTTGCCATTGGGGTCAATGAAGCTGATCAGGATATCGGACACCCAGTTCCTCATGCTGCCTGTCGGGGCAAAGTCGACGGTCAACGTAAACAACCCTATGCCGCCAATGGCGCTGGCCTCGACATTCCAAACTTCATATTGGGTACCCGCAAGGTCTACTTCACTCTCCATGGTGTAGCTGCAACAGCCCACCACAGGGTCGATGACCGGCGTGCAAGAGCCATCGTCCACCACGGCATTCTCATCGTAGTTGCATGAAGCAGGACTCGTGCAGCCCGAGCAAGACCCTCCGTCACCACCGCACTCGCCGCAGGCATCCAACGATTGGCAGGACCCGTCGTCCACCGCAGCATCGGCATTGTAGTTGCATGCCTCGGCATCGGTGCACCCTACAATCGCTCCATCCGCGCAAATCCCGATGAAATTGAAGCTTGCATCGAAGGTCACTTCCGTACTGCTGTCAAATCCGTTCCAGACCTGAAGCGTCCAATCCCCGTCCCCGTACAACGCGGCATCGGAGAGGTCCAAAGAGGCTGAGTAATTGCCACTGTACACCTGCCTCCAATTCAGCGGCCACGATGCCCCTCCGGCCGCAGACGCGCAGCCTGAATTCACATTGAATCCGCCGACCTGTATACAGTCTCCTGCAGGTGAGGTCAGGGTAAACATGAGGTCTGATGCCCAAGTGCTGTTGTTGCCCGTAAAGGCCAAGTCCACCTCCACATAACCAAGGGAACCCGATCCGTTGAACACAACCGGCACGCCCGATGCGCCCCCCACCAGGGACTCCGCCGAAGACACAGTCGTAGCACAGCTACAATCCCCAATAGGGTTAAATGCACACGTGCCATCATCCACCACTGCCTCACTGTCATAATTGCAGGCCGCACTGTCTGTGCAACCCGCACCTTCTTCGCACATGTCCACAAAAGACATGTCCATGTCGTAGACCATGTCGGCGTTGCCAATGTCCGAGCCATTGGCCACGCGGACCGTCCAAATACCCGTTCCGAATAGGTTTCCTGCAGACACATCAACCGTGATTGTCCAAGGTGAACCTGCAGCTGCACCCTCGTTCCACGACAGGGGCCAATCTTGGATGTCGGTGTATCCGAGACCATAAGAGAAGACGTTATACCCTCCCCATTGGACCCCGTTTCCATTGGGGTCCACAATGGCCACCAAAACATCCGAAGCCCAGTTGTTGGAAGGATTGCCCCCAGTGGCTACCAGCGTGATGTCCACCAAACCAACCGTATCCACAGCCGTCGCTTCGAAGGTGAATACCTGCTGTGTCCAGCCTGGCAAAGGATTCGTGACCATCGACCACGTCACGCCGTCGCCGTTACACACCCCACAGGCATCATAGACGCCCACACAAGGGTCCACATCATCACACACTCCGTCCGCATCCGCATCAGCGGTGCAGGATCCCCCACATACGCCAATCGCGTCTTCGACATTGCCATTGCAATCGCAATCACCGGGAGCAATGGGGTCGCAACCACATTCACCAGAAGGACCACTTCCATTGCACACTCCGCAAGCGTCATATTCACCTATGCACGGGTCCACATCATCACATACACCGTCCTCATCGAGGTCTTCGGCGCAAGTTCCATTGCACACGCCGACAGCATCAATGACGCCGACACACGGGTCCACATCATCACAAATACCATCCCCATCCGCATCTGCTAAACAGGATCCATTGCACACATTCAAAGCATCATAGGCCCCCACACAATCGTCCACATCATCACAAATGCCATCCTCATCCGCGTCCGTTCCGGAACCGCCACATACACCGCACGCATCATCATATTGACACGCGCCATTGGCCGGGTCCTGGTAGTTACACGCCGCCGTATCGCCGCAATTATCATCCGCATCACAAATGCCGTCTGCATCAGCATCAGGGCATGAAAACACCCCGGTGAGCACCACGTCGTCCAGAAAGTACGATTTGTTCTTAACGCCATAAGACAAGTTGATGACAAAGACTGCTTCCGTTTCACCCGCATGCGGAGCGAAATCAAATGCCAACACCCCGCCCGTTAGAGGCAATGAAACAGCAGCTGCGCCATTGAGCAAACCATTGGGAGATGACAATTCGGCCGTCCACACATTATTGCCATTTTGCACCTCAGAATCACCATAAACACTAAGCTGAAGTCCGCTGTAATCAACAACAGGTATCGCTTCACTTTGCCAGACGCAGCTGTAATTGACGTTTTGATCCGGCCCGGACCTGTATTCAAAACGTGAGTCACCTACAGGCGAGGTCCATTCAGAAATGGACATCGTACCGCCTCCGGTCTCTGTAGCAGACCAAGCGTCGGGACTGGCACCAGAGAGGGCAGTGCCACTGGTGCCTGAGTCGGCATCGAAATTGGCTTCGTAGAGGGTTTGGACTTGGGCATTCGCTGAGGAGGAGCCAAAGAGGAAAACGAAGGAGAAAGAAAAAGCAATGAGGCCCCAAATCCTGAAGGAATCGGGACGCTTCCGGAGGCACGTTCCGGCAAGGTAAGAGGGTCGCAATGAGAGCACGCTGCGCAAGTAATTAGGTCCGAGTAAATCTAGACCCACAACATGCATTATCAATCGGATTTAGACGGCCCCAAATGCCCTTTATACCGACGGATTACACGCCGTATTCATGTAATGTGTAATCCAGGCAGTGATAATTCGATGAACTTATCAATCAGGTGCTGTTGACATCGTATTGCATCTCGAAAAGCCTACTGTACACACCTTTCAGCGATAACAACTCCACATGACCGCCGGATTCAACAACACAGCCATCATCCATCACAATGATCCGATTGGCGTCCTGAATTGTAGACAACCGATGCGCAACCAGGACGCTGGTCCGGTTTTCGGTCAACCTCGCCGTAGCCGATTGAATCATCAACTCACTCTCCGGATCGATTGAACTCGTCGCCTCATCCAGCACAAGCACCCCTGGCCGCTGCGCATAGGCGCGAACAAACGCTATGAGCTGACGCTGACCCGTCGAAAGCATGACCCCCCTCTCCTTCACATCATACTGCAGGCCTCCAGGCAGTTGCTCAATCAATCCCCTCACCCCAACTGCATCTACCGCTTCTTCCACCAACCCCAACGGGATCTCCGGCTCGAACAGCGTGATGTTGTCCAACAGCGATCCTGTGAACAAGAAGACGTCCTGCAAGACGACCCCGACTTCGCGCCTCAATACGTCCAGCGGAATCGTGCGCAGGTCATGACCATCGATGGTGATGGTCCCCTTTTGAAACTCGTAAAAACGGCACAACAGGTTGATGATGCTGCTCTTACCGGCACCAGTCGCTCCGACAAAAGCCACACATTCACCGGCCTGCACCTCGAAACTCACCCCCTTCAGCACCCAATCCTCGTCTTGGTAAGCAAACCAAACATCATCAAACACAATGTGCCCGTTGAGTGCATCAATGGCTACAGCTTCTTGCAGCGTTGGCTCAGGCAAGGACTCATCCATGTCCAGCAAGTGAAACACCCGGCTGGCGTTGACGATGCCCATCTGCAGCACATTGAACCGGTCGGCCAGCTGCCGGATGGGGCGGTAAAGCATGAAAACGTACAAGATGAATTGCAAGACCAACCCCAAGGTCATTTCGCCTTGCGCCACGCCATCAACCCCAAACCACAACAGCAAAGCCACACTGGTCGCAGAGAGCATCTCAACAATGGGAAAGAAGATGGAAAAGGCCCAGATGGAGCGGATGTTGGCCGCCCGGTGCGCGGCATTGTGCAGGGCAAACTTTTGGCGCTCGGCCTCTTCCCTTCCAAAAGCCTGAATGATGCCCATACCGGTGACATGCTCCTGCACAAAAACATTGATCCGGGCCACCTCATTTCTAACCGAAACAAAGGCCTTCTTGATGGCTTTTTGGAAGACGCGTGTGGCCAACAGCAGCACCGGGATGGGCAGAAGAATCACCGCCGTGAGGGGGACATCAACCCACAACATGGCGCCGATGATGACAGCCAATTTGAGGATATCCCCTACCGCATTCAACAGGCCATTTGAAAAGACGTCAGCAATGCCATCAATGTCCCCTACGTGCCTTGTAACAAGTTGTCCAACAGGTGTTTTATCGAAATACTTCAAGCGGAACTTTAACACGTGATTGTACAATTCCGACCGCAAATCCAAGGTCACACTTTGGGCCACCCAATTGGCCCAATACGTCTGGTAGAATTGGATGAAAGCCTCCAGCACAATCAAGCCCACTACCCATAAAAAGACCACCAGCAATCCATCGGCATCACCCACTGCAATGTGGTCATCGAGGGCAATGCGAATCAGGTAAGGCCGGATCCAACTCAGCCCGGCCAATAGCGCCACCAACATGCCCGTCAACACGAACCGCCTCTTGTAGGGGCCGACACGATTCAAGATGCGCTTCAGCACCTGGGCATCGAATATCCGGCCGGTAGTCTCAGGGGCACTCATGGAGCCAAGTAGGGGTATGTCACACGCGAAAGGTACAGGCCGCATGCCTGCGCAGACATCCCCGCCCGAGAGCGGTCGCCAGAAGCAATCACTTCCTTCATCTCTGCTGCAGACATCCTGCCCCGTCCGACGTCCAACAACGTGCCGACGACGGCGCGCACCATGTTTCTCAGAAACCGATCGGACACAATGGAGAACTCAAATTCGGTGGGTGACACTTGGGTCCAGCGCGCATGGCGCACATCGCACAGCGTGGTCTTTTGGCCCCCTCCTGTCTTGCAGAAGGACGCA
>DGOE01000156.1 GCA_002389295.1 Flavobacteriales bacterium UBA4474 | reverse complement strand
GCGGCCAAGAAGCCTGCAGCCAAGAAAGCAGCGGCCAAGAAGCCTGCAGCCAAAAAGCCAGCGGCCAAAAAGCCGGCGGCCAAGAAGCCTGCAGCCAAGAAGCCTGCAGCGAAGAAGGCAGATGACAAAGCCAAAGACGAAGGCGAGGCGTGAAGCTGAACCTCGAATATGAATTGAGAAAGGGAGGCCCATCGGGTCTCCCTTTTTTTATCGCCTATTTTTGCGCCGCAACATGGGTCCAGCGAAGCTCCTCATCAACCCACTTCAGTTTCGGTTGACACTCGATCGCCTCGCCCATCAATTGGTGGAGGAGCACGGAGATTTTTCCGAAAGTGCCCTCATTGGTGTGCAACCGAGGGGCATTCACTTGGCATCTCGGCTCAGCACACGGATTCAGGAAATCCTCGGTGGTACACGACCACGTTGCGGTGAGCTCGACATCACGTTCTTTCGGGACGACTTCAGGCGGCGCGGCCAGCCCCTGCAGGCTGCGGCGACCAATTTGAATTTTACGGTGGAAGAATTGCGGGTCGTCGTCGTAGACGATGTGCTGTATACCGGGCGGACCATCCGCGCAGCCATGGATGCACTGTTGGCGCACGGGCGCCCAACCACCATGGAATTGGCGGTGCTCATCGATCGGCGGTTCAGCCGTGAATTGCCGATTGAGGCGAAGTATGTGGGCAGAAGCGTAGACAGTTTGGACAGTCAGCGGGTCAAGGTGTTGTGGTCAGACCACGACGGTGGCGAAGACAGGGTGGAATTAAGCAATCCTACATAGGGCATGGCGTCGTTCTCACATCCACACCTTTTGGGCATCAGGGGCTTGAGCCGGGACGATGTGGACGTCATATTTCAGACGGCCAAGGAATTCAAGGATGTGATCAACCGGCCCATCAAAAAGGTACCGAGTCTCCGGGACCTGACCGTGGCCAACCTCTTTTTTGAAAACAGCACAAGGACGCGGTTGAGCTTTGAATTGGCCCAAAAGCGCCTGAGTGCCGATGTGGTGAATTTCTCTGCCGCTTCGTCCAGCGTGAAGAAGGGCGAAACGCTGGCCGATACGGTGCGCAACATTCTGGCGATGAAGGTGGACATGGTGGTCTTGCGCCACCCACACCCCGGTGCGGCCCACTATTTGGCCAGCAAAATCGGCGTCCCCATTATCAATGCCGGAGATGGCACCCATGAGCACCCCACCCAGGCGCTGTTGGATTGCTTTACGCTCACAGAGCGGTTGGGCACCTTGGAGGGCAAGAAGGTCTGCATCTTTGGAGACATCCGACACAGCAGGGTCGCGTTGTCCAACGTCCGCTGTCTCCAATTGTTGGGGGCAGAAGTGATGGTGTGTGGACCGGTTCCGCTGATTCCGAAGCACTTTTCGTCCCTCGGTGTGAAGGTGGAGCACGACATGGATGCCGCGCTCGGGTGGTGCGATGTGGCCAATGTGCTGCGCATTCAACTCGAAAGGCAGGGTGCAGAAGTGCCCTTTTTCCCAAGTCTAGAGGAATATCATGCACAATATGGCTTGACTGCAGAGCGGATGGACCGGCTGGACAGCGCGCCCATCGTTTTGCACCCAGGACCCATGAACCGAGGCGTAGAAATAGCTTCAGAGGTGGCTGATCGTGAAGATGCCATCATTTTGGACCAGGTGGAGAATGGTGTGGCGGTGAGAATGGCTGTGTTGTACTTGCTTGCCGGGAGATTGGGTGGGTCGGAGGATTGACCTATTTTCGGAGGATACTGATTCGTGCCATGAAATTTGAAGTCGATAAGCAGGAGAAGGTGGTCGTCGTGACGTCCAAGGTGGAGAAGCTGGATGCCCTCTGCGCTCCTGAACTCAAAGGTGAACTCGTGCTCGCCAACAAGGAGGGGCACCGCAACATGGTCCTTGACCTTTCCGAAACACGGTACATTGACTCCAGTGGATTGAGTGCCGTTTTGATTGGGCACCGGGGCTGTCGGGATGCGCAGGGCACCTTTGTGCTCTGTGGCCTCCAACCTACAGTCGCCAAGCTCGTTTCTATCAGTCAGTTGGACAATGTCCTTAAAATCGTCCCTACCGTGGACGAAGCCATTGAATTCGTCTTCATGGAAGAAGTCGAACGCGATCTCTGAATCAACCCATACCTATGAACTTTTATTCGTTTCGTTTCGCCCTGGTGGCGTCATTTTTGATGGCCGCAGGTGCCAGTTTTGCGCAGTGTGACCCCGAAGAAGTTGATTTTGGCGCGGAGCCTTGGGGCTTGGCTCCAGATGGCGTCGAGACTTTTTTCGATGTCGCTGAGTTGGGCTTGGACTACGCCGATGATGTGCACTTGTTGGTGCCGTCATTCGCTTCAGAGGTCGTGCCGGAGACACCATTGGATGCCCCCATTGATTCCGTCGTCATCTCATCAGTGTTGTTGGTGGATACGATTTCAGGGGATACGCTTGACTTCATTGATGCGGGCTTGAGCTACGCATGCAACAACTTGGGTGATTGCGTGGACCCTTGCACGTTCTTGGGTGGGGGGCAGTATTGTGCGGCCTTTACGGGAGTCCCTACTGTGGCAGGTGAATTCATGCTGAGCCTCGAGGTCCAGGTCTGGGCCACGGTCTTTGGTTTCCCATTGGCGACGCCCTTTAGTTTTTCGGGTTTCCCATTCCCCATCTTGGGTGAAGTGGATGGCATCGGACAGATGGAAGTCACGGCACCTGCAGTATTTCCAAACCCGCACAATGGCCAGTTCACCTTGACCGGAGCGGAAGGCAGCCAGGCGACCTTGTGGTCAGCAGATGGCCAGCGTCTGCGCGAATGGACGCCGCGTTCTTCTCGCGAAGAGGTCGTGGTCGACGGCTTGCCTGAAGGCCTGTACTTTCTCGAGTTGGTTTCTGCCAAAGGAAGAGAGGTTCTCCGGGTTACTTCTGTTCGCTGATCGGGTGCCCGCGGGCCTTTGAGGTTTGATGTGCACATTCTGGGCTGTGGAGCAGCCTTGCCTTTGCCCGGTCGAAATCCGACGGCGCAATTGGTGAATGTGCATGAAAAGCAGTTTTTGTTTGATTGCGGAGAAGGGACGCAAATCGCCCTGAGGCATGGGCGCATCCGGATGATGCGCATCGACCACATTGCGATCAGCCACATGCACAGAGACCATTATTTTGGTCTATTCGGCCTGATCTCCACGTTTAACCTGTTGGGCAGGACCCGCGACTTGCACCTGTATGGCCCCCCTGCACTGCAAGGCCTTTTGGCCGCCCAGGAAGCCGCCGGCGAAACGGTGCGTGGCTTCCCCATTATTTTTCATCCCACCTCCACCGAGGCGCCCGAGGTCTTGTTTGAAGATGGTTCGGTGCGCCTCGAGAGTTTTCCTGTACGGCACAGGATTCCCACGACGGGATTTCTGCTGCGCGAGCAACCGCGCGAGCCCGGGGTCAAAAGGGCGGAGGTGCGCAAGTGGGACTTGCAACCTTCGGAGGTGCTCGCCCTCAAGCGCGGTGAGGACGTCCACAGAGAAGATGGCACCCAGATCTTGTTTGCGGATGCCTGCCACCCCGTCCCCGCTTCAAGGAGTTATGCTTTTGCGGCAGACACCCGATACTGGAAGCAGGTCGCCGAATGGGTGAAGGGGGTGGACTTGCTCTACCACGAAGCCACCTTTTTGGATGCCATGAAGGCGCGGGCCGAAAAGACCTACCACACCACGGCGCGGCAGGCTGGGCGGCTGGCATTGGAGGCCGGGGTGGGGCAGTTGGTGATCGGACATGTTTCTGCCCGATACGAGGGGCCAGAGGATTTACTCAAAGAGGCCCAGGCTGTGTTTCCGGAAACCGTAGCAGCTGTTGACGGCCTCATTTTGGAGGTTCAAACCCGTTGTTGAAGATTACAACCCGTTGGGTATTTCGGGGGATGTGAAGTCCGTACGATTCATGTAATTTTGTTATCTGGATTCAGTCTGAATAAGGAAATGCCCCGCATCCTCATCGCCGATAGCCATGAATTGGCCTCTTGTGGCCTGCATGCCACGCTCAGGTCCCACGGCCTGGACGAGGTGGTTGGGCATGCGCGCAACGAGGGGGAGTTGATGGAACTGGTGGATCATTTTTCTCCAGATGTGGTGGTGTTGGACTTTGTGGCGGACGGCTTTTCTGTCGAGACCATTGTGAAATTGAAGGCCAAAGGCCGCCTGCGCATCCTGGCATTGACGGACGCCCAAACGGGCACCACGTTGGTACACGCCTTGCGCGCTGGCCTCGATGGGTACGTCAAAAAGGACTGTGACCTGCTGGAAATCGTGGAAGCGGTGAAGGAAACGCACCGGGGCCGCAAATTTTATTGTGGTCAGATTTTGGAGGCCATCCGCGAGGAGGGCATTGACTTGGAGTCTCTGGACGTGGTAGATCCGAGCTGTGCCGGGGTGAGTTTAAGTAAACGAGAATTGGAAGTAATTCGGCTGATTGCGGAGGGTTTTACCAACCCGCAGATTTCTGAGCGCCTTTTTGTCAGCACGCACACGGTGACCACCCACCGGCGAAACATCCTCCAAAAACTGGGCGTAAACAACACAGCTTCGGTTGTGATGTATGCAGTTCAGTCGGGATTGGTGAGTCCAAACCGATTCCTGTTCGGTCAAGCACGCTGATTTATAGCTGTTTGACTCATTTTTCCGGTGCGTATTTTTGCATTGTGCTAGGAGTGACCTAAATGACAGGCCCATGATGACGACGACCCTTTTTGATATACATCTCTCACCCGAATCGAGATTGGATTCGGTTGACCTGAATAACCCTGTTTTCGGAAGTGTTTTTTCCGATCACCAATTCAGGATGGATTTCGCAGACGGACGTTGGAGTGCTGGGGCCATTGAGCCATATGGTGATTTGGTCATGAGTCCAGCAGCGATGGTGCTGCACTATGGTCAGGCCATTTTTGAAGGCATGAAAGTGTTTCGCCAGCCCGATGGCGAAGTGGCCCTGTTCAGGCCCATGGAGAATATCCGTCGGTTCAACGAAAGTGCCGAGCGCATGTGCATGCCCTCGGTAGATGAAGGGTTGTTTTTGAGCGCTTTGACCGAGCTGGTCAAAACAGACAAGAATTGGGTTCCCGATGGCAATGAAAGTTCGCTATACGTCCGCCCGTTCATGTTTGCCTCAGAGGCCCACGTAGGTGTAAAGCCCAGTGCCAACTACCGGTTCATGATCTTTTCATGCCCAGTGGGGGCCTACTACAAGGGCAACGTCAAGGTGAAAGTGGAAACGGCCTTCACGCGGGCAGCGCCGGGTGGAACGGGCTATGCCAAGGCAGCCGGCAATTATGCGGCAAGCCTCAAGCCGACGGCCATGGCCCGGGAGCAAGGCTACGACCAGATCTTGTGGACGGATGCCGTCGAGCACAAATACATCGAGGAAAGCGGCACCATGAATGTCATGTTCGTCATGGATGGAAAGCTGGTGTCGCCCAGCTTGGGTGATACGGTGCTGGCGGGCGTGACCCGTGATTCTGTGTTGCGTCTGGCTGCCCAAAAGGGGATGGAAATTGAGGAGCGCAAGGTCCCCGTGGCCGAGCTCAAGGCGGCAGCCGAATCCGGTGCGCTGACTGAGGCCTTTGGGGTCGGCACAGCCGCCACCATGACCGCCATTGAAACCATAGGATTTGCCTCAGGTGACCGCGACCTCCCGCCAGTGGAGGGGTGGAGGTGGATGCCCGACTTGGCCAAGTCGCTGGATGATATCCGCCGCGGAAGGGGCGAGGATATTTTCGGTTGGAGGGTGGTACTTTAAGGCCATGTTCTCGATGATCCGGCCACAAGGCTTTGGCTTTCTGGTGCGGCTAAGCCTGATGTTGATGTTGTGTCCCCAGCAAGTGGCGGCACAAGCTGGTGTGGATTTGCTCGGCAGTCCCATTCCCGGCATTACGGCAGTGGGGCACCATGCCATTGGGGTCAATATGTCATTGTTGGCCTCCGACAAGCCATACACAGACCGCGTTTGGAGCACAAAGGCCGAACGCGATTCGCTCAGCCGCCGCGCCCGCAGGGCCATGCGGAAGTCAGGGCGGGTGAGGTTCATGAGCGGATTTGAGGGGGGCGTGAACATTCAGACGCCGCTGCTCGATGGCACCCGGCTCCTGGACATGTTTGGAAGTGAGACCACCTGGACGCTCGCTGAGCGCAGGGCGGTATCAGACCAATTGGCCGGAAACTTAACGGCGGGCCAACTGGATTTGCGTTGGATTGGATGGTCCCGGCACGGTGCTCGGGGCGGATGGGCCTGGTCCATAGAGGACCGG
>DGOE01000014.1 GCA_002389295.1 Flavobacteriales bacterium UBA4474 | reverse complement strand
ATGATAAGCGCAGGGGAGGGGCATCCTTCCGAGAAAATAACAGCGCAAGCACTGTGCATTTTGCTTTTACCGGCATGACATGATTGGATACAAAGAAGGATGACCACGGTGCACAAGACGGCATACATCTCAGCCGTTCAATTCCTTGAAGCACTTGCCAATGCCTTGCCTGTTCAGCAATTGGTGCCAAACAAGCTCAGCACAGTCAGGATGTCGTTGACCCCAACGATGCCATCGCCGTCGACATCGGAGTTACAGCCTTCGGGGAAGTCGGCATCGGAGCACCCAAATTGCGAGAGGGCGAGCAGCACGTCGTTGGCAGTCACCAGGCCGCTTTGGTCCAAGTCTGCGGGGCAAGGCACAGGTGCAGGTGCCAGGGCTGCGGTAAACAGGTGGTTGGTGACGACGGTGGTCGGTGAGGTGGTGATCCGCAGGTGGGCAGTACCGGGATCCAAGGTGACACCGTCAGCAGCCAGAGCATTGCCCAAAAAATTGCCCTGGGCGTCGAGCCAACTGGCCTCGAGCAGTCCCGATCCAAACCACAGGGTGTCCAGCGTGGCGATGCTCTCCTCGGTCACGGCGATGGCGTATACGTCGCGGTCCTCGGAGGGGAAGGCCGCATCGACCCCTTGTGGAGAGGTGAAACCCATAATGGTCTGTCCCGGGGTAATCGGGTAAGCTGTGGCGATATCATCCGGCTCATCCATGCCCTGCAGGGTCAGCCCCAGTTCGTCATTCATGGACGTGTGAAAGACGCCGCTGACGAAAAAGCGCTCGCGGTGGGTGGGATTGTACATCGACACCATCGCATCAGAACTGAAGGAAGAGACGATGCCATCGTCGTAGGAGGTGATGAAGGCAAACTCGAGGTCGTCTGAAAGGGGCTTCTGGTTGAGGCCAATGATGTTGTCTCCTTCATCACCGTCGCAATTGACGTCCACATTCCAGAAATTTTGGAACAGGAAGTCCCACAATACCCAGTTGTCTTCCAGGCCACCAAAGAGGTACACCCCGGGGTCTCCGGAGTAGAAATAGCTGGTGCGCAAATCCCGCACGGCGTCGGAGCGCTGCTCGATGTCGAAGCCAAACAGGTCCCCGAGGTCTTCCAGCCAGCCTAC
This sequence comes from Flavobacteriales bacterium UBA4474, assembly GCA_002389295.1. Lineage (GTDB taxonomy): Bacteria > Bacteroidota > Bacteroidia > Flavobacteriales_D > Sanyastnellaceae > UBA8752. The sequence continues at coordinate 9,595 of DGOE01000014.1, read as the reverse complement.
CGTGAAGTTGCTGCCGTTGTGGGGTGTGCCTGAGGTGACGAGCTTGGCCACGTGGTGGTGGGCATTGCCTTGCGCGTCGACGGGCCAATACTCCGGATTCTGCAAGTATTCGCGGGCCGCGAGGCCGCCCATGCTGTGGCCTACAAGGACAATCTCAGGGGCGCCTGTAGCGTCGAGGATCTCGGCAATGGCGTCGGCTACGGCCAGGCCTTGCTTGGCCGCTGCCGCTTGCCCGCTAAAGATGCCATCCGAATTCGAGGAGGAGTTGGACCAACAGGTGCCGCCGGAGTTGCATTCGAAATTGATCCGAAAGAAATCCGCATGCGCAGTCGGCAGGGCCGTAAAGGGCAAGACCTCGTCCAATGTCGAAGAGCCGGATGAGCCATCGCCATTGAGACAGTACTTGAGTTCGGCTCCTTCCGTCAGTCCGGCACTGTTGCTGAGCAAGCTGGCCATTTCGCCCCAACTGCTCGCATCTCCGCTCATGCCGTGCAGAAACAGCACGGGCAACGGGAGGCGGGCGTCGTAGACATCAACCTGGGCATCCAACGGCGGGGCACCCAAGGCAAGCAAGCCGGCGCCGAGCAGGACCTTCGTATTGAAGAAGTGTTTGGGCATCAAGTCAATATAGCGGAATCAACCGAAAATGAGCCTCCGTCTGCGAATCCGAAGGTGTACTTTCGAACATGGATTTCGTCAAACTCGACGCTGCGGGCAACGACTTCATCGCCTTGGATTGGCGGGGCCAAGGCGCCCAGGAGCGGCCTGTCAGTGACACGGTAGCGGGTTGGTGCAACCGCAGGCACGGCATCGGCGCCGACGGTGTGTTGCTGCTGACCGCAGGGCGCGAAGGAGCAGATTTCGGATTGACGTTCTTGAACCCCGATGGCTCGGAGGCCTTTTGCGGCAATGGAGCCCGGGCGGCCTTCACCTGGTGGCGCAGCCTCATGGATGGCGAGGTCAACGCGGCGCGCTTCTGGGCGACCGATGGGCTGCACGAGGGGCATTGGGTAGAAAACGAACCCTGCGTGGACCTCCACCTCAAGGAACCGCCTCAGGACACACCCCATGGTGCCTTTGTGCACTCGGGGACCCAACACCTCGTCCTGGGCATGGCTCCTGAAGATCTGCCTGACCTTGACTTGGTGACACTCGCCGATCCGCTGCGGCACCATGCCGACTTCGCACCAGAGGGGGTCAATGTCAACGTCGTGGCCAATGCACCCGATGCGGCTGGCCGCCACGCCATCAGGACCTTCGAAAAAGGGGTGGAAGGCGAAACCCTCAGTTGCGGCAGTGGCACCGTGGCCGCGGCGGCTGTATTGCGCTGGGCCTCTGGGGGAAAAGCGTTCAAGTTTAGCGCGCCAGGGGGGCACTTGGGTGTGGTCTTGGAGGGCGAAAAGCGCGCTTGGTTGTCGGGACCTGTGGAGATGCCGTTCTCCGGCACCATCTTGCCGTCGTGAAGGGAAGAATCCTCCTCTTGTTGTGCTTGGCCACCACCTATGGCGTGGTGGGGCAAGCGGTGCCTTTTCCACCCGATCCGGATGCCCCGTTGCGGGAATTCACCGATGCGGCAAAGGCCAGTGTGTTGACCTGCAGTCCAGGCACGGAACTCTACAGTGCATTTGGCCACACCGCCTTCCGCATCACAGACCTCGCAGCGGATCCGCCCTTGGACCGCGTCTACAACTTTGGGACCTTTCAATTCAGCGATGGATTCTACCTGCGCTTCATCCAGGGAGAGCTGATTTACTCGTTGAGCACGGCCACATTCGGCGGCTTCCTCGAGGAGTACATCCGCAGCGGAAGGGGCGTAGAGGAGCAAGAACTCGCCCTCAGTTCCGAGGACATTGCCCGGCTCGATGCCTACCTCCTGGCCAACGCCCACCCCGACCACCGCGACTACCGCTACCTCTTTCTCTACGACAACTGTGCCACGCGGGTCATCACCGTGCTTGAGGCAGTCTATGGGTCGCGGTTGACGGTGGATTGCGTGGACCGGAAGGACAGCACATTCCGCGATCTGCTGCGGGCAAAATTGGGCGGGATTCCCCTGACAAGGTTCGGCATTGATCTGGTTTTGGGTTTGCCGGTTGACCAGCCTTTGGGCAAGTGCGGAGATACATTCCTTCCGGACCACCTCGCCGTCGCGTTGGAGGAGGTGGTCATGGACGCGCAAACCATGCAAGAGCGGCCACTGGTCCTCACGCGACGCGAACTCCTGCCGAGCATGCTGCCAGTGGCTCCTGACCGCCCAGGTTGGCCAGGTTCAATGGGGTGGGGCGTCTTGTTGTTGTGTGCATTGGAGGCCCTGCTGGGCAAACGGTGGCTGAGACTGGTATTGCCCGTTCTGACCGGCCTGACCGGAGCCCTCCTGGCTTTTTTATGGTTGTGTACGGACCATGCCGACACCCGGCTCAACCTCAATGTGCTTTGGGCCTTCCCCTTGCAGTTGATCGGTCCCGGTTTGACAGACAAAGCCCCCCGGTGGAAGCGCCGTTTGGGTCGGATCATGGGACTGGCTGCGGGGGGCACGGCCTTGCTCAGTTTGGCGCCGCAGGGTTTGAGCATACAGGCTTTTCACCCCGCGGTGTTTCCGCTCGGTATGGCGGTGTTTCTTTGTTTTGAGCCGTGGAAAAAACCGGCTCCATGAACGGCATTCAGCGGATATTCTGGTTGGTTTCGTTCGCTGTCGTGGGCTTGGTGGGATGCCGGGTTGAGCCCATCACTTGGCGGGTGCCCTTGGAGGATGTGATTTTGCTCGGCGATACGCTCGCTTGGGCCGACCTGGTTCCGGACACGCTTTGGACCGAAGGCGATGTGGGATTGACTTTGATGGCGTCGACTGAATTGGACCTGTTTGATGCCGATGACCTGCTCCCTGAATTGGATACGATGTGGTCGGAGTCGTTCACGCTGCCCTTTATCGGAGGGCCCATCCCCATTGCACCGGGCACCGCCGTCTGGCAGGAAGAGGAGGACATTGTTTTGACGGCCCCCAACTTGGGGTTGAGGAGGGTGCGTTTGGGTGCAGGCCTATTGAGGGTAGCTGTGGCCAGCACGGTTGATGGTCCTCTGGTGCTCCGCTATCGCCTCACGGGCGCCACATTTCCCCCAAGCAACAATGGGGGATCAAATGAAGTGATCCTTTCCGTGGAGGGCGATACGGCAGAAGCTTGGTTGGATTTGACTGGTGTCGTCTTGGACTTGGATGGCCCCGATAATTTGGAGTTTAACCGCCTCAAAACCGAATGGGATGTGGCCACACCGTTGGATGCCGAGCAGGAGATCGGGGTATTTGGCAGCGATGTCCTGTCACTGGAAGTCGCGCTGTCTGACATTGAAGTGGCGCAGGTAGAGGGGCGATTTGACCCCCAGGTCATTGCATTTTCGGATACGGTTCTGTTGGATGCCATGGAGCCATTGCAGGAACTGGAAGTGGGGTGGACGTCATTGGAATTGGCCCTCGAGGTGCGCAACACCACAGGATTGGATTTCAATGTGGCCTTGACCGAGGTGAACCGTCTCGACAGTGTGGACGGCGAAATGACCGCCAGCGCATTGGTGGACGCCTCCCTCGGCACAGGCGTGCTCGTCCCCAGGGCGACGCTGGCCGGCAGCACAGCCATGGACGATTGGACCATCAGTCCTGCCTTGGCCCAAATTGAATGGGGGTCAAGTGGAAGCAACCTGTCGTCCTTCCTGGGTTCTATTCCAGATGGGGTGACTGCCGCAGTGGAGCTCGAAGTCAATCCCATAGGCGACGTGTCGGGGGGATATGACCGGGTGGATTTGACCCAGTTGCCCCGTCTTGAGGCGACATTGACCGCACCCCTTGCGGTCTCGGGTGCACGGGCTGTGCTGCGCGATACTTTGGCATTGGTTCCTCCCGATGGCGTGGAATTCAGCGGGGAGCTCAATCTCACGGTTCAAAACACCCTGCCCGTGGGCGCTTTGTTGAAATTGAAACTGGTCGACCTGTCGGAAAACCAGGCTGCGCTGGCGGTCATCTTTGGCCCCGAGTGGTGGAAGTTTGCTGATGTGGAGATCGCTGCTGGCACAGGCGGAGCGGAGCCGACGCTTTCGGAAGCCACCTTTGAATTGATGCAGCCGCACTTCATGGCCCTGCGTCAGGGTGCCCGCATGGTGGCAGAAGTGGTATTGGAAACCGCTGAGGGCGTGGCGCAATTCAATACGGATCAATGCGTTGTGATTCAGGGTCACCTCACTGGTGACGCCATCATATCTGTTGAATGAACCGTCCTATATCTGCACTTCTTGGTCTTTGGGCAATCTGCCCGCTCTTGTTGCAAGCGGCCCCCACCGATACCATTTCCGCTCCATCGATCATCGATTTCACCGTCTATTCTGAGCAGCAATGGGCGTCGACAGCAGCCAATAAGTTCATCTTGGCAGGCCTTGCTTTTGGCGGGGACATTTCAGGTCCTGTCAATCAGATGACCTTGTTGACCTCCAAACAGAGGATCGCGATGGGGGGAGGTTCATCGCGAATGGGCATCGCCCTGACCTTGCCTTCTCCAGACATCTTGCCCCTGCCGGAGCGGGGGCGGTGGCACACCACAGTGGCCTTGGAGCAACAGCAAATGGCGAATGCTGAGTGGAGTTTTGGCGCGGCCCGATTGATGTTTGGCCCCCATGGTTCAGCCGAACAGGAATCGGGTGGCTTCTTGGGCGGGACCCAATTCTCCGGTGTTTCGGCCACCAGTCTCAAAGTGGGTGGGGTGCGGACCCACCGCTCATCGGTGGGGAACCTCCCGGTGGATGTGACCATGCAATGGAGCGTCAACGTCGGTGAGATGCACCAATACCGATCCTTCTATGTCCGGGCGCGCAGCGAGTACACCTGGGATGATGAAGCGCTGGCAATGGACCTGGACGCTCAGCAAATCAAGCCCATTGGCGTGGGGACACTGTTGGGGCTGGACCTCGGGTTGTCGATAGAAGAGGCAGATGGGGGAGCGGGACGCAAAGACCGTTGGTCGGTGGCCATCCGGGATTGGGGGAGCGCCAAGTTCCGCGAAGGCGTCTACCAGCGGGTGGACACCGCATTTTTCACCCAAGGGTGGCCATTGATCACGGAGGGCACGCCAGATTTCAGCGACGTCATGCAGAGCGACACGCTGATGGGGTCTTTTAAGCGCAGAATGCCATCCACCCTTTGCTTTTCGTGGGAGCGTGAAGCACTGCGCAATCCCGGTGTTACGTGGGCGTTGAACGCACAGTCGGTCGCCTGGGCACCTCGTGGACAGGTGGAAGTGGTGCGCCGGAGCGGCAGGGGAGCGGTCCAAACCGCCGTGGGGCTGGGTTATGGCGGCTGGGGCGGAACCTTCATCCCGTTGAATTTCACCCTGCCCTCCGTGGCGGTGCGCCAGGGACAGCCTGGCGGTGCGCTGGTGGTTTCTACCCATTGGTTGGCGGTGCCGAGACAAGGTGGGCGCATGGCTTTGGGGCTGCGTTGGCATCAATCCTTCTGACCCTTCACGACCTTCGCACCATGGAACGCAACCTTCAGAGCTCCGGATGGACGGCAGGCCAACGGCTTCAAATCATCGCGGGGCCATGTGCCATCGAAGGGGAGGACATGGCCTTCCGCATTGCGGAGTCCCTCATGGAGACGTGCACGGCGCTGGACCTGCCGTTGATTTTTAAGGGCAGCTACCGCAAGGCCAACCGCTCCCGCATGGACAGTTTTACGGGCATCGGTGACGAAAAAGCCCTGGCCATTCTGTCAGCGGTTCGCGAGCGGATGGGCATCCCGGTCACCACCGACATCCACACCGCTGCCGAAGCCGACATGGCTGCCGCGCACGTGGACGTCCTGCAAATCCCCGCCTTCCTCTGTCGCCAGACAGACCTCCTGGTGGCTGCGGCAAAGACCGGCAAGGTGGTCAACGTCAAGAAGGGCCAATTCTTGAGTGCTGAAGCCATGGAGCACCCGGTGCGCAAGGTCCATGAGAGCGGCAACCCCAACGCTTGGATCACCGAGCGCGGCACCACATTCGGGTACCAGGACCTCGTGGTCGATTTCCGCGGATTGGCGGCGATGCGCGGATTCGCCCCCACCATCATGGACCTGACCCACAGCCTCCAGCAGCCCAACCAGGCCTCCGGTGTGACCGGTGGCCGCCCCGAGCTCATCGCCCACATGGCGCGCACTGCCGTGGCGGCGGGCGCCGATGGCGTGTTCATCGAGACCCATCCCGACCCACCCAACGCCAAAAGCGACGGGGCCAATATGCTCGCCTTGGACCGCTTCGCAGCACTCGCCCAACAGATGAAGACCATGCGGGCGGCCTATCTCGACGCCACCGCTTGACCACCACGATACGCCCGCTTCACGGCCTTTCCATGACCGCTATTCGCCTTCTCTTGACCCTGTTGCTGGCTTGCCCGGTTGCGCTGTGGGCCCAGGAGGGCGACTCTGTTGAGGTCAGGGTATTTGGCGCAGAGGGCGTGGACGAGGCCACCGCCCTGTGGGTCGACGCTATGGGCTGTGTCCTCGCTGGCGAAACCACTTCGGACATCACGATGGCACCCGGTCAAGCTGCTTGGACTTCGGGCGGTCCTGTGGGGCGCAAGGGGTTTCTGGCCGTGATGGATACGGCCCTTGATCACCAGTGGTCCTATGCCTTCGCCGGCGATGTGGAAGCGCCGGTCGGCGCCCCCTCCGCCGTATCTGTCAACGCCGTCACCCGCACGGCCGATTCCACCGCTTGGGTGCTTTACGATGCCCCGAGGACGGGCCAGTGGAGGGGACACCTCCTCGGCATCCATCCCGATGACGGACCGGTCGCTGAATTTGACCTCGGCGCCGCTGGGAGCACCACTACGTGCGCCTTGACCCCGGCAGGCGGCAGCAGCTTCATCGTGGTGGGCAACCATTGGCCCAACGCCGCGCCAAGCAATCTCCCTGCAGGCATCATGCTGGGCCTGTGGCCGGGTGATGCCCTCACGGCGCCAGGCTGGGCGCCACTTGCGGATGCCCAGGGCATGGAAGCCATCGCCGCCGACTGGTGGAACGACACCCTCTACATCGCTGCGCACCGCCCGGATCACCCCGATGCCCCGGCCGCAGTGCTCATGGTCACGGCAGACAATGGCAACCCGTTTTGGGTGGGTACCGCCCCCATTGCCGATCCCGCCCTCACCTTGACGGGCATCACGGCGGGCCCGCTCGGGGTGGCCTGGTCGGGTACCCTTACTGCAACCGACGGTACACTCAATGCTACGTATGGCAAGCTGTCCGCTGCGCCCGACGCACTCGACCCCGCGGTGTGGTCCCACGAGTGGATCGTGGTCACCCAAAGCGACCAAGACCGGCCTGGCCGCGCCATCTTGTGGACAGGGACCATCCTGCAGTGCGCGGGCCGCACCACCACAGCCGGAGCCGGCGGAGCGGGTGCGATGGTGCAGCGCCGCTTTGGTGAAACGGGCGCCTGGTTTGGGGTGCACACCTTTGGAGGCGAAGCTGACGAAGATGTGCGCGCACTCGGGCTCGACGACAATGGCCGGGTCTACGTGGCCGGTTCGAGCAACAGCTGGACGGGCCTGACCGCCAACAATGGCAGCGCGGATGCGGTCCTTTTCCGTTCCACCACCACCGAACTCATCCCGGGTCTGCCCTATGCAGCAGCGGCCCCGCTGCTGACCGTCGACCAGACCTTCGTGGGCATCCACGACATGAATGGCCAGGTGCAGCAGCAGCGCCGCGAAGTCATCTGCATCCCGTCCGGCGCTTCAATGCCGGTGCAGCCGGGCGACCAGTGGGTCTTGTTCGATGCTGCAGGGCGGAGCGTGGCCCGCGGAGAGGGCAGGGGGCCGGTCCCCCATTTCTCAGGATGGCTGCGCTTGGAGCGGGTCAATCGTGAAGCGGCCTCCTCCTGGATCTGGGTGCTACAGTGAGCGTCCAAAAGCGGTTGGACGAATCGGCGAACCGCCTATATTTGCCACCCTTCTTCCAACGGGAAGCGGGAACCACCTTGTGGAGGGGGTATAGCTCAGCTGGCTAGAGCGCTTGCATGGCATGCAAGAGGTCCGGGGTTCGAATCCCCGTATCTCCACAACTACCGGACGGTGCGCTCCCCGCGCACCGTTTTTTCTACGGCTCCGTAGTTCAATGGATAGAATAAGGGTTTCCGGTACCCTCGATGCAGGTTCGATTCCCGCCGGAGCTACCACCACCAAATCCAAGTGCACTGACCATCAGTCACTTGGATTTTTGTTTTCAGGGGTGTTCAAACAGTTGAAAGCCCAACGCACTGTGGCGGGTCGCATGCAGCCTCAGGGCGCATTGGTCCATCGTCGAATGGCGAATGCGTCCGCCTTGGGGCTATTTTGCCCTCATGAAATGGGCTTGGTTGCTTCCTCTGGTATTGTTGGCTTGCACCCCCATTGAGCAGGAGATCGTGGGGCGGTTTGAACGGAATGCCGAAGCGGGCTGTCAGTCTTGCACCGCGCGGGGCCCTGAGTGGATGGAGTTTGATGAAGCCCCGGCATCGGGAGGCGCGGCGCGGTATCGGTTTCAATTCGATGATGATGAGCGGCACAGTGGGACCTATCAATTTCTATCATTGGACACCAACGTCACTTTGACCTTGTATCCCGACAGCAGCACGGTGCTGTATTCTGACTTGATTGGGGACGTGTTGTATACACAGTACAGCGTGAGGTCAGGGGCAGTGAGGGAGCCTTGCGAAGGCCTGTTCCGCCAATGCCGGTGGGACCGGGAGCCGTGAGGTGCTTTTCCTGCGGGCATGATGGATGTCATGTCGGTGCAAGACCATGCTCATGAAGTGAGGGGATGGCGCGCTGCACCTTGGACCCAACCTATTGCAGCGCCCATGTCACATTCATTGCACACCCTGCTCCTTCAGCAGCTGATCCACGGAACCGATTTGGCCCACGACGGCTATTTCGAAGCCCTCCGGAACCGCGAATTTTCTCGGCTTGACAAGCACAAGCAGGTCTACCTGGACTACACAGGTGGCGGCTTGCACAGCTCGAGCCAAGTGACGCGCCACATGGAATACCTCCTGACGAGCGTGCACGGCAATCCCCATTCCGTCAATCCCACATCGATGGCTTCTACCGAAGCTGTGGAAGCTGCGCGGCAAAAGGTGCTGGCCTTCTTTAATGCCACTGAGGACTACCACTGCATCTTCACGCCCAATGCCTCAGGTGCGCTCAAGATTGTGGGCGAGTGCTACCCCTTCCAAGAGGATGGGACCTATCTGCTGACAGCCGACAACCACAACTCGGTCAACGGCATCCGCGAATTCTGCGCCAACAAGGGCGGGACGTTTCAATACGCGCCACTCAACGAAAACCTCACCTTGGACAGCGCGGCGCTGAAGCAGGCGCTGAAGAGCTTTGAGGGCAGAAACAAGTTGTTTGCTTTCCCGGCACAGTCCAATGTCTCGGGCGTAAGGCATGCGCTCAAGTGGGTCAAGCGGGCCCAGAAACAAGGATGGGACGTGCTCCTCGATGCTGCGGCATTTGCACCCACATCACCTTTGGATTTGACAAAGGTGCCCGCGGATTTCGTCGCCGTCTCCTTCTACAAGATCTTCGGTTT
>DGOE01000124.1 GCA_002389295.1 Flavobacteriales bacterium UBA4474 | reverse complement strand
GAGGAGACAGGGGTGATCAAGACCAATCCGCTCGGTTGGTTTGTGGGGCAATTTCAATTCGGATACGAGCATTTTCTCTCAGAAAATGTATCGGTGCAGTTGATTCCAGGAGGCATTTTCCACGCGGGTTCGGTGAGCATCAACGACTCGATTGTGGGCTTTTTTGAAACGTACAGTGCGACCCGAACCGGGTTCATTGTGATACCGGAGTTCCGCTATTACTTGGGCGACGTGGCACCTGATGGCCTGTATATCGCTCCTTTCGCGCGTTATCGGTCGGTGACCACCAAGGTGGATGAAGACGACCAAAGCTCTGAGAAAAGGAACGCCATGGGGGGTGGCTTCGTGCTCGGATACCAATACCAATTGGCCAATGGCCTGACTGGGGAGGTGTTTCTCGGCCCCCAGCTCAAGTCTGTGAACACCACACCTACAGGTGCTTATGAGCAATATGATGAAGATGTATTTGACGATGTTCAAGGCTCTTCCATTCGTTTCGGCATCACGATAGGCTTTGGTATTTGAATTTGATATGGGCGCGCATTGTGAATTTTACAAGTTGAGCAGACGGGTTTCTTGCCTGATGTTGTGGGCCCTGCTTGGGGGGCTCTGGGGTACCGGTATGCTTGCCCAGCGCAGCTTGGTGGTCAAGGCAAATCCCTTTGGGTTGGTTGCTGGACAATTTCAGGGAGGGGTGGAGCGCTTGTATTCCGAACGCGCGGGCGTGCAGTTGACTGCGGGATTCGTCCGGTCGCGCCTCGAATTGAATACTTCTGATCTCGAGAGTTTGCTCGGGGTGAGCACGTCCTTGAATTCTGTGGATTGGCAGGGGGTTGTGGTGCAGCCGGAATGGCGCCAGTACATTTCTGCCCAGGCGGGCAAGGGCATGTATGTGGGGGCTTTTGCGCGTGCGCGGATCATTCGACGCATCATGGTGACCAATTTTACGGGCATACAGCGCCGCACAGCCATAGGTGGAGGTGCGGTATTGGGGGGGCAATTCAACATCACTGAGCGCATCACTGGAGACCTGTTTATCGGGCCTCAAGTCAAGTCAGTCACCACCGTTTATGGCGATCACTTTGCCTATGGTGAGGGCACCTGGTTGCCCGGAATCCGCTTCGGTTTCTTGATGGGATGGCGCCTTTGAGCCGGACGCTCCCGGTAGGTGCACTTGAGGTTTCCTGTGCGGATCAAAAGCTGGTCTTGCTGCCCGATGGTGCTGTTTTCTGGCGCGATGCGGCTGCCCTGTGGCTCAGTGACCTTCACCTTGGAAAGGCGGCCCACTTCAGAAAGCACGGTGTGCCCATCGGCTCTGAGCCGACATTGGAGACCCTGCACCGCCTGCGCGAGCAGCTGAAGGCCCTGAAGCCGGAGCGCGTGTGGCTCCTTGGGGACCTGTTCCACAGCGATGTGAATCGGGAATGGGAACCGTTTGCCGGTTTGTGCGCTGAGTTTGACCATGTCGCGTGGACCCTGGTCAAGGGCAACCACGATTTGATTCCCGCGGCCTTGCTTCGAGAATCCGGCATTGACCAAGTTGACCGGTTGGACCAGCCTCCTTTTACCTTCACCCACGACCCCGCGGATTTGCAGCCGGATTTTGGGTTTCATGTGTGTGGCCACATCCACCCGGGCATCAGGTTGCGGGGCGGAGGCCGCCAAGCGCTGCGGCTTCGGTGCTTCCATTTTTCGGACGCACAAGCGGTGATGCCGGCCTATGGGGCGTTTACGGGGCTGCACGCCATCAAACCGGCCAAGGCCGACCGCGTGTTTGCGATGACAGGTGAGGCGGTGGTGGAAGTATAATGGGCTTGCGCTGAGGCCGCCCAAGGGCCTATTCGCAGGGCAGTCCGTAGGCCGATAGGATCTCCAAAATATCCGAAGCTGCTGTCAGCCCATCGCCATTGATGTCGGTGGGGCAGGAGCTGGTCAGTAAAAAGGTGCAGCTGCCATCGTCATCATTGGCACCCGCATCGAAATTTTCGGCACCCAGGTAAGTGCACCCCAAATATTGGCAGTTGCCGTCATCCGTGGCCAGGGCATTGTAGTTGTCCGCATTGAAATCGGTGCACCCGCTGACCTCATCTTCATCACAAATGCCGTCTTCATCGGCATCATCGGTGCAACTTCCGGTGCAATCCAGTCCTGGCTCAGGGTACTGGCAGGTGCCATCGTCATAGGTGGTGGCAGCATCGTAATTGCATGCCGCATCATCGGTGCAGCCGCAGGGCGGTGCAACAAACAATGGGGTGATTTGGACCGGGTCGGCACTGCCGGCAGGGATGACCGTGACGTTCAAGCTGCCTTCAATGGCAGTGGTCGCTGTGAACTGGCCGATGAGCACGCGCAAATCGGCTCCGGCCAAGGCGTTTTGGCTGTCTGCCGGGACGCTCCACCCATCACCGGAAACGCCACCGGTGAAGAGGGGTTCTCCGAGCTCGAACAGGGTGCCCCATAAGCCAGATGTTGCGGTGATGGCAGATGCACCAGACCCGGGCGAAGGGGATTCCAGGCCGATGGTCAGCCACGAATCCAGGGCAATTTCCGGAGTATCGGCAAACGCCGCTGAGTCTATGTCAGTGAGCACCAATGCACCTCCTGCGGCCTGATAAAAATTCGTTTCAGCGCCCACAAAAGTGGAGTTGCCATTGGACCCGGTGACGGCGGTAACACGGTCTTCAGGGTCCGAACAGGTGACGTACAACCTGAAGGTGGTCAGGTTGGGCAGGCCGGGATTTTCAGCTCCGATGCCCGCGTAGCGCTCGACTTCGATACTGAAGCCGCTGGTGGTGTCGTAGACGCTGTAGCAACAAAAGAAGCAAGTGCCGTCATTGTCTGTGCTGACCGGATCAAAGTTGCAGGCCAAGTCGTCGTTGCACCCGGGGATTTCGTCTGCTTCGCAAATGCCATCGCCGTCGGTATCGATGTAGCAGTTGCCATCGCAGTCGAGCGGATAGAAGGGAAAGGTGCAGCTGCAGTCGTCATCCGTGGCGTCGGCACTGTAGTTGCACGCGCGGTCGTCTGTGCATCCTCCGATTTCCAGCTCGTCGCAAATCCCGTCCCCATCGAAGTCGTTGATGCAGTTTCCGCTGCAATTGAGGTAGAGCACTGGGAATGTGCAGGTGCTGTTGTCGTAGCACGGTGAGGAAACCACGAAGTTGCAGGCCTCAGGGTCACTGCAGCCGGGGTAGATGCAACTTCCGTTGTCTGTGGTGGCGGTGCTGAGGAAATTGCAGGCTTCGGGGTCGGTGCAGCCCACCAAGGGGTCGTATACGCCGTAGAAGACCACGGGGTCGGAGAGGCTTCCCTGGATGCCATTGGCCACGAAATCGACCTGGTCGAGGCATTGCGGAAGGCTGTCCAATGCGGCGTCCCATACGCGCACCTCGAGCCCGGGTTCGGATGCACTGTTGGCATACACCAAAATCAGGCCGGTATAGTAGCCCGACCCCCCCAAGAAATCCGTGGTGCCCCAGCCCCGGCAGTTGCCGCTGGCGTCGAAGATGGCCGCCGCGTTTTCACTGCCTGCGCCCACCAATCCATCGACTGCGATGGTAAAAGTCAGGGTCATGCTGAACTCGTATGCGCTCGGCGTGACTGTCCAATCATCGGGTTGCGCCTGGGCGTTGTTGGATGGTCCCATCAACACGAAGCAGCAAATCACCGCCCAAAGGGAGTAAAACAAGCGATTGGTCATCACTTACAATTTACGACCAAAACCGCTTTGGGCCTTGAAATCAGTTGATTTCCAGCTTGAAATTGCCTTTCAGGGTGCGCTCGAATCCCACCAGTTCACCATTTTGCTCGCGGCGGATGAGAAAGTCGACCGTAACGGATTCTTCGCCACCGGAGAGGGGGGCGGCCACTACACTGGCCACGCCATTGGTCACGCGATAGGTCTGCGTGGTGTCAAAAGCGACATTGAAATTGGATTCATCCATTTGGGTGAACAGGCCTTCCATGGGATAGAAGATGGCGCCTTGCTGCACGTTGGGGACATCCAAAATCAGGCTGACGCCGTGTTCGGCGTTTTCGTCTTCGGTGCGGGCATTTGCCGTCACAAAGTACCGGCGAGAGAAGAGGCTGTCCTCCTGTTGGAGGTACACGTACTCGGCCCCCAGCACCTCCATGGAATCTCCATCGAGGATAAGGGCGCCGCAATCGCAAGTGTATACAGGTGGCATGTAGTCTTCCGAAGTGCTGCAAGCGGCGAGCAGAAGGGCCACGGTGGCCGGAAGGAACAGGGCGGAAACGCGGTTCATGGTCTACGGGACAGGTGTTGTGAAACTGCGGGTCAAAGACCGGCAGGATAGCGAAGGTAACGACTTCGCATTTCCAAGAAGCGGGAACGCTCCATGGCCCAAAGGTTGCGGAGCTCTTCGAGCGGTGTTCCGGCTTCGATCGCCACCCTGAGCGCAGGGTCCCCCGCGAGTTGGTCAAAGAACTGGGGCCGGTCAATGAAGGGGCTCTGGTCTCCAGCCGGGGTGTTCAGCCAGGCTTGGTGCACTTCGCTGAGGACTTCAAGGTGGAGTCGGGGCACCGCTTTGCCATGCTGCCACGAGCCCAGCCGGCGCAGCAAGCTGAAGCCTTGGCAGGATTGTCCGGCGTGTTTGGGGTAGCGCGAGGCCGCATTGGGCTGTGGGGTGAAGGCGATGGGACCGCGGGTAAATCCCGGAAAACCCACGCGGGTAAACGGGGCATCCGTGCCGCGTCCCACGCTGGCGATGGTGGCCTCAAGCAGCACAAGGTGCGGGTAGAGGAGAACCGCTTCCGGGGTCGGCAAGTTGGGACTCGGGGCGATGGGGGCAGGCCACTGGGCGTTGCGCGTCCAACCCGTGCAAGGAATGACGGTCAGTGCGCAGCGCAGCGCGGGGTCCGGCGGATCGGAATAGCCGCCACCGAGCCACCCTTCGCCATTGGCCATCTCGGCGAGCTCGCCCAGGGTCATGCCGTGGGAAAGCGGAATGGGCAGAAACCCCACAAAGGACCGGACCACGGCGGTGTCGAGGATGGGACCGGCGACAAGGTGGCCGTTGGGGTTGGGGCGGTCGAGGACGATGAGGGGCAGGCCTTGTTCGGCGCAGGCCTCCATCACCAGGATCAAGGTGGACAGGTAGGTGTAGCAGCGCACCCCGACGTCTTGGATGTCAAAGAGGACCACATCGAGGCCGGCGAGTTGGGCCGCCGTGGGTTTTTTGTGCGTGCCATAGAGGGAGTGGACCGGGATGCCCGTTTTGGGATCCGTGCCGTCGTCGGCGTGGGCACCGTCGGGCAGGTCGCCCCGAAAACCGTGTTCCGGTCCAAATGCAGCGGCCACGTTGACACCGGCACCCATCAAAGTGTCGATGAGATGAACCGTACCGCCCCCGGCTGAAGCGATGCGGGCGGTGTGGTTGCAGACCACCCCCACGCGCTGGCCTTCGAGTTGGGGCAGGTAGGCTTCCATCCGGGCGTCGCCGGGGACCACTTGTGCTCCGAGCGAAGCCGCGAATACCCACAAGAGGACGGGGAGGAATGCTGGGGTGCGCATGATGGCAAAGTAACGCGCCCTTTACCTTGCATCGCATGTCCTCTCGCCCCCGAATGGCCATCCGGTTCCTTGCGCGCCGGATGACGGTCGACCCCACAGGTCAGGGCATCGCCCGCCCCGTGGTGCGCATGGCGCAAGGTGGGGTGGCGATTGGGGTGGCGCTGATCATCCTTTCCTTGGCCATTGTCCAGGGCTTTCAGCGCGATGTGCGGGACCTCGTGGTCGGTTTTGGTGCCCACCTGACAGTGGTCGCGGGGGACCAAGGCCGGTCCCAGGGAAGTGACCGCGTGGCCTGGACGGATGTGGATACAGCGGCGATGGCCGCGGTTCCGGGCGTGCGCCACGTACAAGCTTATGCCCAGCGGCCGGCCATTTTGGAGACAGGGGAGGAGGTCGAAGGGGTGCTCGTCAAGGGGTTGGGCGCCGATGCCGATCCGGAATTTTTGCAGCGCTACTTGCGGGCGGGGCGCTTGCCTGATTTCCATCCGGAGGCCGAGGGCATGGAATTGTTGGTGTCCGAGGTCCACGCCCGAGAGTTGTTTTTGGAAGTGGGCCAACGGGTGCGGCTGCTTCTGGCCGATGCGCGCGGGGAAATTCGGCCGCGCGTCTTTACCGTCAGCGGGATCTACGGCACGGGGTTGCAGGAATTCGATGCGGAGTTTGTGTACTGCGCCCTCCACCATTTGCAGGACTTGAGCGGTTGGGGCATTGTGGCGCGCATGCGCGTGTCCGATGCGGTGGTGGACGACACGGTGGTGGATGACACTCTGGGTGCGCGCCAAGTCCAAGTCGCAGCGACGGGAGGCCAAGGGCCGCTGCGCTATGACTGGAGCGGAGTGGATTGGAGGGGTGCAGGACCGCATCCATTGGAGGGCAGCGGCGCGGCCCGTGCGGTGGTGTCCGACGGTGGGGCCACGCTTCCCGATACGGCGTGGGTCACCTGGGACGTTGCCCGAGGCGTTTCGCCTAGCGTCCGCACAGCCGGAGGCAGCAGCCGCCACTACATCGGCGGCATCGAGCTGAGGGTGGAGGACTACGCGGCCTTGTGGACGGTGTCTGACAGCCTCTTTTTTGCCGTGCCCTACGACCTTGATGTGCGCAGTGTGGTGGACGATCACCCGGAGATGTTTCAGTGGCTGGCGATGCTCGACCTCAACGTGGAGCTCATCATTGGGTTGATGGTCCTGATCGCCATCCTCAACATGGCCTCGGCCATGCTGCTGCTGATGCTGGAGCGCACGCGTTCCATTGGGCTGCTCAAGGCGCTGGGCATGGCCGATGGCCCGCTGATGGGGGTATTTGTCCGGCTGTCATTGCGCATTCTGTTGATGGGGTTGGCTTGGGGAAATGCCCTGGGGCTCGGATTGGCCTATTTCCAGCAGCAGACGGGGTTCATCACCCTCGAGGCACGCAGTTACTACCTGTCTACGGTGCCCATTGAGCTGGATTTTGCGCGCATCGCCACTGTGGAGGCGGGCATTTTGTTGGTGTGCGCTGCCGCGATGTTCCTGCCCGCGCGGTATATCTCGCGGCTGGATCCGGTGGAATCGCTTCGCTTCGACTAGAAGCAGCCGGTATCTTTGCACCACCCAACTCCTGCCATGATCATCCACGAAAACATCCTCGGCGCCATCGGCAACACCCCGATGATTCGCATGAATAAGGTCGCAGCGGATTTCCCCTGCCCCGTGCTGGCCAAGGTCGAGTACTTCAATCCGGGCCACAGCGTGAAGGACCGCATGGCCTTGAGCATGGTGGAGGCGGCGGAGCGCAATGGCCACCTGAAGCCCGGAGGCACCATCATTGAGTGCACCAGCGGAAACACCGGCATGGGGCTCGCCTTGGCCTGTGCGGTCAAAGGGTACAAGCTGATTTGCACCATGAGTGACAAGCAGTCGCAGGAGAAGATCGACATCCTCCGCGCAGTGGGCGCGGAAGTGTATGTGTGCCCTACGGAGGTGGCGCCCGATCATCCGGACAGCTACTACAGCGTGGCGGAGCGGCTCAACAAGGAGATCCCAAACAGCGTGTGGTGCAACCAGTACGACAATCTCGCCAACCGTCAGGCCCACTATGAGACCACCGGTCCGGAGATTTGGAAGCAGACCGGCGGCATGATCACCCACTTCTGCACAGGGGTAGGCACCGGAGGTACCATCAGCGGCACGGCCAAGTACCTCAAGGAAAAGAACCCCGACATCCAGATTTGGGGTGTCGATTCCTATGGCTCCGTATTCAAGAAGTACCACGAGACGGGCGAGTTCGATGAAAAGGAGATTTACCCCTACATCACCGAGGGCATTGGTGAGGACATCCTGCCGGCCAACGTGGACTTCGACATCATCGATAAATTTGAAAAGGTCACCGACAAGGATGGTGCCCTCACCACCCGTGAGCTTGCGAAGCAAGAGGGCCTTTTCCTCGGCTACAGTTGCGGTTCAGCCTTTCAGGGTTTGCGCCAGCTCAAGGACGAGCTCAAGCCCACGGACTTGGCCGTCGTCCTCTTCCACGACCACGGCTCGCGCTATGTAGGCAAAGTCTACAACGACGACTGGATGCGCGAGCAGGGCTGGCTTTGAGGCTGGCTGCGCCACGATCTAGGGGCGTAAAAACAAAAACGAGCCCTTGGTATAGGGCTCGTTTTTTGTTGTTAGGCAAGGAATGGAGAGAAAGCAACGCATGCTGGCTTTTACTCCTGTCTCGGTGTAAAGTTCAGGTTATTTTTTGTGGAATCAAGGTGGTAGGAAGATTATAAAAACCCTTGTCTGACTTATGTAAACTTTGATTTGGTGAATATCATATTCAAGCGAATACTCAAAGTGGCGCGGTCGCGAAAATTCCGGAGGTCAAGTGATTGAGAACACATAAAAGGCCATTCAGATATGAATTCCAAAGCCTTTTGTCCTCTATTTCTCGATGTACAAGGGCTTATTCTTGTTTTGAGTCTTTAAGCCTTTCTTTCAAAGCTTGGCGGAATGAAGCGCTGACTTTGAATTCCAAGTCTTGAATATACACGGTTTGTTTGCTGAAACGGGTCACATGGGCAAGGTTGACCGCGCGACTTCTATGGATTCGGATGATGCCTTGTTGGTTGAGTTCATTGACCAATTCGGTCATGGACTTTCGCGTGATCGTTTTTGAGGTGGTGGTGTGGATTTCTGTGTACACATGTGCACTCTCCAAATAGAGGATGTCTGCTGTGTCAATCCGATTCCATTCGCCGCCGACATTCACGAAAATGTGGTTTTGATCCTTCGCTTTGTTTTCGCTGCTTTGGTCGTGAGGGTCTTCCAACAGCGATCCTCTCATGACTGCCAGAGAAATGGCAGCTTTTAATTCGCTGCGCCTGAAGGGCTTGACCAAATACCCTGAGGGTTGGGTCATGTTGACCAGCCCAATTGTTTTATCATCGGTAAAGGCGGTCAGAAACAAGTAAGGGAATTTGTGCTTGAGGTCAATTTTTTTGGCGAGATCAATGCCCGATTGAGGGCCGTCAACCTGAATGTCCAAAATGGCCATGTCGATGGGGTTGCGTTCAATGAATGAAAGGGCAGCCTCTACATTGTCAATGGGCGGATATGGTGTATGTCCCAAACTTCGGAGGTGCATGTGGATGCTCTCACCGATGATGGCGTCATCCTCCAAGATTAAAATGTTGAGCCCGGAATTCATGGTGGGTTGGGGGTCAGGTTAGCATTGACATGGCGGGGGAGTCCCGATCAATTGAGCGGAAGGTCTCGGCCTTTTTCATGTTCAAAGGGGCACTTCAATTGAAAATGCCAATGGGCCCTGTTGCTGGGGGACAAAGAAGCCTTGCCGTTGAGTTGTTTGGTGAGGCTCGCTATGAGTTTGAGTCCCAATGATTCCGAGGACTTACCAGGCCCTGCATTTTCCGGCAAGCCGGGGCCATTGTCTTTGTATTCGATGTGCAGTTCTTTTTCTTCGGCTTCAATCCACCGGATGTCAATTTTGAGAGGCCGGGTATGTACATGTTGCAGGCTGTTGGTCAGCAGTTCGTTGAGCATCAATCCAACGGCTTGTGCGGGTTCAATGTCCAAGGTGATGTTGTCGCCTTGCAGCGTCCATTCCACATGGGCCTCACCTTCCAGAAGTGCATCTTCCACACGGGTGACATATTCGTGGATGAAGTCGGTTAAATTCACATGTCGTGCGTTGGCGTCAACGCGCAAGTGTTTGTGAACGAGCGATATAGATTCTATTCGGGAGCGTCCTGCATTGAGCGCTTGTTGGGTCGAAGGGTGGTGCTCTTTTTCGGCCTGTAAATCCAGCAAGCTGCCAATGATTTGGAGGTTGTTTTTGACCCGGTGATGCACCTCTTTTAAGTAAACATCTTTGAGTTCTAATGCTTGTTTGAGGTTGCTTGTTCGCTCATTGACCATGCTGGCCAGCAGTGCATTTCTTGATTGAAGCCTTTTGAGACGCAGCAGAATTACGCCTCCCGCTGACAACGAAACCAGCAGACCAAGGAAGGTCAAGTTTATCGGGTCCTTGTGCCATGGAGACGCCAGTTGAATGGGGATTTGAAGGGTGGAGTCAAGCCACGTTGTGCCCCTCAGTCGTCCTTGGATTTCCACCGTCGTCAATCCGGGAGAAAGTCCACTGAGGTTGATTTCAGGGTCGCTCAACGGAAACCAATTGGACGGACTGTTGGACGCTTGAATCAGCCGGTATTGATAGAATTGTGGGACTTGTGTAAAGTCCAGGAGCGCAAAGCGGATGGATACAAAATCATCTGAGGGGTCGAGATTCAGCACGCCTTCCTCTTGAAATACTGACGCCATGTCCATGATCGTGTCGCGCTTGGACCGGTGCTGGAGTATTGAAGTGACGGTGAATGCAGGGGGGGTGACAGGGGTCACATGGATGGCCTGAGGGT
>DGOE01000076.1:35521-52822 GCA_002389295.1 Flavobacteriales bacterium UBA4474 | reverse complement strand
CAGCGTCAGGCCCATTTTGGGGTCCTGAGCGGCACGTTGTCAGACCACTGTGATGGGGTCAGCCTACAATGTTGATGATGCGCCCAGGCACCACGATCACCTTGCGCGGTGCCCTGCCGTCGAGCTGCTTGAGCGTGCGTGCGTCTTCCAAAACGGCAGATTCCACATCTGACGGCGACAGGTCGGACGCCACTTCCAATTGGAACCGGACCTTCCCATTGAACTGAACGGGGTAGCGGACTTCCGCCTCCACCAGTTTTTCGGGGTCCCATTTTGGCCAAGGGGCATCCACGGCAGAACCCGCTCCACCGGCGGTGGCCCACAACTCCTCCGCGAGGTGCGGGGCATAGGGCGAGAGAATGGCGGCGAGCGGCTGCAGGACTTCCCGGTCGTGACAGCCCATTTCAGTCAATTCATTGATCCCAATCATCAAGGCACTGACGACGGTATTCCAGCTGAGCCGGTCCAGGTCTTCGGTGACCTTTTTGATCGTCTTGTGCAACGTGCGCAGTGCCTCAGCCGAAGGCGGGGTATCCGTTACGAGCACGCCCTCTTCCCCGTTGAGGTAGAGCCGCGTGAATTTCCGCAGAAAATTATGGACACCGCTGATTCCTTGGGTATCCCATGGCTTGGCTTGCTCGAGGGGACCGAGGAACATCTCATAACACCGGAGGGTGTCCGCACCGAAGCGCTCCACGAGGTCATCCGGGTTCTCGACGTTGTACTTGGACTTCGACATTTTCTCCACCTCGCTCCCGCAGCGGTACGCTCCGTCTTCGTTGAGCTCGAACTGGGCGTCGGCAAATTCCGGGCGCCACGCTTTGAAGGCGTCCAGGTCCAAAATGTCATTGCGGACCATGCTGATGTCCACGTGCAGGCGCTGGGTGCGGTGGGCCTTGCGCTGCTCAAAGGTGACGAAGGTGTTGGTGCCTTCCACCCTGTAGACAAAGCTGCTCCGGCCCAGGATCATGCCCTGGTTTACCATCTTGGCGAAGGGCTCGTCAAATCCGATGAGGCCCAAATCAAACAAGAACTTGGTCCAGAATCGGCTGTACAACAGGTGGCCTGTGCCGTGCTCTGCACCACCGACGTACAAGTCTACCTGCCCCCAATAGTCGCTTTTTTCCCGGCTGCAGAGTGCATCGGAATTGTGCGGGTCCATGTAACGCAGGAAGTACCAACTCGATCCGGCCCATCCGGGCATGGTGTTGAATTCCATCCTGTCCCCTTGAAGGACATTCCACTTTTCTGCGCGCGCCAGTGGCGGGTCCCCATCCTCCGTGGGCAGGTAGGCGTCCACTTCTGGCAGCAGCACCTGCGCCCCTTCTACCAGTTGGGGCACCCCGTTCACATAACATATGGGGAAGGGCTCACCCCAATAGCGCTGTCTGCTGAATACGGCATCGCGCAGCCGGTAGTTCACGCGGGGCTGGGCAAATCCCGCTGCCTCGGTCTCGCGGATGGCGCGCGGCAGGGCCTCTTCACATGACAGCCCGCTCCAATCGCCGCTGTTGCAGAGAATGGCGTCCTTTTCTGTGCAGGCGCCCTCCGCGATGTCGTGCCCTTCGAAAATGGCGGGGATGTCCAAACCGAAAGCCTGGGCAAATTCCCAATCGCGCTGGTCTCCAGCCGGCACCGCCATGACCGCGCCCGTGCCGTATCCTGCGAGCACATAATCCGCAATCCAAATGGGCATGGGCTCCCCGGTCAAGGGGTGCAGGGCATGGGCCCCTGTGAAACAGCCCGACATGCCACGGTCTCCGGCCATCCGTTCGCGTTCGCTCCGGGATGAGGTTTCATGACAATAGGCGTCAACAGCGGCACGCTCTTTTGGTGTGGTGACAATCTGAACAAGTTCATGCTCGGGTGCCAAGACCAGGAAATTGGCGCCATGCAAGGTGTCGGGCCGCGTGGAAAACACCTCGATCTCTTGCCCCGGGTGGTCCTGCACCGAAAACCGGAGTTGCGCACCGGTGGATTTTCCGATCCAATTGCGCTGTACCTCTTTGATGCTGTCTGACCAATCAATGCCGTCCAGTCCGTCCAGCAGCCGGTCTGCAAAGGCGGTGATCCGCATCATCCATTGGCGCATTTTCTTGCGCACCACCGGATGTCCTCCCCTTTCACTGCGGCCGCCGATGACCTCGTCGTTGGCGAGCACCGTTCCCAAAGCCGGGCACCAGTTGACCTCGCTGTCGGCGAGGTAGGCGAGGCGGTAGGCCATAAGCAGCGAAGCCTGCCCTTTTTCATCCAGCGCATTCCATTGGTCAGCAGTGAAGTGCCCTTCAAACCCGTCGCCCCAACACTGCGTACCTGCTGCAATGAGGGTGTCCATGCCGACCTCCCAATCCACGGTGGCGTTGCCGTGACCGGCAAAGTGTGATTTCAAAGTTGAAATGGGGCTGGACTGACCGGCTCCGCGGTCATACCCGTGTTCAAACAGACGGGCGAAAATCCACTGCGTCCAGCGGTAGTACTCGGGGCTGCTGGTGCGCACCTCCCTGGACCAATCGTAACTGAAACCGAGCAGGTCCAATTGTTCGCGATAGCGGGCGATGTTGCGCTCGGTGGTGATGGCGGGGTGTTGCCCGGTTTGGATGGCGTATTGCTCGGCGGGCAGGCCAAAGCTGTCATACCCCTGAGGGTGCAGCACATTGTATCCCTGCTGGCGCTTGTAGCGGGCGATGATGTCCGACGCGATGTAACCCAAGGGGTGACCTACGTGCAACCCGGCGCCACTGGGGTACGGAAACATATCGAGGACGTAGAACTTCTCTTTGTCCCCATCCTCTTGGACTGTGTAAGTGCCCTGTTGCTTCCAATGTTGGCGCCACTTGGCTTCGATGGCTTTGAAGTCGTATTCCATGCCCGTGAGGTCAGGGCGCGAAGATACCGTGGGTCAGGAGGTCGCGGACATTCGTTTTGGCGAAGGATGGCCGCAAGCCGTTGTTGGGGCAATAAAGTGTGCACGTCCGTACGTTGTTGCTGAAATTGCAGCCGTGTACGCCACACGCATCCCCAAAACCGTTCCTGTCCTCTTCCCTGAGTTTTTGTGGACAGGGTCACCTGAGGACCGTGCACTGCACCTCACATTTGATGACGGACCACACCCGGAGTGGACACCACGCATCCTCGACATGTTGGCCGAAGCAGAGCAAAAGGCCACATTTTTCTGTGTCGGAGAAAACATTGAGCGCCACCCTGCCGTTTTTGACCGCATCCGTGCAGAAGGGCACAGTTGGGGCAACCATACCATGCGCCACGAATCAGGCTGGAACATCAGTCAATATGCCTACCTCAAGAGCTTCCTCGATTGCGAAGCACTGACGCAATCTGGCCTTTTTCGACCACCGTATGGCCGCATCAAGCGTTCACAGGCGAGGTCCATTGGTGCGCGAAGCAAAATCGTAATGTGGGACCTGCTGACGGGAGATTTTGACACCCGCAGGAGTCCAGAGCAATGCTTGAAGGCCACCTTGCGCCACCTGCAGCCCGGTGCCATCGCGGTGATGCACGACAGTCAAAAAGCTTCGGGGCGAACCATGGGTTTATTGCAGGGGGTGCTTCAACAGATGCAATCGCAGGGTTGGCGAAGTGAAGCCCTCGCCATGCCGGGAGCGAAGGCCGGTATTGAAGGAGAATTCCCACATTGAATGGTGTCCAAGGCTGACCCTTCAGCCCAAGAGATATTCGGTCCTTTGTGGTGAGATGCCTCCCTCGACTGCCTTACTGCGGGTTTTATACATCGATGACGATGAAATAGCCCTGACCATCACGCAACTGCAGTTGCTCAAGGCCGGTATTCACACCGAAGCGACCACGGATGCGCTCGAGGCTGTGAGCATGTTGACATCCCAGGAGATTGACCTCATTTTGATCGACTCGGTCATGCCCACCATCGATGGGGTTGAGTTCCTTCAATTGATCAGGTCTTTGAGGCTGGAACAACCTGCGGTATTCCTCACAGGACACAGCGTGGATGAACTCAGGGAAGTCGCAGTTGAATTTACCGTGCTCGACATTTTGCACAAGCAGACCGACCGGCTCAATCTACCCGAGCGGCTGATGGAGTTGCATGCAGGATACCTTCAGACATCGGCCATCAATCGGCCGTATTTTTCTGGCGGGCATCCCGCAGCATCTTGAGTTTGCGGCTGATTTCGCCCATTTCCCTCTTGTCCACCTCAATTTTCTTTTCCAGGTCCGCCATGATGGAGGCGGCGCCCTTACCGGTAAAGATCCCCATGTTGTTTTCGTACTGGGTCACGCGCTTGCGCAACCGGTCCATTTTGTCTTTCAGGATGCGCTCCTCCTTGCGCGCGATGTGGTCGGCGCCCTCTCCGGACACGAGGCTTTCCACCCGTTGCTTGTAGGCTTCAACTGAGCGCTCACTGCGCTTCTCGCCCAAAGCGTCAAAGTTCTTGTCCATGGCCGCCCTGTAGCGGTCCACGATTTGCTCAAACACCCGCCGCGGCACGTGTCCGCTTTCTGCCCAGCGCTTGGAATACTCCTTGAGGGCGGTCAGGTCTTTGCCGTGGTTGCCCGAGAGTTCAAACGCTTCGATTTCCTTGATGAGTTGTTCCTTGGCCTTTTGGTTGACCTTGTATTCTTGATCTCTTTCCGCGAATTGCGCCTTGCGGGCGGAGAAAAACTTGTCACAGGCACCGCGGAATTTCCGCCACAACTTGTTTTCGTCGCGGGGTCCGGCAGAGCCCAAGTCCTTCCATTCTTTCTGCAGGGCCATCAGTTGATCGGCCGTGTTTTTCCAATCTGTGCTTTCCGCCAAACCAGCCGCCTCTTCGGCAATCGCCTTTTTGCGGTCCTTCACCTTGTTTTGTGCCTCGCGCACATCGGCAAAAGCCGCTTCCCGCTTTTGGAAAAACAAATCGCACAGGCTGCGGAATGACTCCCACACCTCCTGGTCGTCCGGACGACCGGCAAAACCCACCGTCTTCCAGCGCTTTTGCACGTCCTTGACCTTTTCGGCGTGTTCTGGCCAGTCTGCAGGGCTTGGGATTTCTGCTTCCACAAGGGCCCGCACCTCCTCTACGAGCGCCTGTTTGGCCTCCAAGTTGTGCTGGAAACCTTCGCGGATGGCGTCATAGTGCGCCTTGATCTGATCGAGGGCACCACGGGTGTGACCAAAAAAGGTGTCGGCGAGCTGCTCGTAGGTCTCCCGCGGACTCGGGCCAATGTCGAACCACGCCTTCATGTAGCTTCTGGCGAGCAACTCCTTTTCCTTGAGGTCGGTTACGGTGCCCAGCTGTTCGGCCTGGGCGATCAGCTCCTCTTTCTTTTTCAGGTTGACTTGCAGGTCGTTGTCCTGCAGCTGCCTGTAAATGTTGACGTTATAGAAGAATTCGTCCCGAAGCCGGTGCCAAGCATCGTGGACCTCACGGTATTGGTCTCCCGGGACATTGCCCACAGTATTCCATTCCTCGGTGAGGGCGTTGAAGGCATCGAACATCTTGCCGATGTGTTCTTCGTTGGCGACCAGTTCCTGCATGGTTTTCAGGATGGTCTGCTTCTTTTCGAGGTTGGCCCTTTGTTCGGCTGCCACCTCTTCTCTCCAGGCCTTCTCTCGGGCGCGGAAATCCTTGTACATCTCGTCATTGCGGGCATCTTCCTCGTCGGGTTGATAGGCAAAGCGAATGGGGTCTTCTCCGGGCTCCGGAGCCGGACGCTCCTCCTCCTCAAAGGCGGTGCGTTGGGCGGTGACACTTTTTTCCCGTTCGTCCTTGTACACTTCGAATGCGGTGCGGACTTCGACCCTGACGGTTTCAATCTCCGGGTTCTCCAGCAACGTGGCTATGCGCTGATTGATCTCGGCTTTCATGGCTTTTAGGTTGGCTGCGCCAGGCGTTCCCGGCGGTTTGCAATTGGGCGCTTCGTAAAGGAGGGTATCCGTAGATTCCGCTCCGTGGAAGGGAAAAAAGATGTTTCATCGAAGATACGACATTGGTGCGCCCGGGCCGAGCGTTCCAAGGCCCTCGTTCGCCGAAAGCTCCGCACGTGGGGTGCGTTGGATCAAGCGGAGGAGGTCATCGCCACCCTTGTCGAGGAGGGGTATTTGGATGAGGCGCGCTTTGCAGAAGCGTACGCATTGGACCATGTGCGGCTCAAAGGATGGGGCCCCATCAAGGTGGCGTCTGGCCTGAGGTATGAACACAGCATTGCCGACGCCGATGTCGAGCGGGCACTGGCGTTATTGTCCGAAGAGGACATTCGGGCTGCAGCAGCGGCAGCGGTTGTAAAGCGCCGCCGCCGCCACCCCGAAGAGCCCACAAATGCTACTGTTTCAGATCTTTTGCGCCGCGGGTTCACAGTGGATGTCGCCAAGGCCGCGGTCGCGGCGGATGTGCCCCCTAAATTTGAAAGCCCATGGTGAATGCAGACCAAATCCAATCGGCGCGTGAGCGCGTGCTTTCCCTCAAGGGTTATCTCGCCATTGATCAAAAACGCATCGACATCCTCGAGGATGAGAAAATGTCCCAGGATCCCGAATTCTGGAACGATGCCAAGGAGGCGGAGAAGGTCATGCGCCGCATTCGGGGCAAGAAGGCTTGGGTAGAAGAATACAACCGCGCAGACACCGCCATCGAAGACCTGCAGGTGCTTTTTGAATTCTTCAAGGAGGGGGAAAGCACGGAAGAGGAAGTCATGGCCCAATACAATGGGCTGATTGAGTGCATCGAGGAGCTCGAGTTCAAGCAGATGCTGTCCGACGAGGCCGACGGACTCAATGCCGTGATCCAGATCACTGCGGGAGCAGGGGGCACGGAGTCCTGCGACTGGGCGGGGATGCTCATGCGCATGTACACCATGTATGCAGACAAGGCCGGGTTCAAGGTCAAGGAAATCGACCGGCAGGATGGCGATGTCGCGGGCATCAAACAGGTCACCATGGAAGTGGACGGCGATTACGCCTTTGGCATGTTGAAGGGCGAGAACGGGGTGCACCGCCTCGTGCGCATCAGCCCTTATGACTCACAAGCCAGAAGGCACACCTCCTTTGTCTCGGTGTATGTATATCCCCTGGTCGACGACAGCATCCAAATCGAAGTCAACCCTTCGGACCTCACGTGGGACACATTCCGCTCCGGCGGTGCGGGGGGGCAAAACGTCAACAAGGTTGAGACAGGGGTGCGGTTGCGCCACAAGCCCACCGGCATCATCATTGACAACACCGAAACCCGTTCGCAATTGGGCAACAAGGAAAAAGCCATCCAATTGCTGAAATCCCAGCTCTACGAAATGGAGATGGCGAAGCGGAACGAGGCCCGCGCCGAAATCGAGGCCGGAAAAAAGAAGATCGAGTGGGGATCACAGATCCGGTCCTATGTGCTCCAGCCGTACAAAATGGTCAAAGACCTGCGTTCGAGCTACGAGACCTCCAATTCCGACGCCGTTCTCAACGGCGACATCGAGGCCATGCTCAAGGCCAACCTCATGCATGCGGCTTCCGAACGGTCCGCCCAGGAGCACTGAACAACAAGCAGATGAACACCCGCATTGAAAAAGACACCCTCGGCGAAGTCGCGGTGCCGGCCGACCAGTATTGGGGGGCGCAAACCGAGCGGAGCAGGCACAATTTTCCCATCGGGCCGGCAGGGAGCATGCCCATGGAAGTCGTCCACGCATTTGGACACCTCAAAATGGCCGCCGCCAAGGCCAATGCCGATTTGGGCATCCTGGCTGAGGAGAAGCGTGATTTGATCGTCTCGGTCTGTGGCGAAATCATCGCCGGGGCACTCGACGACTGCTTTCCACTGGTGGTGTGGCAAACCGGCTCGGGAACACAGTCCAACATGAACGTCAACGAGGTCATCGCCAACAGGGCCCATGTCCTGGCAGGAGGCCGTTTGGGCGAGGGCGAGCGCCCGGTGCACCCCAACGATGACGCCAACAAATCGCAAAGCTCAAACGACACATTTCCCACCGCAATGCACCTCGCGGCCTACGGGCAGATTGTGGGCACGACCCTGCCGGGTGTGCAGCGGTTGAGGGATGCACTGGCGGCAAAAGCAGAGGAAATGAAGGATGTGGTCAAGATTGGCCGCACCCACCTCATGGACGCTACGCCACTGACTTTTGGCCAGGAGTTCGGAGGGTATGTAGCCCAACTCGATCACGGCATGCGCGCCCTGCGCAGTACCCTGGAGCACTTGGCCGAGCTGGCATTGGGCGGGACAGCCGTCGGCACCGGGCTCAATGCCCCAGCGGGTTACGCGGAGAAAGTGGCCGCCTACATGGCCGAATCGACCGGGCACCCCTTTGTGACCGCCCCAAACAAGTTTGAGGCCCTCGCCTCCCACGACGCCGTGGTGGAGGCCCACGGAGCGCTCAAGCTGCTGGCGGTCAGCTGCAACAAGATCGCCCACGACATCCGCATGATGGGCAGCGGTCCGCGCAGCGGAATCGGTGAATTGGCGCTTCCCGCCAACGAGCCAGGATCCAGCATCATGCCGGGCAAGGTCAATCCCACCCAGGCGGAGGCGCTCACCATGGTGTGCGCGCAGGTCATGGGCAACGATGTGGCCATCACGGTTGGGGGCGCCCAGGGCCATTTCGAGCTCAACGTTTTCAAGCCGATGATGGCACGAAACATCCTCGAGTCCGCCCAGCTGTTGGGCGACGCCTGCGCCTCTTTCGCAGAGCGCTGTGTGGAGGGCATTCAGCCCAACCGCGCCCGGATCGACCAGCTTGTGGGCGACAGCCTCATGCTGGTGACGGCACTCAATCCGCACATCGGCTACTACAAGGCGGCCGCCATTGCCCAGAAAGCCCACGAAGAAGGCACCACGCTGAAAGCGGCGGCCATGTCGCTGGGCCATTTGACTGAAGCGGAATACGACCGCTGGGTCGTTCCTGCCAACATGACCGGGAAGTGAGGGCAAGCGCGACGACTCAGAGGCGGTTTGGACAGGTGGCCATGCTCCTGATCTGCTCGATCTTGCTGGCCGATTGTGCCCCCCATCGGCACGTGCCCCGCACCAAACGCAAGCGCAAGCCCAAATGCAAGACGTGCCCTTCTTTTTCTTCAGTTTCCGGCCCTTTTGAGCAGGGGCTACCTTTGCCGACCGCATTGCAAGGATCCCCTGAATGTCCCTACACGACCATACTTATGCCGTCATCATGGCCGGTGGCGTCGGCTCCCGTTTCTGGCCGATGAGCCGATCGGGCAGCCCGAAACAATTCCTCGACATCCTCGACCGCGGACGGACCCTCATCCAGATGACGGCCGACCGCCTGCAGCCCATGTTGCCATACGAGCGCATGTATGTCGTGACCAACGTCCGCTACAAGGATGAGGTCATGGCTCAGTTGCCCTCGCTGCCGGAGGACCAAATTTTGTGCGAGCCTTTTATGCGCAACACGGCGCCTTGCCTTGCCTACGCGCACCACCGGATTGGCCAGAAAGACCCCGAGGCGACCATCATCGTGGCCTCTGCGGACCACCTGATCGAGGACGAAGCGGGCTTCAGGGATGTCCTCGGCGTGGCGGTGAAACAGGCCGCGACGACCGACCAACTTCTGACCCTTGGGATTTCACCCACACGTCCCGATACGGGCTATGGCTACATCCAATATGAAGGGCTTTCCGGCGCTTTTGACAGCCGTTTGCAGCAGGTGCGGACCTTCACCGAGAAGCCCAACCGGGCCCTTGCCGAGGAGTTTATCGCCTCTGGAGACTTTTGCTGGAACTCGGGCATTTTCATCTGGTCGTTGGCGACCATCCAAGCGAGGTTTGAGGCGCAGTTGCCCGATCTGCAGAGCCTTTTTGTCGAGCGGTCTGGCGACTTGGGAACCGCACGTGAGGCCGAAGCCATTCGGGAGATTTTCGGTGCCGCTGAAAACATTTCGATCGACTACGGAATCATGGAAGGCGCGCCCAATGTCGGGGTCGTACTGGGCGACTTCGGTTGGAGCGACCTCGGGACATGGGGCTCCCTGTACGACAAGCTCGAAAAGGACCCCCAAGGCAATGCCTTGAGTGGTGTGGACCTGATTGCGGAAGGGGCTTCAGGCCTGATGGTGGCCGGAGATGGCAACAAACTCGTGGTGGTCAAGGGCATGCAGGACTTCATCATCGTGGACACCCCGGATGCCTTGCTGCTGTGCCCACGGGACGAAGAGCAGTGGGTCAAGCAGCTTGTCTCCAGGCTCAAGGCAGACCGCGGTGAGCCGCTCGTGTAAATCACGGCCACGGACCACCGTCACTTGCGGAGGTTGAGGGTGTACCTTCGTCGATAGGCATGGGATTGCTCTTCCATATCGGTCGTTACTTCTCATTCATGGCTTCGGCCCTGCGCCGTCCCCAGAAAGGCCGCGTCTTCTTTCAGGCCACCTTGGTCGAGTTGGAAGCCATAGGGGTGCAAAGCGTGGGGATTGTGGCCCTGTTGAGTCTGTTCATGGGCGCTGTGATTGCCATCCAAACCGCCCACCAGGTCAGCGGATGGATCCCGGCTTACACCATTGGGTTCACGGTCAGGCAGACCATGATTCTGGAGTTTGCACCGACCATCATTCCCGTCATTCTCTCTGGCAAGGTGGGTTCCAACATCGCTTCCCAGATTGGAACGATGCAGGTGACCGAGCAGATCGACGCACTGGAGGTCATGGGGGTGCGCAGTGTGGCCCACCTTGTGCTGCCCAAACTGCTCGCCGCCCTCTTGATTTTCCCATTTCTGGTGGTCATCGCCATGGTGCTGGGCATCGGCGCAGGCGCTTGGGTGTGCAATGCCGCGGACTTGAGCAGTTTCGCCGATTACAAATACGGCATTCAGATCGACTTCAGGTCTTTTGACGTGGTGTATGCTTTGATCAAGACGTGCGTATTTGCCTTGATCATCACGAGCGTCAGCGCCTACCAGGGCTACCACACCGCCGGCGGAGCCAGGGAAGTCGGGCGCTCCAGCACAAAGGCTGTGGTGTACAGCGTGGTCATCGTCATGGTGGCCAACCTGGTCATCACCCAACTGCTCCTGACATGATCCGGGTAGAGGGCGTCTGCAAATCCTTTGGGGACAAGCAAGTGCTGAACGACATCGGCGCGGTGTTCGAGGCCGGCATGGTCAACTTCATCATTGGCCGCAGCGGCTCCGGAAAATCAGTGCTGACCAAGTGCATCGTGGGCCTGCTGGAAGCCGACAGTGGTTCTGTAACCTATGACGGTGAGGAGTTTACCGCCATGTCGACCAAGGAGCGTGAGGTGGTTCGAAGACAGATTGGGATGTTGTTTCAGGGCGGCGCCCTGTTCGATTCAATGACCGTCCTGGAAAACGTGGAGTTCCCGTTGCGCATGTTTGGCGAAATGGACGCCGAAGAGCGCAGGGAGCGCGCCATGGCTTGTTTGAAGCGCGTAGAACTTGAAGGCGCCGAACACCGCTTTCCCGCTGAGGTTTCAGGCGGGATGCAAAAGCGCGTGGCGCTGGCCCGAGCCATTGTGGGCCGGCCCAAATACCTGTTTTGCGACGAGCCCAATTCTGGCCTGGATCCCCAAACGGCCATTGTGATCGACAACCTCATCCGCGACTTGACACAGGAATACGGCACCACCACCGTGGTGATTTCGCACGACATGAACAGCGTCATCGAAATCGGGGACAACATTCATTTCATCCACGAAGGCAGGGTGGCCTGGAATGGTGACCGCAAAGGCATTTTGGACAGTCAGGTCAAAGAACTCGACACCTTTGTCTACGCCTCCGACCTCATGCGCGACATCCGCACCAAACTCCAAGGGCGGTGAGCAAGGGAAAGGGCCACATTCCGTATACGTTGCCGCGGCAGGAGCCTGAAGAGATGCGCCGCCGGCTCGATGCGATGTACCTGCACCTGTCCAACCGCCGAAGTGTGCGCAGTTTCAGCTCCGAACCGGTTCCCATCGACATCCTCGAGCGCGCCATCCACATTGCGGGCACAGCACCGAGCGGCGCCCACAAACAGCCGTGGACATTTTGCATTGTCACCGACCCCGCTTTGCGGACACGCATCCGCCAGGCTGCCGAAGAAGAGGAGGAGCGCAGTTATTCCAGCCGCATGTCCGATCGCTGGCTTGAAGACCTACAGCCATTGGCCACGGATCACATCAAGCCCTTCATTGAGGACGCCGCTGCACTCATCATCGTGTTTCGGCGGTTGCATGAAAAGGACCCCGATACAGGGGACAAGTATCCCAATTATTACGTGCAGGAGAGCTGCGGCATAGCGGTGGGCTTGCTGCTGTCCGCCCTACATGAGGCGGGCTTGGCCGCACTGACCCATACCCCTTCGCCCATGAACTTCCTCGGGGAGTTGTTGAACCGGCCCGAAAACGAGCGCGCTTTCCTCAACATTCCCGTCGGTTGGCC
This sequence comes from Flavobacteriales bacterium UBA4474, assembly GCA_002389295.1. Taxonomy (GTDB): domain Bacteria; phylum Bacteroidota; class Bacteroidia; order Flavobacteriales_D; family Sanyastnellaceae; genus UBA8752. Next base: position 40,469 of record DGOE01000076.1, on the reverse strand, counting down.
TGCCGAGGACACCACTGTGCCCCTCCTTTTACGCAAATCTTTGGACGAAATCTGCGTCCATTATGCTCCGCCCTCCAACAAAGGAGGCCTGTAGGTCATTGAAAAAGAGGGTGTTGTGGGGAATAGAAGAAATCCGGTGAGCAAGTTTCATATCCGGGCCTTTTCAGTGTTCTCCACTTGGAATGCAAGGGTTTACTTTGCACCGCATTCGCAACAACGCAAACCATGTCTGATATCCGCGAAAAAGTGACCGCCATCATTGTCGACAAGCTCGGTGTAGATGGATCCGAAGTGAACGACGAGGCTGGCTTCACCAATGACCTTGGTGCTGACTCACTCGACACGGTTGAGCTGATCATGGAATTCGAGAAGGAATTCAATATTGCCATCCCGGACGATCAAGCTGAGAAAATCGGTACTGTCGGCCAAGCCATCGAGTACATCGAGAACGCGAAGTAAGCCCCACATGGAGCTGAACCGTGTCGTCGTCACGGGCATGGGTTGCCTGACCCCGTTGGGCAACGATGTCCCTTCTTATTTCGACGCCCTCAAAAAAGGGGTGAGCGGAGCGGGACCCATTACCCGATTCGACGCTTCCAAATTCAAGACGCAGTTCGCCTGCGAGCTGAAGGATTGGGATCCCGCGGCGCATTTCGATCGCAAGGAGGCCAGAAAACTCGACCCCTACGCCCAGTACGGCATTGTGGCGGCGCGCGAGGCTGTGGCCCATTCCGGCATCGTCGCTTCTGACCCGGATCCCGACCGTGTCGGGGTCATCTTCGGCAGTGGAATTGGCGGAATTCTGACCTTCCAGCAGGAGATCATGGGGTTCTATCAGGGCGATGGTACCCCTCGGTTCAATCCCTTCTTCATTCCAAAGATGATCGGCGACATCTGCGCGGGTCACATCAGTATGGAGTATGGTTTCCGTGGACCCAACTACGCATGTGTCTCGGCCTGTGCCAGCGCGACCAACGCCATCATTGACGCTTTCAACGCCATTCGTTACGGCAAAGCCGACGCCATGGTCAGTGGAGGCGCTGAGGCGGCAGTGGTCGAGGCGGGCATTGGCGGCTTCAGTGCGATGAAGGCACTGTCGACGCGAAACGACGAACCAGGAACGGCTTCTCGCCCATTTGATGTGAGCCGGGACGGCTTCGTGCTCGGTGAAGGTGCTGGAGCCTTGGTGCTTGAGTCCCTCGAGCATGCGCAAGCGCGCGGTGCCAACATCATTTGCGAGATCATGGGTGGCGGTGCTTCTGCAGACGCCCATCACATGACGGCGCCCCATCCGGAAGGGCTGGGTGCCCGCAACGTCATGCGCGCAGCCCTTGAGGATGCCGGCATGTCGGCCGATGAAGTCGATTATGTCAATGTGCACGGCACGTCTACACCGCTCGGAGACCTTGCGGAGGTAAAGGCCATCGAGGAAGTGTTTGGGACGCACGCTGAGGCCCTCAGCATATCGAGCACCAAGTCCATGACAGGACATTTGCTCGGAGCGGCAGGAGCGGTGGAAGCCTTGGCCTGCATCATGGCCGTGACCGAGGATGTCATTCCTCCGACCATCAATTCGACCGATCCGGATCCCGCCCTCAACCAGGGCTTGGATTACACATTCAATGTGAAAAGGGACCGTCCCGTAAGGGCAGCATTGTCCAACACGTTTGGTTTCGGCGGACACAACGCTTCGGTCATCGTACGCAAGTTTTGATGCCCCTGAGGCGTCGTCACGATAGAGAAGCGCGCATCCGCAGGTTCATCCGTCGGCACTTTGGGGTTCGCCCAAGGAATTTGGCTCCTTACCTCGAAGCTTTGCGCCACTCGAGTTCTTTGGGCTGCCAAAAGGACGGCCTGACCAGCAACGAAAGGCTGGAATTCCTGGGTGACTCCGTGTTGGACATGATCGTGGTCGACATGTTGTTTCGGAAGTTTCCCGACGGGGACGAGGGTGAGATGACCCGGATGAAGGCCCGCTTGGTCAGCAGGGAGTCGTTGAATTTGCTCGGTCAAGAAATCGGAGTGGAGCACCTGCTCGATGCCCAGACGGGCAAAGGTTCGGTGCACGCCTCATTGCGCGGAAACGCCATGGAGGCCGTCGTAGGAGCGGTATACCTGGACCGGGGTTTCCGCAAAACCCAGCGCGGCGTGCTCAAGTTGCTCAAGCGGTTCGACCTCGACCACAGGTTGCAGGCCACGGTGGACTTCAAGAGCAAATTGCACGAGTGGGGCCAGAAGCGCAAGAAGAAAATCCAGTTCAAGGTGGTGCGGGAGTTCAAGCGTGATGGACAGCAATTGTACAAGATGCAGGTGTTGATTGGGGGCAAGGTGATGGGGACGTCGGACGGGCCCTCTAAGAAGTCTGCGGAGCAGGCCGCGGCGCGCGAGGCCTGTCGTCATATCTTCGGAGACGATTAAGGCCTTCCATATGGATAGGTCCGCAAACGATGCCCACCCTACAACTTGACATTGGGGATGATGCGGTCCCCTTCGTTTTTTTAGGGGTCAGCTGTTCGGATGCGGGACACCGATTCTGTTGGAACCTGAATCGCACATTGGGGACCCGCCTTGCATTCCATGAGGAATTAGAGGTGGTCCACAAGCGGAGGCCTGTGACCAAGCACTGCGTGTGGCGGCATGAGGATGAAGGAGAAGGCTGGACCTTCGACGTGATTTGGAACCGGGTACCGGAAGGGGCAATGATCCCCACACTGGTCCATTTCGACTACCTCCTGCGTGTAGAGTCGATGTTTGGTGAGCGCTCAGATGCACTGCTTGAGGGCTTGAGGACCATGAGAAGGGTGGCGGCCTGTTTCCCTGTGGATACGGCGGCCATCACGCAGCAGGAGGTATTGTATTACGAATGAACACGCGGAGACAAACAGATTCCACCATGCAACGGAAATTCACCAAAATCATCGCCACGGTAGGGCCTGCCAGCAGTTCCTCGGAAGTGCTGGAAGCACTGATCCGCGAAGGGGTGAATGTCATCCGCCTCAACTTCTCCCACGGAGACCACGAGACCCATGCCACCACCGCTGCACGCGTGCGGGAGTTGGACCTCAAGCTGGGCACGCATACCGCGCTGCTGGCTGACATGCAAGGCCCCAAGTTGCGGGTTGGAATGATGGCCGAAGGGGCGATGCTCGTGGCAGGAGAGGCGTTTACCATCCATGTGGGTCAGGGCGAGGGCGACAGCAACCAGGCGTGGACCCCATATGTGGATTTTGCGGCAGACGTCAAGCCCGGAGAGCCGGTTTTGCTCGATGATGGAAAGCTCCGTTTGCAGGTAGAGGAGACCAATGGAAAAGACACCGTCCGCTGCAAGGTGATCCACGGCGGCATCCTGTCATCCCGCAAAGGGCTCAACCTGCCTTCTACAGACATCAGCCTCCCGAGTCTCACCGTCAAGGACAGGGAGGACCTCGCGTTTGCCCTGACACTGGGGGTCGACTGGGTGGGTTTGAGTTTTGTCCGTTCTGCGGCAGATGTGGTGGACCTGCGGGAGAGGATCGAAGCCGCAGACAGCCACGCCCGCATTGTCGCCAAGGTGGAGAAGCCAGAGGCGGTTGCTGACCTCGAGGGCATTGTGGAGTCATCGGATGCCGTGATGATCGCCCGGGGCGACCTGGGGGTGGAAGTGCCCATGCAGCAGGTGCCCATGATTCAAAAACGGGCCATCGGACTGTGTCAGCAGCACGGCAAGCCCGTCATCGTTGCGACCCAGATGATGGAGTCCATGATCGAGAGCATTGCGCCCACCCGCGCTGAGGTCACCGATGTGGCCAATGCCGTGCTCGATGGCGCCGATGCGGTCATGTTGAGTGGAGAGACATCTGTAGGTGCGCACCCTGTCGAGGTCATCAAGGCGATGCGCGACATCGTCATGGAAATCGAAAAGGAGCCCCACATTTTTCACCGTTGTGGGGATGCACGGATCGAGTCGGACAAGACATCGCGCTTCGTGACCGATGCGATTTGCTACAACGCTTGTGACTTGGCCGAACGCGTATCTGCCTCAGCCATCGTCACCATGACCTTCTCGGGCTACACGGCGTACAAGGTGGCGAGCCAACGTCCGCGGGCGTTCATTTATGTGTTTACCGGAAACAAGTCCATCCTGAGCCAGCTCTCGCTGTGCTGGGGCGTGGAGGGCTTCCACTATGACAAGATGATTTCCACGGACCACACGATTTCCGACGTGAAATCACTGCTGCAACGCGAGGACAAGGTGGCGGATGGAGATTACATCATCCACGTCGCCAGCATGCCCATCGCAGAGGCAGGCACTTCCAACATGCTGAAAATCAGCCGAGTTTAGAGGTTGATTCCGTGGGCCTCCGGGTTATCTTCGCGCGACCGATCCGGCTTGCTTTTCGGGCCGAATCCTTTGTGCCGACACGATGACCCGACGTTTTCCTGAAAGAGGCCCCCTTGATTTGCCCGGCATTGCCCAAGAGGTGATGCAGCAATGGGAGCAAGGCGATGTGTTCCGCCGCAGTGTGGACGCACGTCCCGACGACAGCCGATTCGTATTCTTTGAAGGCCCGCCCTCCGCCAATGGCAAACCGGGGATCCACCATGTCATGGCCCGTGCCCTCAAGGATATTTTCTGCCGCTATCAAACCCTCAAGGGCAAGCGCGTCGAGCGCAAGGCGGGATGGGACACCCATGGCTTGCCTGTGGAGCTCGGTGTAGAGAAGGCATTGGGCATCACCAAGGAGGACATCGGAAAGAAAATCTCGGTGGAGGAGTACAACACGGCTTGCAAGGAGTCGGTCATGCGCTACACCGAAGAGTGGAATGACCTCACCCGCCGCATGGGTTACTGGGTCGACATGGAGTCGCCATATGTGACGTACGAGCCCAAATACATGGAGAGCGTCTGGTGGCTCTTGTCTCAGTTGCACAAAAAAGGCCTGATTTACAAGGGCTATACCATTCAGCC
>DGOE01000076.1:8649-35497 GCA_002389295.1 Flavobacteriales bacterium UBA4474 | reverse complement strand
GCTTACCGCGACGTCACCGACACCACGGTGGTGGCGCAGTTCCGCCTGCTCGGCGATGATGCAGCCCAGGTGCGCCAATGGTGCAACGGCGGTGCAGGAGACCTGCCGGTGGATTTGCTCGCTTGGACCACGACGCCTTGGACCCTGCCTTCGAATACAGCGCTCACAGTGGGTGCCAACATCGCCTACAATGTGGTGCGCACAGCCAACCGTTACACCGGCGAGGAGGGCATCGTCATCTTGGCAGAGGCCTTGTACGCCCGGCATTTCTCCGGCAAAAAAGCGCCTGAATCAGAGGTCCTGGCCACGGTCAAGGGTTCCGATTTGGTCCGGTTGCGCTACGAACAACTGATTCCTTGGGCGCAACCCATGACCTCTCCCGAGACCGCATTCAGGGTCATCGCTGGAGACTTTGTGACCACAGAGGATGGAACCGGCATTGTGCATACAGCGCCGACTTTCGGTGCGGACGACGCGCGGGTTGCCGCCGCCGCGGGGGTGCCACCGCTGTTGGTGGATGACGGGACCGGACAAGGCGTGCCCCTGGTGGACTTGCAAGGCCGTTTTCGGCCGGAATGTGGGCCCATGGCCGGCCGTTTTGTAAAGCAGGAATACCACGATGGTGACGCGCCCGAAAAGTCGGTGGACGTCGAGATCGCCATCGATTTGAAAACCCGCAGCCGCGCGTTTTTGGTTGAGAAGTACAAACACAGCTATCCCCACTGCTGGCGCACAGACCGCCCGGTGCTCTACTACCCACTCGACAGCTGGTTCATCCGCGCCACAGCGGCCAAAGACCGGATGCAGGAGCTCAATGCGACCATTCAATGGAAGCCCGCGGCCACCGGGACAGGTCGCTTTGGCAAATGGCTCGAAAACCTAAACGACTGGAACCTGAGCCGTTCGCGGTATTGGGGCATCCCCATCCCCATCTGGCGGACGGAAGACGGCAGCGAAGAACGCTGCATCGGCTCTGTTGAGGAGTTGCACACTGCTTGCTCCGAGGCCGTGGCGGCGGGTTTGATGGCCGCTCACCCTTTTCCCGACTTCATCCCGGGCGACATGTCAGCAACCAATTACGCCCACATCGACCTGCACAAGCACGTCGTAGATGGCATCGTCTTGAAGGCAGCAGACGGGCGCCCCATGCACCGGGAATCCGACCTGATCGACGTCTGGTTCGATTCCGGCAGCATGCCATACGCGCAGTGGCATTACCCCTTCGAAAACAAGGAGCGCGTGGAAGGCGCCACCGGCGGCAACGCCTATCCCGCTGACTTCATCGCCGAGGGCGTGGACCAGACCCGGGGTTGGTTCTACACCTTGCACGCCATTTCCACCATGGTCTTTGACAAGGTGGCGTACAAGGCGGTGGTCTCCAATGGCCTCGTGTTGGACAAGGAGGGCCAGAAGATGTCCAAGCGTTTGGGCAATGCCGCGGACCCCTTTGAGACGCTGGAGAAATTTGGTCCCGATGCCACGCGGTGGTACATGATCACCAATGCCCAGCCTTGGGACAACCTGCGTTTCGACACGGAGGGCATTGCCGAGGTGCAGCGCAAGTTCTTTGGCACGCTGCACAACACATACGCGTTTTTCGCCCTCTATGCGGGCATCGATGGGTTTGCGCCGGGTTCGGTGGTGCCGTCGGTGGCCGATCGGCCAGAATTGGACCGTTGGATCCTCAGCAGACTGAACACCTGCATTGCCGAAGTCGAAGCCGCTTTTGATGCCTTTGAGCCTACCCGCGCGGGCAGGTTGGTGCAGTCGTTTGTAGTGGACGACCTGAGCAATTGGTACGTGCGCTTGGGCCGGCGCCGTTTCTGGAAAAGCGATTCGGACGCCGACAAAGCGGCGGCCTACGACACCCTGCATACCTGCCTCCAATCGGTGGCCCTGTTGATGGCCCCCATCGCACCTTTCCATGCCGACCGGCTCTGGCAAGACCTCGGCGGAACGGAATCTGTGCACCTGGCCGATTGGCCGGTGGTCGACGATGGCCTGCGGGACGCCGAACTCGAAGCGCGCATGACGTTGGCCCAACGCCTGAGCTCGCTGACGTTGAGCCTGCGCAAAAGAGAGAAAATCCGCGTGCGCCAGCCATTGAAGCGCATTTTGGTGCCCGTGTTGGACGCGGGTTTTGGCGCCCGCCTGGAGGCAGTGGCCGACCTGGTGATGGGCGAGGTAAACGTCAAGTCCGTAGAGCCATTGGCAGAAGACAGCGCCATATTGACCAAGCGGCTCAAGGCCGACTTCAAGAAGCTGGGCCCCCGATTCGGAAAGCAAATGAAGGCGGTTGCCGCTGGCATTGCGGCCATGGGGCAGGACGACATCCGCACATTGGAGCAGCAGGGCACGTTTTCACTCGCCCTTGAAAGTGGGGCGGTGGAAGTGACCTTGGACGATGTGGAAGTGCTGACCGAAGACATCCCTGGCTGGCTGGTGGCTGGCGAGGGCGGGCTGACGGTGGCGCTGGACATTGAGATCACGTCCGAACTCCGTTCAGAGGGCCTGGCCCGGGAATTGGTGAACCGCATCCAACAACGGCGAAAGGACACCGGTTTGGAGGTGACGGATCGGATCGCATTGACCTTGGACGGTCCTGAAGAACTGCAGCATTCTGTCGCATCCAATTTGGACTATATTCGGGCCGAAACCCTCGCCGAGCAGTTGGAATGGGCCCCCATGGGTCAAGAAGTGGAACGTGAGGAATTGGAACCCCAAATGACCGTGGCCATCGCGATGGTCACCATTCAATAAAACATGGCTGATACCCGATTTTCGGACAAAGAGCTGAAGGAATTCGAGGACCTCATCAACGATAAGTTGAGTCAGGCCCGCTCGGATTACGATCAATTGCAGCGCTCCCTCTCCTACGAGGACGACAACCGCACGGAGGACACCGCGCCCACCTTCAAAATGATGGAGGATGGCAGCGACACCATGAGCCGGGAGGAAACGGCCCAACTCGCCGCCCGCCAGCAGAAGTTCATCGTCAGCTTGGAGAACGCCCTGTTGCGCATCAAGAACAAGACCTACGGCGTGTGCCGTGTCACGGGCAAGCTCATCCAAAAGGAGCGCTTGCGCCTTGTTCCGCACGCCACGATGTCCATCGAGGCGAAGAACCAGCAGGACAGGCGTTGAGTTCTGATCATCGCCCGGCCCGCGTGGCGCATATCGTGGCGGCGGTATTGCTGTTGGATCAGGCTGTCAAGGTGGTGGTCAAGCTCACCTTTACCCTGGCCGAAAAGGTGACCTGGATTCCAGGCGTCTTTGACATACAGTTCATCGAAAACGACGGGATGGCCTTTGGTTGGGCGCTTCCTGGCGCTACGGGCAAGTACATTTTGACGGCGTTCCGCATCGTCGCGGTGGTGTTGCTGGCCATTCACATCCGCCGCATCGCCGGCCAGGGCGCCCCCAGGGGATTCCGCCAGGCCTTGGCGCTGATCCTTGCCGGCGCGGCAGGCAACATCATTGACAGCATTGGATACGGCCGGTTGTTCAGCCACAGCTCGTTTGGGCAGCCTGGCACCTGGTCATGGCAGAGCGAATGGGGCGGCTACGCGCCTTGGTTTCGCGGCAACGTGGTCGACATGCTGCACATTTCCGTGCGCTGGCCTCAGTGGTGGCCCGTGGATGCCTGGGTGGGTAACGCCGTGTTTCCTCCGATCTTCAATATTGCGGATGCAGCCATTACCTGCGGTGTGGCTTGGATCATCATCCGCCAAAAAAGCTGGTTGGGACAGGGCAGCCCGTGGATGCGGGCCCAACCCAATGATGCCCCTGCTGCAAGTCCAGACTCCGCCCAAGAGGAAGGGGTGGTCAAGGACACTTGACGGTCAGCGCTCGGGCGCTTCCACCCAATCGCCGTGCTCTCGGATCAATTCGATGAGGGCGTCCACCGCTTCGTCCTCTGGAATGTTGCGCTGCACGACCTCCTTCTCCTTGTACAAGGTGATCTTTCCCGGTCCCGTTCCCACGTAACCATAGTCGGCGTCGGCCATTTCCCCTGGCCCGTTCACGATGCAGCCCATGATGCCGATTTTGACACCTTTGAGGTGGTCGGTGACGGCCCGGATGCGGGCGGTGGTTTCTTGCAAATCAAACAGCGTGCGGCCACAGGATGGGCAGCTGATGTACTCGGTGCGGCTGATGCGCGTGCGGGTGGCTTGCAAGATGCCAAACGCCGTGCGGTTGAGGAATTGCAGCCCCCCGTCAACGCCCACGTCTGCGGACAGGCAGAGGCCATCGCCAAACCCATCGAGGAGCATGCCCCCCATTTCCGTGGAGGCCTGCAACTGTATGCGCTCGGCGGCGGCGGCGCCGTAGTTGCGGTGGAGGATCACCGGCAGATTGCACCCCGCCTTGTCCAAGAGGTGCACGGCCGATCGCAACGTATTCAATGCGTCCGCGCGCCCGCTCGAGAGCAACAGCGCAGTAGGGTCTTCAGACCATTGAGCCAATTGACCTGCCCGCTCCGCATTCAGCGTGTCCGCATCGACTGACAGCATGTTGAACGCCGCATCGAGCCCTTGCTCAGAACGGGCAAGGAGGTAGGCGTCCCATGCCCACAGCGGGTGGTGGCGCTCCACCGGAGCAGCAGCCTGCCATGCTTCGGCATGCTGAACAGCCCTGATCCAACCTGGTAAAGCAAAGCCACAGGTGCGGTCGCCGACAAGCAGCAGGTCGCAAGCGGCATCTTCCGCTTCCCATTTGTCCAAGTCGGCTTGGTATCGGTGCCCTGTGGCATAGAGTCCCGCTGCCGTCAGGGGCCGTCCCTCCAAGTCGTGACAGACCACCGGCACCTCGCCACCTCCAACGGGTCCCACCTCTTTTGACTGTCTGCGGACATAGCTGTATTGGTCGAAACCATCTGGCGGAGTCTCTGCGTGGGCCAGTGGCGCTTCTTTCCTGGCCGCTTCCGCCAGTTCTACGAGCATGCGGGCGACGGGAATTTCGGCCTCTGGCGGTTCTGTCAGAGACACCCTGATCGTATCGCCCAAGCCCTCTGCCAGCAAGGTGCCGATGCCCACGGCGCTCTTGATCCGGCCGTCTTCTCCCTCACCGGCCTCGGTGACCCCGAGGTGCAGCGGGTATGCCATCCCCGATGCGCGCATGCGGTCGGCCAGCATCCGGTACGCCTGTACCATCACCTGCGGGTTGCTTGCCTTCATGGAAAGCACCACGTCGTGGTAATCCTCGTCGCGGCAGATATTCAGAAACTCCATGGCGCTTTCCACCATGCCCAGCGGAGTGTCCCCGTAGTGGCTGAGGATGCGGTCGGAGAGCGACCCGTGGTTGGTGCCGATGCGCATGGCGCGGCCCAGCGCCTTGCACTTGCGGACCAAGGGGGTGAAGCGTTCCCGGATCCGCTCCAATTCGGCGGCGTAGGTCTCCGGCGTGTAGTCGTGGGTCTCGAATTTCTTCTTGTCCGCGTAATTGCCAGGGTTGACCCGGATCTTCTCGACGTGGTCCGCTGCAATCTCAGCGGCGTTGGGCGTGAAGTGGATGTCGGCAACCAAGGGCACCCCCGTATGGCCAGCGGCATCCAAGCGGGCGCGAATCTCTCCAAGGGCCTCGGCCTCCTTCTTGCTCGGTGCGGTAATCCGCACGATTTGACACCCCGCATCGATCATCCGCAGCGACTCCGCTACCGTCGCTTCGATGTCCATCGTATCGGCTGTTGTCATGGACTGCAGCACGATGTCCGCATCTCCGCCTACCGTCACACCACCGATGCTCACGGATCGCGTCGCTTGACGGGCGGTTGGACTGGATTCGGTCGATAGCGTCATGTGGGCCTGAATTTCGGGAACAGAAAGGGCGTCTGGGGGCGCCAAACACAGCTTGATGTTCCGCTGTGGAAAGGTAACACGGCGCAGCGACGGCGGTTCAGCTCCGTTGGCAGTTTTTGTGTGTCCGCAATCCGTGAACCTCTGCCGCGCCGGATGGTTCCCTCAGTAGCTTGGCGTTGCCACAGTCATCAAATCCATGCTCGGTTTTCAATTTCACGCCACCCGTCCCGACCAGGACCGCCGAAGCCCCTTCGAGCGGCTGCTCGAGCTGTTTACGGAAGTGGTCACCCACACGAGCGGGGATGTGGAGGAGGCCATGGATTGGATGCGGGCCCTCGACGACCAGCACAACCTCACCGATCCGGATTACACCATGGACGACTTCTTCGAGGAGTTGAAGGCCAAGGGGTACTTGAGGGAATCCACCGGTACCGGTCAGGGGGGCATGCAATTGGGTTCCCGTGGCGAGCAGCACATGCGCCGCCGCGCACTGGACCAGATTTTTGGAAACCTCCGCAAGGGGGCCCAAGGCAAACACAGCACCCGCGAGCGCGGTCAGGGGGACGAACCCACGGCGGACCGGCGGCCTTACCGGTTTGGTGACAAGCTCGATCAAGTGGATTTCGGGACATCGCTTCGCAACGCGCAAATCCACCATGGTCCCGGCGCCGCGAGCGGCCGGGGCGGTTTCCGCATGACCGAGGATGACCTGGTGGTGGAGGACCGCGAGCACCGCAGCACCACGGCGACCGTGTTGATGATCGACATCAGCCACAGCATGATCCTCTACGGCGAGGACCGGATCACGCCGGCCAAAAAGGTCGCCATGGCCTTGGCCGAGCTGGTCATGATCAAGTACCCCAAAGACACCCTCGACATCGTGGTCTTTGGCGACGACGCGTGGGAGGTGTCCATTGCCGACCTGCCCTATTTGCAGGTGGGCCCTTTTCACACCAATACCGTGGCCGGATTGGAGCGGGCCATGGACATCCTGCGCCGCCGCAAGACCCCCAACCGTCAGATTTTCATGATCACCGACGGCAAGCCCAGCTGCCTCAAGGAGGCGGATGGATACTACAAGAACAGTTTTGGCCTCGACCCCTACATCACGGGCAAATGCCACAACCTGGCGCGGCAATGCCGCAAGCTGGGCATTCCCATTACCACGTTTATGATCGCCACAGACCCCGCGCTCCAGCGCTTCGTTTCCGACTTCACGGAAGCCAATGCGGGCCGGGCTTTTTTCACCGGCCTCAAGGGGCTGGGCGACACCATCTTCTCCGACTTTGAGCGCAACCGCCGCGGGCGCACGCGCTGAGCACATTCCACACCATGAGTTCCACCCCTCCTGCCATCTCCACCCTCGGTGCCTTGCGCGCATCGGGTTACACCCCACGCAGCATCCACAAAGAGCTGCGCGCCAACCTCATCGACGCCTTGCAGAAGGGCGCCCCCCTTTTTGAGGGCATCATCGGCTATGACGAAACGGTCATCCCCGAGGTGCAGCGCGCCATCCTCGCCGGACACAGCATGAACCTCCTCGGTTTGCGGGGACAGGCCAAAACCCGCATTGCGCGGGGGATGACAACGCTGCTGGACGAATGGGTTCCCGTGATTGAGGGCGCACCCCTGCCGGAAGACCCGCTGCACCCGATCACGCCCCAAGGCCGGCAGATCATCGAGGAGCAAGGCGATGAAGCGCCCGTCGGTTGGCTTCACCGCGACGACCGCTACGTGGAAAAACTGGCGACCCCCGACGTGAGCGTCGCCGACCTGATCGGGGACATCGACCCCATCAAGGCGGCCAACGAGGGCCTCGATTACAGCGACCACCGGGCCTTGCACTTCGGCCTCATTCCACGCAGCCACCGCTGCATTTTCGCCATCAATGAATTGCCGGATCTCCAACCCCGCATTCAGGTAGCGCTGTTCAACATCCTGCAGGAGGGCGACATTCAGATCCGCGGTTTTCAAATGCGGTTGGCCCTGGACATCCAGTTTGTTTTCACCGCCAATCCTGAGGACTATACCAACCGCGGGGCCATCATTACTCCGCTCAAGGACCGCATCCAGAGCCAAATCCTCACGCACTACCCCACGTCCATGGAAGACGCCATGGCCATCACCGACCAAGAGGCCGATGTGGCACCTGAGCAGCGCCAGCGGGTGACGGTTCCCGGAGTCGTGCGACGCGTTTTGGAGCGCATTGCATTCGAGGCGCGTGAAAGCGAGCACATCGACGAGCGCAGCGGTGTTTCGGCCCGGTTGCCAATCAGCGCCCTCGAGCACCTCGTCGCGGCGGGTGAATTGCGCATCCTCCGCAACGGAACCGAGCACACACAGGCCCGCCTGACGGACCTGCTCGCTGTCATCCCCGCCGTCAATGGCAAGGTGGAACTCGTCTACGAGGGCGAGCAGGAAGGGGCCGCAGGTGTGGCGCTTTCCTTGATCCGCAAGGCCATCCGCCGGGAGTTCCCCGCTGTATTTCCCGATCCGGAGTCCATCAAAAAGGGCAAAGTGGAGGACCCGTACCAGCCCATCGTGGCATGGTTCAATCGCCACGAAGTCGCCTTGCTCAAGGACCAGACGGACCAAGCGTACCGGCAGGCACTGGCGGACGTCGACGGGTTGAAGGCCGTGGTCGACAAATACTGCCCAAACGTTCCCAAAGAAGAGCGTCCCGCAGCCATGGAGTTCGTGCTGCACGGACTGGCCGGATTTAACGAGATTGGACAATCCATTGTCGGGTCTGAAATCACCTTTGGCGACCTGATCGGCAACCTGTTCGAGCCCAGCGAAGAAGAGTGACCACCCAGACCGCCATCCACCATCCCGCCATCGCACTGAGTACGGTGCGGCACAAGGATGGCGTGTCCATTCTTCGCGTGTTCTCGAGGGAACACGGCGTGGTCGGTTGCTTGGTGCGCCAAGGGGTCAAAGGTCCACGCCGCGCGCGACATCTTCAGGCACCCTTGGCCCTGCTCGACCTGGTCGGCATGCGCCACATGAAGGAAGAATTGTACCGTTTTGACCGGGCGGACCGCGTCATGGCCCAAGACCGGACCACCGCCGAGGTCCCCCGCAGTGCCATCGCGATGTTTCTGGCGGAATGCGTCATGCGCACGTTCGATTCAGGGACGGCGCACGCTGAGGTGTTCGACGCCCTGTGGGCCGCCGCCGAGCGCATAGAACGGGAGGTGGCCATAGGTCGGCTGCACCTTGCCTTCCTCGTCGATGCGGTCGCCATTTCAGGCCTCAAGCCCGACGCCCCTGTGCGGCCTCCTCAGGGCATGGAAAGGTTCAATTTGGCCACAGCCGATTGGGAGGCGGGCCCTCCCATGGGCGAAGACTACCTTTCGGCGGCAGAGGCCGAGGGGTTTTTGCGCATTCAAGGCATGGATTTTGATAGCATCCAGTCCGAAGTCCTCTCGCATGACACCCGAAACCAGCTCGTGCTGCAACATGTCCGCTACCTCCAGCTCCACCTTTCCAACCCCAGGCCCATCAAGTCTTGGGAGGTGCTCAGCATGGTCTTGGCGCCCTAAAAGCGGGCAGACCGGAGCCCGGGCCGCCGCCTGTTTCTTGTTGGTTTTGGTCGCCAGCGGGGCCTGGTCACAAGTCATACAGGTCCAAGACGAGGATGGAAACCCGGTGCCCGCTGCGGTCATCCGCAACGATGTCGGCGAGGTCCGCATGACCGACTTGGAGGGCCGATTGGAGTTGGACAGCCTCATCCGCAAGGGCGATACACTGCAGGTCAGGAGCATGGGTTTTGGGGAGCAATCCCTCCCCATGCCGACCAGGAACGTCAGCACCACAGTCAGCCTCTCATCGGAGGCCGTGAACCTGTCCGAGGTGGTGGTGGCCAGTGGGCTGCCTCAGCGGGAAATTGCGGCCGCCACCACCATGAGTACGATCACTGCCGACATGGTGTCCAGAGAAGTGCCATCCAATGCGGCCACGCTGTTGTGGCGCTCGGGACAGGTCCACGTCCAACAGAGCCAACAAGGAGGGGGCTCGCCCATACTCCGCGGCTTCGAGGCCAACCGCATCCTGCTCGTCGTCGATGGCGTGCGCATGAACAATGCGATTTACCGCAGTGGCCATCTGCAGAACGCCATGACCATCGACCCGTTCACCCTGGCCTCCACGGAGGTCCTCCACGGGGCGGGGTCGGTTCAATACGGGAGCGACGCCCTGGGCGGGGTCATCCACTACCACAGCAGGTCTCCCCGATGGGAAACAGGATCCCGGGCGCGGGGGTTGATGCAGTATTCCAGTGCGGCCCAGTCGCCGACCATCCACGCCGATGCCGAGGTGACACGCGGCAAGTGGGCTTTTTTGACCAGCGTGACCCACCGACGCTACGGCGACCTGCGCATGGGGTCTTGGCGTCCGCACGGCTCGGACGATTGGGGGCGCATCCCTTGGACGGTACATTCCCAAACCCAGGGCAATGTGGTGCTCGATTCAGCAGGCATCAACCCGGATACCGACATCCAACCGGGTACCGGTTTTGACCAGACGGACGTCTTGCAAAAGGTGCGCTTGGGTGATGCAGAAAGGCACGTAGAACTCAATGTCCAGCACAGCACCACTTCGAATGTGCCGCGTTTTGACCGCCTCAATGACGCCGCAGACGACGGCGGGCCGAAGTGGGCGCAATGGGACTACGGCCCCCAGCGCAGAACGCTGATATCGGCCCGGTTCCGCGGCCGCGTGCAGCGGCTCGGCATGGTGTCATTGACGGCGGCATGGCAGCAGGTAGAAGAGTCACGGCTGAAGGCGCGCTTTGGCTCACAGGAGCGGGAGGTGCAGAATGAACAGGTCTCCGTGGCGAGCGTGGCCTTCGATGTAGACCGTTACATCCGGCGCTGGCAGACGTCTTTTGGCGCGTTTTGGAGCGGGGATAGGGTAAACTCCGAGGCTTGGATGGAGCGGAGAGCGGATGGGTTGAGGGTGGCCACACCAGCATTGACCCGATATCCCAACGGCGGCTCGGAAATGGGCGCTGTGGCGGCATATGCAGGAGCATCGCGCAGGTGGAATTCGTTCTTTTTTCAAGGCGCCACCCGCTACACGCGGGGCTGGCTGACGGCCGATTTTTATGATCAACCCGGATTGGATTTGCCCTTTGAAGCGGTCTCCTACAACCGGGGTGCCCTGACGGGAAGTGCCACCGTGCGGTGGATGCCCGTCCAACGCATGGGGCTCCACGCCGTCCTTTCCACCGCGTTTCGCAACCCCAATGTCGACGACGTGGGCAAGGTGCGCGCCAAGGACGGCTATGCCATCCTGCCATCGGATGGGCTGAGGCCTGAGCGGTTGGCCAGCGCCGAACTCGGTGGCCGGTGGAGGAGTGCCAATGGAAAATGGACCGGCACAGCTTCCGGATTTTTCACCGGGTTGCGCGACGCCATCGTACCGGTCGACACCGTCCTCTCTTGGGCAGGTGGCCAAACGGTATCCACCATTGTGGTGGAGGGAGACACCAACCTCATCCAGGTCAATGCCAACATCGGCCGGGCCAGCATCAGCGGCTCTCAGTGGCAGGTGGGCTACCGCGCTGAATCCGGTTGGCGCTTCAGGGGCACTGCGAATTTCACGCGCGGCAGGGACGCGGTCAATGGCGGCCCATTGGCCCACATACCCCCCTTGTTCGGCCGCTTGTCGGGCGAGCGTTCTTGGGATTGGCTGACCCTGGAAGCGCACGTACTTTGGAGCGGCCGCAAGGGGCTGGATAGGTACGGCCCCGGCACCACGGACAACCTCGCGGAGACGCTGCCCGACGGGAATCCCGGCTGGTGGACGGTGGGGTCAAACCTGGAAGGCAGGTTGACGGAGCGGACGACCGTTTCCTTGGGTATTCACAACATTCTGGATCGCCACTACAAGGTCTTCGCCTCGGGCATCAGTGCGCCAGGGCGTGATATCCGCTGTGGCATTCGCTGGGCCCCTGCAGGCTGAAGACCGCTATCTTCGAGACATGGAAGTGCTGCAGGAGGCCGTTGGTCAAGAAGCCCTCACCGCCCGGTTGTTTGAGCGGGCTGACGCGGGTACGCTGGCCCACGCCATGTTGTTCACGGGCCCTCCGGGTCGGGGTGGCCTGGCATTGGCCCTCGCCCTTGCCCGGCGATTGCACTGTACCTCCCCACAAGGCGGAGGTGCTTGCGGCGTTTGCCCCGCGTGTCAACAGCACGCCCAATTCCAGCACCCCGACTTGCATTTCACCTTTCCGGTCATCAAAGCGCCCGGTAAGGACAAAGCCCTCAGTGCAGACCAATTGGGCACCTGGCGCGCGCTGTTGCGTGAGGTGGGCCCCCATTTTGACATGGCGGATTTGCGCGAGCGCATGGCTTTGGGCAACAAACAGCCCTTCATCTCCGTCCACGAAGCAGCGGATATCCTGAGGCGTTTGTCCTTGACAGCGCATGCGGGCGGGTGGAAGGTCCAGATCATCTGGGGCGCGCACGCCATGCGCACCGATACGGCCAACAAATTGCTCAAGGTCATCGAGGAGCCGCCCGCCAAGACGGTGTTTATCCTGATGGCCGACTCCACGGAGAACTTGCTGGCGACCATATTGAGCCGGACCCAGATTGTGCCGGTCCCTCCCGTTGAACCTGCCGGAGTACAACAATGGCTGGCGGGCATGCAGGCCCAACCCGACAAGGTCAGTGATGCTGTGGCCCTGTGTGAAGGCGACCTGGCAAAAGCCCGGCGCTTGGTGAGTGAGGACGCCGCTGGCGAGTTTGCGATGTTCGTGGATTGGATGCGCACCAATTTCGCCCGCGACGGGCGCAAGGCCACGGCGATGGCGGATGCCTTTCACGACCTGGGCAGGGAAGACCAGAAACAGTTTCTCGCTTTTGCCCTGCACATGGTGAGGCAGTGTATTGTGGGGAATTACGGCGCGGCCGGTGCCGTGAAATTGCGGGCTTCCGAGCGCAGTTTCGCAGAGAAATTTGCGCCCTACATCCACCATGGAAACGTGGTGGAAATGCAGGCTGAGCTTGAAAAGGCGGCCCGTGATGTAACCGGAAACGTCTACGGCAGGACCGTCTTTCTGGATTTGAGCATGAAGATGATGGAACTTCTCCATCGGGCGCGATAAGCGAGAGCGCGCAACGCGTTATCTTCGGAAATAAGGTCGGGCGGTTCCCGACCTGCGATGCTGACAGCAAAGATGGGATGTGCCTCGTGCAGGAAAGGTGAGGATGGCAAGCCTCTGGGTTGCCGATCAAATGGCAATTGCGGCAATTGCGGTTGCGATGTGATGACCGTGTTTGACTGGCTCGAAGGGGTGCCCATTCCCGAGGGACAGCGCCCTTTTGACATCGTTGAGGTCAGGTTCAAGCGCAGCAGAAAAGGGTTTTACCGCATTGGCCAAGGCCGCAGGGTCCAGACCGGTGACGTGGCTGTCGTGGACGCCACGCCAGGCGAGGACATGGGCGTCGTATCGCTGACCGGAGAGTTGGTCCGGGCGCAGATGAAGGCCAAAGGTGTCAAGGACACCCACGAAATCAAGAAGGTCATCCGCAAAGCAGAGATGGAGGACATCTCCACTTGGCAAGCGGCGCGCAACCGCGAAAAAGAGACCTTGAAACAAGCCAGGAGCATCATCGCCGATCACAAATTGGACATGAAGCTCGGGGATGTCGAGTACCAAGGTGATGGGTCCAAGTGCACCTTGTTCTATACCGCCGAGCAGCGCGTGGATTTCCGTGAGCTCGTCCGTGACCTCGCGGCTGCGTTTAAGGTGCGCATCGAAATGCGCCAAATCGGCGCCCGACAAGAGTCGGCCCGCATCGGGGGCATCGGCGTATGTGGCCGTGAGCTGTGTTGCTCCACTTGGTTGACGGATTTCCGCAGTGTGTCCACGGGCGCCGCCCGTTACCAGCAGCTTTCATTGAACCCCCAGAAGCTGGCAGGCCAGTGCGGTAAGCTCAAGTGCTGCCTGAATTTCGAGCTGGACCAATACAAGGAGGCGGTGGCCGAATTCCCCCCTCCGAGCACGAAGCTCATGACCCGAAAGGGCAAGGCTGGACATTTCAAGACCGACATCTTCGGTGGCAGGATGTGGTTTCAATATTTCGACGACCCGGGCACTTCGCCCATTCCGATTGACCTGGCGGATGTCCGGAAAATCATGGAAATGAACGACCGTGGCGAGAAGCCCGACGACCTCCAAGGGTATGCCATCCAAGAGGAGGCCGCCCCCGAAGACGCCCTGTATGGGGACGTGGTCGGCCAAGACGATGTCAACCGTTTTGATGGACGGGGTGGGGGCAGAAAAGGCGGCAGAAGAAGAAGCAAAGGGCAGGGGGGGAACCAAGCCAAGTCCGGAGGCGGCGAATCGAAACAGGGCGGAGGAGGCAAACGCCGCAAAAAGCGCAGGAAGGGCCGAGGTCCGGGCAACGCACCCAGCGCATGAGGGGCATGTTCTTCATGTGGACAGGTTTCGCGCTGGCCGCGGGCATGTTGACCGGATGTGGCAATGGTCCGGTGGCCTCGGATGCAGCGACATTGGATGCCGAGGGATGGTCATCTGCGGATACCGTGCGATTGAATTTTGAGGTCGCAGCGCCCGAGCACCGCCACGACCTTCAATTGGGACTGCGCCACAACCGAGACTACCCGTTCTCCAATGTCTACCTCTTTGTGCGGTTGACTTATCCCAATGGACGCACCCTGACCGACACGTTGGCGTGCCCCTTGGCAGGCCCCGATGGCCAGTGGTATGGCAAAGGGAGCCGGTGGATTGACCACCGCATAGGGTACAAGAAGGGCGTGGCCTTTCCCTTGCCCGGGACATACCGGTTGGATGTCGTGCACGCCATGCGTCAGGATCCGTTGCCGGGCATCAGTGACATCCGGTTTGCCTTGTTTGACCGGGCTTTGGACTGAGGGGTTGCCGCTACTCTGCAGGCAAAGCGACCGCGGGATCGTTTGAAATGTCCCTTCCGGCATCTTCCCACCCGTAAAATCCTCCGCGGAGGTTGTACACCTCTTTGAAGCCCGATTTGGCCAGAAAAGACATGGCGTCTTCACTGCGCCCACCTGCGGCGCAATACAACGCGATGGGCCGGTCTTTGGGCAGTTTTTTGGCCCGCTCGGAAAAGTCGTCCTCCAGGAAATCCAATAAACAGGCCCCTGCGATGTGACCACCGTCCCATTCTTGCGCGGTGCGCACGTCAATGAGCAACAGGTCCGGGCGCTCAGACATTAGACCCAAGAGTTCGACGTCGCTGATGTCCCGCGCCAATCCGCGGTCAGGTTGCGTCTGCTGGGTCGCGTCAATGGGTGTTCCGGCTGAATCACATCCTGCACTTTGGAGGGAAACCAAAGTGATGCAGGCGAAGAGCATGGCTGAGGAAAAGGAAGGAATATGTGGTTGGTCCATGGACGACTAAGCTACCCATTGCACGGACTTGTTCCCCGCATTGCCCGCACTTAGGCACAGGCTGATGGACGTCCACAACTTGAAGGTGTATCTTTCCGCTGCAAGCTTATGTTGACTCCCATTCTCTCCAGCATCAGGACCACAGTGGTCTTGATTCTCGCCGTAATGTGCGGCTTGACGGCTTTTGGCCAAACCCCACTTCCCTGCGGACAACCAAACGCACAGGATAGTTTTGACGCCGCATACCCCGCTGCAGGCCCCGCCCGCGAGGCTGCTGAGGAAGGCACGCGCGCTGCCGCCAAGGCCCTTCTGCAGCGTGGAGGTGAGGACAATGAGCTTTACATCATTCCTGTTGTGTTTCATGTGGTGCACGACAATGGTGAGGAGAACATCTCCGATGCGCAGATTCATGACGCCATGGCGGTGTTGAATGCCGATTTCAGAAAACTCAATGCGGACACAAATCAAATTGTAGCGGGCTTTGTGGATGTAGCGGCCGACATCGATGTCGAGTTTCGCCTGGCAAAGCGCGACCCCTATGGCGACTGCCATTCGGGCATCAACCGCATCGAGAGTGAATTGACCTACGAAGGCAACAATGAGATGAAGCAGCTCATCCATTGGCCGCGCAACAGCTACATGAATGTCTACGTGGCGGCCAGTGCAGCGGGTGCGGCGGGTTACACGAACTATCCATCGGATTGGGGAGCGGGCACGGATGGCATCGTCCTCCGCCACGATTATGTCGGGAGCATAGGAACGAGCAACCCCTACCGCAGCCGGACCCTGACCCATGAGTGCGGACATTGGTTGAACCTGCCGCACACTTGGGGGAGTTCGAACAACCCCAATGAAGCAGACAACTGCGACATTGACGACGGGGTGGATGACACGCCCCTATGCTTGGGCAGTCCAGTCGGTTTATGCGACCCCGAGCGAACCACCTGCGGCTCTTTGGACAACATCCAGAATTACATGGAGTACAGCTATTGCAGCCGCATGTACACCATGGGACAGCGCGCCCGGATGCGGGCAGCCTTGAACGACGACATCGCGGACCGGGATGAGTTATGGACAGCTCAGAACCTTGAGGATACGGGAGTATTTGAGGAAGAGCTGTTGTGCAAGGCGGTTTTTTCGGCGGACCGCAGGGAGATCTGTCTCGGTGACCCCGTGCAATTCACGGATGCCAGCTTTTTTGGGGTGACGACTTGGTCATGGGATTTCGGCGACGGCAATGTGTTGACCGGGTCTAACGAATCTGTGCACCGCAACCCCTCTCACACCTACAATACGGCGGGAGAGTTTGAGGTGTACCTGACGGTATCAAATGAAACGGGGCAGGTGACATCACAGGACCCTGTTGTAATCCGCGTACTTGACAATGGCATGTTGCCTGCGCCCCTCTTTGAGGGTTTTGAGTCAGGCCAAGGTCCGTGGAGCGATGGCCAGTGGAGTGTATCCACCCTCTCGGGTCAACCCTGGCAAATCAGAGAGACCACCGGATATTCCGGTGCGCGCTCCATGTATGTGCGCAACCGCCAAAATGAAGGGGGAGAAATCACGCGGATGACCTCTACCACCTTCGATGCCGAAGGGGCGGTCACGTTATTCATTGGGTACAAATACGCATTCAGCCACCGGGCGACTGGTGAAACGGACGATCGCCTGAAGCTGCAGGTGAGCAAGGACTGCGGAGAGAGTTGGAACACACGCCAGTTTCACCGAGGCATCATCGACCTCCCTACGGCCGAGCCCCACGGCGGGAACTTCTACCCCTCGGGAACATCGGAATGGACCGGGCACATCGAGGAGGTAGACAATGAAATCTATATGATTCCCAATCTGCTCATTCGCTTTGAGTTCGAATCCAAAGGCGGCAACAACGTGTTCCTCGACGACATCAATATTTACGGCGTGGATGCTTCAGGCAATGTGCAAACCTTCGTATCGCCGCTGTCTGCTTTGAACCTGAGCTTGAATCTGTTTCCCAATCCAACCAGCGGGAACGCTACCCTCGAGGCTTTTTGGTCTGGAGAAGGCGCCACCTTGCATGTCAGGGACGCCGCGGGTCGGCTTGTGCAGCAAGAGGCATTCAGAGGAAACGGTGGCCGCCGCATCCTTCTCGAAGGCCTGGCACCTGGGGTGCACCTGGTCGAGTTGAATGCGGCGGGCCAGCGCGTTGTAAAGCGCCTGATGGTCCTGCGTTGAAGATCAGCCGGGTTCGCTGCAACCGAGGTCAATGCCCGATTGTACATCATTGTTTGGGAAGCAATTTCCACTGAGCACACTGCTGGGCACATACCGGTCCAGTGAGCCGTCATAGAGCGCATCCGCCAAGAAGTAGTAGAGGTCTCTTTCCTGCTGCTCGGTGAGTTCAACCGCTTGGTAATCGGCGGAGAGGAAGGACTCAGCTTCCGGCTTGCCACATTCTCCGGAGAGCTTGTACCGGATCACATCCTCCAGGTTGTAGAACGTGCCGCCGTGGCCATAGAACTTGCTGTCCTTGAGGTTGTACAGCTGAGGCGTCTTAAAGGCGTGCTTGTCACCCTCCTCTCCGGTGAATCCACCCCGACCCAAGGCCAGGTCAGCACCGGACAGCCCGTAGGTCTCCTCGCTGGCGTCCAACACTTCGATGCCGGGCATATCGGGCATGCCCAAGGCATGGAAGCCGCCGTCGGTCAGTCCGGGACCATTGTGGCAGGTGCCACAGTTGGCCGCCCCAAAGAACACGATCGCCCCGTCTTTCTGTTGTTCGGTCATGGCGGTGTGCTCACCCCTCAACCACTGCTGGAAGGGTGATTCAGAGGCCATGATGGTCCGCTCATAGGCTGCGATGGCCAGGCCCGCCGTTTCCACGCTGTACCGCTGGTCCTCTGCAAAGTCTGGGAATGCCGCATCAAAGAGTGCAGTGTATGCTGGCATGTGCTCAAAGAACTCGGCGTCTGGCGCCATCCTGTGTACGGTCAATCCGGCGATGGCCTGTGTTTCGAGGCCTGAGTACCCCAAGTAATTGACGGCGATGGGGGTTCCCTCGGTCCAGTTGGCCTCGGTCCCGGCGTTGGGTCCATTGGCACCGAACTGACCATTCCACAGCGTGACCGGCGTGAATGCACCGTTCATGGCGGTGGGGGTCCGCATGGGCTGCCTGTCTATGTCGAGGGGGTCGTAATCTGGAGATATGTGCCGTCCTTCGCCTCTGACGCCGAAGCCGACACCACCGTCTCCCAAGCCTTGCTGAACGCCGGCCTGAAAGCCTGCAGCAGCATGGTGGCAGCTGGCACAACTAAACGTGCCCATGCCGGATTCCTCGGCGGCATCCATGCCAAGCGCGGTTTCGTGAAACAGCATCCGTCCCAGGTTGACCTTGTCGGAGGTCAAGGGATTGGCGGCATCCTGTGGGATCATGGAGAGCTGATGTGGATCGGGCATGTGCAGGTTGGCATAACCTTGTTGGCCCAGCGCATCGATCATGGTGGCGAGGACCTGGAAGTCCTTGCCCACTGGTTCCGGGTTTACGGAATTGCTGGGGTTGCATGCGGCGAGAAGCAGAACCACGGCCAGAACGGCTGTGGTGTTCATCAGTTGAGGGAGGGATTTCATATCTGACATGGCGAAGTCATTTAGTACATCGGTAAATGAAGCCCCAGCTTTGGCCGTTGGGACTGACCTCCGTCATGGCCCACCCATGACCTTTGTCATGTGGTCGGCCGGATTCCTCTCCTCTCCAGCGATAGGTTATTCCTCTGAAACGGCCTGCAGCCAGGCCCTGTAGGCGCCAAACAACTTGCTTCGGCTCACGAAGCCGACATAGCGGCCGTTTTCAAGCACGGGCAGGTTCCACGCGTTGGTGCGGTCGAATTTCGCCATCACCTGGTCCATGTGCTCGCCCAATTCGAGCGTGGCGGCCGGCACCACCATGAGGTCCCGGACGCTGAGCTCCTCATACCGTGTGCGGTCAAACATGACGCCGCGGATTTCCTCGAGGGGGACGATGCCCACCAATTTCCCTGCGGGGTCAAGGACGGGATGAATGTTTCGCCTGCTTCTTGAAACGACCTCGACCAGCGCACCCAAAGTCATGTCAGGCTGAACCGGGTCGAAGTCCCGCTCCACTTCTTCTGCGAGCTTCATCAAGGTCAGCACAGCCTTGTCCTTGTCGTGGGTGATGAGCTCACCGCGCTCGGCCAGCTCCTCCGTATAGATGCTGTTGGGCCGCATCCACCGCGCGGTTTGAAACGCGATGGCGCTGGTGATCATGAGTGGGATGAACAGGTCGTAGCCCCCACTGGCTTCTGCTGCAAGGAAAATGGCAGTCAGCGGAGCGCGCAGGATGCCCGACAACAACCCCGCCATGCCCGCCAGCACAAAGTGCCCGCCAATCAGGTGCCAACCCGGAAGTACCAAGTCCGTGGCGGCCAAATAAATGCCACCCAGCATCGCTCCGCTGAACAAGGCGGGGGCAAAAATGCCGCCGACCCCTCCGGCGCCCACGGTCAACCCGGTCAGGGCCGGCTTGCACAACCACAGGATACACATCACAAAAAGCAGCTTGGGGGTGGTGCCAGGGATGAAATCGCTGCGACCAATGGGGTCGAGCCGGTCCACACGCCCCCGCAGCAGGTCGTTGATGAGGTCAAACCCTTCTCCATAGAGTGAGGGAAAGAAGACCAGCACTCCACCTACGATGGACCCCGCAGCGATGATCCGCGCGCCAGGGTGCCTGAATTTTCGGATGACCTGCCCTGTCCCTCGGTATACGGCGCTGAACCACACCGACGCCAGCCCACATAGGATGGCAAAAGGCAGGTAGGCCAGAAAGGTGCCATCCCAAGCCGGCAGGTTTCGGCCGGCTTGCACCAGCTCGCTGGGGTCGATAAAGAGGGCGGTGGTGAGCAGGGCCGACAGCGAAGCGATGAGCAAGGGAACCAAGCTGGCCGTGGTCATATCGATCATGATGACCTCCACGGCAAAGACAATGGCGGCCAAGGGCGCCTGAAACATGGCGGCCAAGGAGGCTGTGGCGGCACAACCAATCAGCACGAGGCGGTGACGGTAGTCGAGCTTGAACCGCACGGCTGCTTCACTGGCGATGGCGGCACTGCTTTGGACCGTGGGGGCCTCAAGCCCGGCGCTGCCGCCAAAACCAACCGTGATGAAGGACGCAAACACGGGACTCACCATGGACATCCGCGAGAGGCGCGCCCGCATCCGCGAGATGGCGTGCAGCGTAGCCGGTATGCCCGGGCCAGGGTGCCGATTGGAAAACACCTGTTTGACCAGCACGTAGGTCAGGATCAATCCGATGATGGGCAGGAAAAAACGGATTTCAGCACCTTGGTCGCCATTGGCAATCCAGGGCAATTGTCTCAGCCACCCCACCCCGTTTTTCAGCACAACAGCCAACATGCCGGCCACAACGCCGATGAAAGCCGCCAGAATAATGACCATGTTGGAAGGCCCGACGCCACCGGACCACATCCTGCGGAGCCACTGTCCGCCGGGGAGCATTTTCAGGTCAAACGAAAACTTCCGTCGCATGGGGCGTGTGCCTTTGCTCATCCGAGCCTGATGCGGACGCCGCAGACCAAGATGTCGTCCACCTGCTCCTCCTGCGCCTCCTTCCGCCACGATTCTATGCGCGCGTGCAAGAGCTTCTCCTGCTCATCGACCCCCATCAAGGACAGCTCAGCGAGCATTTCCCTGAAACGTTTGCGCATGAATTTGCGCCCCTTTGGTCCGCCAAATTGATCGGCATACCCGTCCGAAGCGCAGTAGATCATGTCGCCATCCTGGAGTTCCATCCGGTGCGTTTCGTAGCGGTGGGTGCCAGGCTCAAAGCTCGCGATGGCCCGCTTGTCTGGTCTCAGTTCCGTGACTTCGCCATCCCTAACGAGGTAGCCGGGTGAATTGGCACCGGCATATTCTACCACGCCCTCTTCGAGGTTGATGGAAACCAGGCCGATGTCCATACCGTCTGGAACCTGGTGCTCTGCGTCCAATCCGCTGTCCGCTCCACGGTGGAGAACGTTCCGCGCCAGTTCATTGAGGCGGTCCAAGATCTTGCCAGGTTGGGTATAGACTTTTCCAATGTGCTGCAGGGCGTTGTGCCCCAAGAGGCTCATGAAGGCGCCAGGCACACCGTGACCCGTACAATCGACCGCGGCAAACATGCGCCACGCGTCCAGCTTGTGGAACCAAGGGAAGTCTCCGCTGACGCCATCGCGTGGCATGTAGAGCACGAAGTGCCGATCGAAGATGCTCTTGCGGTTGGCCTCACTCGGCAAAATAGCGCCCTGAATGCGCCGCGCGTAGTCAATGCTCGAGGTGAGGTCGTTGTAGAGTCGACCGAGTTCCTCGCCTTGGGCTTCGAGCTGCGCCGTTTGCCTGGACAGCGTTTCCGTACGTTCGGCCACCTTGGCCTCCATTTCCTTCTCATAACTCGCCAGGTCATCGCGCATGGCCAGCAGGGTTTTACCCAAGACGTCTTCATCCGACAGCGGGGTATAGGGCACGTCGAACTGCCCCCGGCCCACGGATGCGCTGAATTCTCGCGTGCGCCGCAAGCCTTCTGCCAGGCGGTCCAACGCCTCGGCCATCTCACCGATTTCGTCCTTTCTGTCGGGCATGGAAAAGGGGTGGTCGATGCCACGCGAGAGGTAGAGGAGGCGCGCCCTGACTTTGAGCAAGGGTTGACGTATGGTGCGTGTGACGCCTGCGGCGATGGCCAAACCGGCCAGCAGCACAGTGAGTGAGATCCACCGGACCAGGGTGTCGAGCCGCCTTCCGCTCGATTCGACAGCAGCATCCGTGACGCCGGCGGCATCGGTAAAATGCGCTTCGAGCTGGAGCAGTCCCGCATCCAGGGAGTCGAGCTGAGATGTGAGGTCTGCCCCCGGTTCGAAAGGGTTGTCCAGCAGTTCATCCACCTTCCAAAGCCGGTCGAAATCAACTTCGAGCTCGGCCTTTCGCGTACCTGGAGGCACCAGGCCCTGAAGCGCATCCAAGACGGCATCGGTGGCCAAGTGGTGCTGGAACAACCGCTCGTGGAGTGCCTCTTGTGCTGGAGCTGCGGTGCGCAGGTCATCGAGTTTTTCTGCAAAACCCGACTGGAGGCGGTCCAGAGATTGGTGGGCGTCTACGTGCAGGTGAATGGGCTCTGGCAGGCGAGCGGCCAACAGGGCGTAGGCCCGCATGGCTTCCACCCGTTGCAGCAATTTGGCCACATCACTTTTGGCCTGGTCCAAGCCCACCGATTGATCGAGCAGCCGGGCTTGTTCCCGCGTGGTTTGGGCGGTCAGAATGAAGAAAACGGCCAGGGCCGTGATGAAGAGACCAAACCCGGCAAAGATGCGTGCACCTATGGAGTGATACCACTTCCTCATGGTCAGCGCCCTTCCAATTCTTGGATGTGGGCCTTGCACCATTCGATGCGGTCCTGATTGAGCAAGGCGGTGGAGACAATCGCCAGGGCCTCATAGGCTTCGGGCTTTCGTTGGTCCAAGGCAATGGCCGATTCCAATCGGTCGGCTGCGGCACGCCAATGCACAGCCGCACGATTGAGGGCCTGGTCAATGGCATCGAGGTCGTCCTCTGATGCCTTGAACTCCCGCACGCCTTGATTGTACGTGTGCACGGCGAGGTTGTATTGCGATCTGAACCGGTCATGGTCCTGATTGGCCGCCAAGGCATAGTGGTGCACGCCGAGTGCGAACCAGGGTCCGGCAGCGGTTTTTTCTTGTTGGACCGCTTCCGCCATGGCGGTCTCTCCCAATTGTTGCTGCAACAAGACCCATTCCGGCGCGCGGTCCCAATTGGGGTCGATTTTTTGCTGGATTTCCGCATAGGACTTGAATTGCGCTTCCGCTTCAACCGGCGCATCCGGGGCAACATCTGCAATCGCCACGCGCATGTCTTCCAAGAAACTGTCTCCCAGAAATTCCAGCAAGGGATGCAGCCAGTTGTTCAATTGACCTTCGGGATCCTTTGATGCGCATGTCATGGCGCTTTCCACGGACTGCGCCCTCAAGGTGGAATTCGGCTGCCTGCCTTCATGCGCATAGCGTTGTTTGAGCACGTAGGCATGCACATACCACGTCATCGGGTCCTCGGACTCTGCGGATGCGAAGGCTGCAGCCAGCTTGTATTCGGCCTCCTCGAGTTTGCCCTCGTTGGCCAGTGCGATCGCGCTGCGCGTAAAGGGACCTTGCCCAAAGGCCTGCGTGCCACACAGCAACAGAGACAGCAGCGGCGGCAACATGCTCCAGCGCAGCAGGCCGCGAAGGCCAAGGGCGGTATGGGAAACAGCCATCATGGACAGGGCCTTTTGAGGAAATGGGGCGGCAATTCCAAGGACTTTGACCGCAACGACTGAAACGCGGGGGTAATGCACAAGGTGGGGCCATCCGCACCCTTCAGGCGTTTGAAGACCACATCGTGACCTTCCATGGGCGCACCATCGGTGATGACAAGGGCGGACTTGTCACCCTTGCGCTGCCACCGCACCAATGCTGCTGAGAGATCGTCCCTGGTTTGAGGTCCAATGGAGCCCCCGACGAAAAGCAGGGTGAAATCCCCTTTCTCTCCCGCGAGATTTTTGGTGCTCAGGGCCACAATTTCAACAGGCATGCCGGCAATGGCACGCCCGTCCAACCTGTTGCTCAGGTCTTCAGCCAAGTCGGGCCAGTTGACAACAGCAATCCTGAAACGGTCCTGCCGCGCGATATCCGGCCAAAACATCTCCCGTCCCAAAAAGGTCAGGTACTTGCCGTAGACCATGGCCCATATGGGTGACCGGTCGATTTCAGGATCCTCGGGATTGGAGACTCCGGCGGATTCCACATTGTCAGAAACCACAGCCCGGAGCACCCCCATATCCCCGACCAGCAATGCCATCAATATTGCAGCCGGCAGAATGGAACGGAGGGAGAGGAATGACCCAAGCATACAGAATCGCCTTGCTGCAAAATACACCTGCAGCGGTCTTGCTTCAGGCTTCGGTTTGGAGTTGCTCCAAATCGCGGTCGAATAAGTACAATCCACCCTTGTCTGATCCAATCAGGGCCAGCTTGTCGAGAATGTTCCGGGCCAAGGCTTCCTCTTCAATCTGCTCAGCCACATACCATTGCATGAAATTGTGGGTGGTGTAATCCTTGCGTTTGAGGCAGAGGTCAACCACCTCATTGATGCTCGCCGTCACATTGGTTTCATGTTCCAGCAGGGTAGAGAAAATCGACTGCAGATCAGAAAAGTCTGTTGTGGGCGACGCGAGCGGGGGAATAATGGCTTTACCGCCACGCTCATTCACAAACCGGACAAGTTTGAGCATGTGCAGCCTTTCCTCGTCGCTGTGGCGGAAAAGAAATGCTGCTGTACCGCTGAGCCCGCGGTTTTCGGCCCAGCTGGCCATGGCGAGGTAGAAATGAGAGCTCCGCGCTTCCATTTCAATCTGCTCATTGAGGGCCTTTTCGATGGCTGTATCAATCACTTTTCAATAAAATTTGAAATAAAACAGTTGAGGTAAATATATATAAACAATTGATTTAAAGATAGATAATACTTCTACAAATCAGAGTTGTGGTTTGCTTCTTCAATGGTCTTCTGCAAAAGGCGGACGGTCCATTCTGGGTCTTTTGTCGAACAAAGGTGCAGCCATTGGTCCATTAGCGTGGACAAAGCCTGCAATTGCCAAACGGTTTTGAGCCAAGCGAGGTCATCTTGGTCTGCGATGGAGGACATGGCCGGCCCCATGCTGTTCAAGGATTGAAAGGCATCCCGACGCCGCACTTCTGCTAACGACGTGAAGATGCGCGCGGGATCGCGATTGGCTTGGTACCTGGATTTCCTTGAACCCAGTATTTTCAAACGGTCCACCAAGCCCACTTCAATCAAGAAGCGCAATTGGGTGCTGGTCGAACCACTGCTCAATTGGGCCATGTCCATGATGTCATCGGCGCTCATGGCGTCGGGGGAGGACAGCAACAGGGCGTGGATTCGGGCAGCTGCTTTTGGCAAGGACCACGGTTTC
The DNA here is from genome assembly GCA_002389295.1 of Flavobacteriales bacterium UBA4474. Taxonomy (GTDB): domain Bacteria; phylum Bacteroidota; class Bacteroidia; order Flavobacteriales_D; family Sanyastnellaceae; genus UBA8752. The sequence continues at coordinate 10,269 of DGOE01000076.1, read as the reverse complement.
AATACGTCCGGCCATTTGGCGAGGAAATATGCCCGAGCAGGAGAAAGAGGGAAGTCCTTTGCCGACATGGAGGCGGCAAGGTAATTTCAAAAAGGATTGAAATTAAGAATGTTGAATGGAGAGTCTGGAAGGCTGTACAACAGTGTTTTGTGCATTTTTGCCACCCATAAGGCCACACAAATAGCGGGCCCATCGGGGGCCGATCAGAACGCCCCGTGTCCCCAAGCCGTTGAATACATACCATTGACGGGCACCCGGGTGCAGGCCAACGGCGGGTCTCCGGTCACGAGAAACCGGCCGCAGCCCAGCGTGGTGCGCCTCAATGTTGAAATCGCTGGGGTCGGCACCGAGTTGGTTGGAGAGTTTTGAAATCAGCAGTTCCCCCGTAGCATCTGTGGTGTCAAGGTCGTTTCTGTTCCATTCATAGCTCGCGCCCAATCGCCATGTCCCATGGCCCAATGGAATCGTCCACTTTCCAAAATTCAATATGGAATCGCCAGGAGGTGCGGCTTGTGCAGAAGCTGAGATGGTCAGCAACTCTCCGCGGTTGACGCGGATATCGAGAGGAGTCAGGGCGGTGTCTTCTTTGATGTGCACGCCTCGGCAATCCACAAGGGCGTCCCATTGCCCTGCTTGCAGCGCTGATCTGTCCGGTGCTGCAAGGTGCCGTTGCTCAAACCTGCCTGCTGATGCAAGCCGCTCCCGCCAGGCAGACAACAGCAAAGGGAGGTCGATCCAACCGCCGCCCTCAACGGCCCCGGTTTGAAGGTGAGTGTCCGTAGCTGGGGTCAACCAATGCAGGGATTGTGCCTTTTTTCGCCATTCAGCAGCATACGCCTCATTGGGAAGGCATTTATGAATAGGCAATGCGTGCATAAGGGGAACCCCAAGCAGACCCTCCAAATCTCTGTAAGTCTCAGTCATGCAGCGGAGGTGTTTTTCCGCCTCCCAAACCTCGACAATGCGCCTGAAGGACATGGGGTTGAACATGCCTGCTGCCACTGCAGAAGCCGAGGGCAATCCCGCATCGATCACATGCGCGTCCCAACCCAATTGCAGGGCGCGGTGGCTGATGAGGGTGCCCGCGAGCCCCTGTCCGACAATCAGCAGGCGCATGGGTCAGGCCAAAGCCTTGACAACGCCGAGTGATTTGCCCACTTTGGCAAAGGCATCCAGCGCGCTGTCCAGGTGTTCCCGCGTATGGGCAGCACTCAATTGCACCCTGATGCGCGCTTGGCCTTTTGGCACGACAGGATAGAAGAAACCAATGACGTAGATGCCTTCTTCGAGCAACGCGTTGGCCATCGTTTGGCTGAGTTTGGCGTCTCCAAGCATGACCGGAACAATCGCACTCTCGCCGTCTTTGAAATCCAATCCGATGCGCTTCAACCCCTCCTTGAAGTAGCGTGTATTGTCCTCCAACCGGTCCCGCAGCTCCGTGGTTTCATCCAGCATGCGAAACACTTCGATGCTCGCCCCTACAATGCTTGGGGCCAAAGAGTTGCTAAACAAATATGGCCGGCTTCGCTGGCGCAGCATTTCAATGATTTCTGCGCGTCCCGTGGTGAATCCACCCATGGCGCCGCCGAGGGCTTTGCCCAAAGTGCCCGTGATGATGTC
>DGOE01000076.1:0-8574 GCA_002389295.1 Flavobacteriales bacterium UBA4474 | reverse complement strand
GCATGGCACTCATCCACCATGACCAGGGCATCGTATTGGTCGGCCAGGTCGCAAATGCGGCCGATCTGAGCCACGTAGCCATCCATGGAGAAGACCCCGTCGGTGACGATGACCTTGAACCGGTGCCCCGCATCACAAGCGGCTTTGAGTTGGGCCTCCAGGTCCGCCATGTCGTTGTTGGCATAGCGGTACCGGGCCGCCTTGCAGAGCCGCACCCCATCGATGATGGACGCGTGGTTGAGCGCATCTGAAATAATGGCGTCTTCGGCTGTGAGCAAGGGCTCAAAAACCCCGCCGTTGGCGTCAAAAGCCGCGGCGTACAGAATGGTGTCTTCCGTTTGATGAAAGTCCGCTATGGTGCGTTCCAGCGCTTTGTGGATGTCTTGGGTTCCGCAGATGAAGCGTACGGAGGACATGCCAAATCCCCGCTCGTCAATGGCGCGTTTCGCCGCATCAACAACCCGCGGGTGTGACGACAAACCCAAATAATTGTTGGCGCAAAAATTGAGGACTTGGGCGCCGCCCTCGAGCGTGATTACCGCGTCTTGAACCGAGTTGATTACCCGTTCCTCCTTAAACAAGCCATCGTTCTTGATGGAGGCGAGCTCCGCTTGCAAATGGCCCTTCATTTTCCCAATCATGTCAACGAAGATAGCCGGGAGCGCACGCTTCAGTCTGCGACGTTCAAGATGTGATAGACGATGACGCGCCTGTCTTGTTCTTGACGCTTCCTCTCGAGGATGGGGCTCCCAAAGCGGGCCACAGCCTGTAAGTTCAACAATTGAATTTCTCGGCTCCTTCGCGCCCTGCGTGTCTCGGGCGAAGAGACGCGGTCCAACTTCAGGAATTCGTCCATTTGTTGGGTGGTCATTTCCGTCCCCTTGCGTTTCGATAAATCAACCAACAAATGGCCCAAGGAGCTGTCCAAAACCGCAGGCGCACTGTTCATAGTCAACGCCCTTTCAGTCATGCGATACCGCCCAAACCAGACGATGCCCGCACCCACGAGAAATGAAATCAGCACAATGGGCAAATAGAATTGGAAGGGGATGCTTTCCAAAGGGGTAGAGCGAGCGCCACCTTCGGACAACGGCTCGTTGAGTGGCGTGATCAGGGGAATCCACGATGCCTGTTTGAGCAGGGAGTCTATGTTTTCAAATACAATGCTGTCGCCATCGAGGAAACCCACCTCATTGCCCCTGACCATAATGCAATTCCCTGCAATTTGACCTTGATTGGTTTCCCTGCGCTGGCGGCGATTTAAAGCCCAATTGGATGGGCATTGGGTGACGTGGCGATCGCTTTTTCTGATAGCGGTAATGGAGCCTGAGTACGTGGCGATGAAGTAGTCATCCAAATTGAAAAATTGCGACGTAGAAACCATCCTGCGAATGGCTGGGTTGAGTTGCCCCAATAGCGCCCATGAGGATGATGTATGCGCCAAGAAATGCACAGGGACAGGACCCTCAAACTCCTCCAGCTTTCCAGAAAAGCACAGAAAGTAGCAACCGGAATCGCTGACAAATTTTGCGGCGGATTCTACTCCAAACGGAGCCGCTTCTGTCTCTTTCATCTCGATTTCACCACTCGCCTGAGAATGATAGTGTCGGTGTGCATGACGGTACCAATTGGACTGACCATTCTGAAGGTTGAGGCGCCCATCCAAGAGGTATGGCGTGCTCTCGTAGCTGTATCCCACCACCGCACTTCGGCTGTGGTTTTCGCGGGTAGTGGGGGTATAGGAGATAAAACGCAAGTCCCCCTCTGCCCAAATGACCTCATGACCTTCGGCGTCCTTCAAATAGTGAATTGTCTTTTTGTATCCTGGTTTGCGTGGAGAAGCGACAAACAACCTGAATTGGTCCAGGCCCATACCCAGCAGCGGTTCGAGTCTGTCACTCCCCAACCACGTGAGGGGTTCGCCCGGTGCCCAGGTTTTGGGGTTTTGGCTTGAAATCTCTTTCAAGGTGTGCTGCGCACCTGACCCTACTTCTTGGTCATCCAACGCCCACAGGTTGCTGCACCCGAACAAGAGACAAAAGAAAAAAGTGCGCTGAAGCATTGTTGCCGACTGACAGGGCAAACATGGTGATATCCTTCAAAACAGCCTACTCTGAGGAGCGACTCCGCCATAAATTCGCCGCATGTCCGAACAGCCAAAGCGCACCCTGGTCACATCGGCCCTGCCTTATGCCAACGGGCCGATCCACATCGGTCACATTGCAGGGGCATACTTGCCCGCCGACTTGTACGTGCGCTATCTCCGACTCAAGAAGCGGGACGTCGTGTGGGTGTGCGGCTCAGACGAGCATGGAGCGGCCATCACCCTCCGTGCGCGAAAGGAAAATACCACCCCACGGGCCATCGTAGACCAGTATCACGAGGAAATGCAGGCGGCCTTCGCGGGCTTGGACATCGCCTTTGACCATTACGACCGCACGTCCAGCAAGGAGCACCACGATTTCGCACAAGGGTTTTTCTTGGACTTGCTGAAAAAAGGGGCCTTTACCGAAGAAACGAGGCAGCAGTTTTACGACCCCGAGGAGCAGCAATTCCTCGCCGACCGATACATCCAAGGGACCTGTCCGAAGTGCGCGCATGACGCCGCTTATGGCGACCAATGCGAGAAATGTGGCTCCGCCCTTTCGCCTGAAGACCTGGTGAATCCCCGAAGCACACTCAGCGGCGCTGCTCCCGAAATGCGGGAAACCACACTGTGGTACCTGCCCATGGACCGGCACGAGCGTTGGTTGCGGGAATACCTCGAAAGCGGCGTGTTGGATGGTGCAGGCCACCATGACCCAAAAGCGTGGAAGGCGCATGTGCTGGGGCAGTGCCGCAGTTGGATCGATGGTGGGTTGCAGAGCCGGGCCATGACGCGCGACCTGGATTGGGGCGTGCCGGTGCCCGTGGAAGGTGCCGAGGGCAAGGTGCTGTATGTCTGGCTAGACGCGCCATTGGGGTACATCACGGCCACGCGCAACTGGGCCCAGAAAAACGGGGTGGATTGGAAGCCTTATTGGCAGGACAAGGACACCCAACTCGTGCACTTCATCGGCAAAGACAACATCGTCTTTCACTGCATCATCTTCCCCATCCTGCTCAAAGAGCAGGGCGATTACCTGCTGCCGCACAACGTCCCCGCCAACGAGTTCATGAACCTGGAAGGGGACAAAATCTCCACTTCCCGGAACTGGGCGGTTTGGGCACAGGATTACGTGGATGACTTCAACGGCCGCAGCGATGAAATGCGCTATGTACTGGCTTCCATCATGCCCGAGCAGCGAGATTCAGAGTTTACATGGCCGGATTTTCAGGCCAGGGTCAACAACGAACTCGCAGATGTCCTCGGAAATTTCGTCAACCGCGTGTTTGTGCTCTCTGGGAAATTCCACGATGGCAAGGCGCCCGGAGCTTCTGGGAATTGGACGGCGGTGGACCAGGCCCTGCGGGACCTCATCACAGCCACGCCCGGTTTGGTGGGTGAAGCCATCGAACGCTACCGCTTTAGGGACGCGTTACAGCACGCCATGGGGCTGGTCCGTGCGGGCAACAAGTACCTCACCGAGGAGGAGCCGTGGAAGGTGGTCAAGACTGACCCCGACCGGGCGGCAGACATCTTGCACCTGGCCTTGCAGGTCACGGCCAATGCGGCCATCGTGCTCGCGCCCTTCCTGCCCCGAACGGCGGCCCGGATTGCGGCGGCCCTGGGCACCTCGGATCTTCCTTGGGACGCTGCAGGCGTGGCACTGGTGGCCGCGGGCCAACCGCTCGGCAGCCTGCCCATCTTGTTCGAGAAAATCACAGACGAGCAGGTGGCCGAACAGCAAGGCAAGCTCGGAGCAGGTGTAGAAGGCATGCGCGACGTCGAACCCGAAAAGGCACAGACGACGTTTGATGACTTCCAGGCGATGGATTTGAGGGTGGCCGAGGTCTTGACTGCAGAAAAGGTCAAGGGTGCCGACAAACTGCTGCAATTGACCGTGAGAACGGGCTACGACGAGCGCACCGTTGTCAGCGGCATCGCCGAGCATTTCAGCCCTGAGGAAGTCGTGGGCCGAAAAGTGATGCTGCTGGCCAACCTAGCGCCGCGCAAGATCCGCGGCGTCGTTTCTCAAGGCATGGTGCTGATGGCCAGCACGGAGGACGGTGGTTTGCGGTTCGTCACGCCCGAGGAAGGCGCCGAACCCGGCGACATTATTCGCTGATCACCTTGCGGGTGCGGCCCAGGCCGTCGCGCTGTATCACCAACTCGCCCGGCCGAGGCGTCACCGGCCTGCCGAGCACATCGAAGTTCATCCAAATGGGGGCTGCAGGATCCGCAGGTGCGTCCCATATGCCAGTGGAGGTGCCAAACGAGGTCCAAATCCACTGGCACCGCTCAGTGGGATTCCCGGCCATCCAGCCTTCATACAGGCGCAACTCCAATTCAAACGGCGCCACCAAGGTGCTCAGGTCCACACCGGGCTGATAGTCCAGATAGCGCGCGTGCGGTTCCACATTGCCATCAAAACCGTAGGCATTCGGGGCGGTGGCCACGTCTTCTGCAGCGAGCAAATTGCCCTCCATGTCAAAGAGCGCAAAACCGGCATAAGCAAACCAATAGTCCGTGTTGAAATCGGGGGCGACCAAAACTTCCAAATGTCCCGTTTCAGCATCTCCAACAACTTGGACGGTGACGTTGATCGAATCGCACAAACCGCTCAGCGGCCCGCCCGCAACACAATCCGCGGCAAGGCAGTCCTCAAGGGTTTCAAAAGGCACTGTCCCCTCGCAGCCTCCCCAAGAGAACTGGGTACAGGCACCAAAGTCAGCGTCAAAATACCAAGCGGGAATGGCCGCTTCACAAGGACCAGGGTCGGGCAGCAATGTGCAGGGGTCTTCCTGTGCCGCCAAGCCGCCTGACAGGATCAGGAGCGCAGCGGAAAAGAACAACAGGGGGGTGCGGGAAACAGGGTTCATTTGCGGAATCGGCCAGATTTTTGAAGGAACTCTGCAATCTGGATGGCATTGGTGGCAGCACCTTTTCTCAGGTTGTCGGAGACAACCCACAAGTGCAGTCCCTGCAATTCGGTGAGGTCCCGGCGGATGCGACCGACAAAGACCTCGTCTTTGCCGTGGGCTTTGGCGGGCATCGGATACACATTGGACATCGGGTCATCTTGAATGATGAGGCCCGGCATGAGTTGCAGCGCTTCCTTCACGTCGGGAACGCTGAATGAGCGCTCCAACTCCAGGTAGACGCTTTCTGAATGGCCGCCCACCACGGGGACCCTCACAGCTGTGGCACTGACCTGCACATCGGCATCGCCGAGGATTTTCTTCGTCTCATGGTGGAGCTTCATCTCCTCCTTGGTGAAGTCGTTTTCCAAAAACACATCACAGTGCGGGAGGCAGTTCCGGTCAATGGCATGCGGATAGACCCGGTTGGCTTCCGTGCCGTTGCGCTCCTCTTCGAGTTGGTCAATGCCGGCCTGACCGGTGCCGGTGACGCTTTGATACGTGCTCACGATGGCCCGGCGAATCAGAAAGCGGTCGTGCAGCGGTTTGAGGGCCATGACCAGCTGAATGGTCGAGCAGTTCGGGTTGGCGATCAGGAGGTCGTCACCAATGACGTCCGCATTGACCTCCGGTACAACGAGCGGCACGGTGGGGTCCATGCGCCAAGCAGAGCTGTTGTCGATGACGGTGGTGCCGGCTTCTTTGAAGGCGGGTGCCCACTGGCGGCTCACGTCTCCACCTGCGCTGAACAGGGCGATGTCGGGCTTGAGTGCCAGGGCCTCTTCCACCCCCACAACGGGGATTTTCTGGCCTTTGAACTCAATGTCTGTTCCTTGCGAGCGGCTGCTCGCCACGGGAATCAGCACCTTGACAGGGAACTTCCGGGCGGCCAAGCCCTCGAGGATGGTGCGTCCAACCAATCCTGTGGCGCCGATGACGGCGACGGTGCGTCCATGGGTAGAGGGTGACATTGTCGGGGGTATTCAATCGGTGAAAGTCAGGCGTCTTTTTGCGGATGCTCGGTTCCTTCTTTCCAACGTGCGCTTGTCTTGCCTGCGAAGTTAGCAGGTTGCGGCATGATGTGGCTTTCAGCATGTTTGGATGGGTTCGGGGTACCCAAATGCCTTTTCAAGAGCGGATTGGTTTGTGCCGTGCACGTTTTCGCTTGCATGGCTGTTCCGCCCGCTTGCGCGGCACAATGGATCCTCACGGCCATTCACCCCGACCCGACGCCATCCATTGGTGCCCCGGATGCCGAGTTCATTGCGGTTTCTTGCACGGGGCCAACGGACACCTGCCATTCTTTGGCGGGATGGTCGTTGTCTTGGAATGGCCATTTTCGCGCGCTTCCCGGGGGTTGCTGGCCTGCTGGCGCCGTCCTGGTCGCACACCGCTCTTCAGACAGCAGCGCATTCAATTTTTCTACAGCGGTTTCAGCCCCGATGTCATCTTGGCCCGCGTTGGTCAATGGTGGAGGCATGGTGTTGCTGTTGGATTCCGCTGGAACCTTGCGCGATGCCATGCCCTATGAAGAGGCGCAATTGGGCGGAGGGGGCCGTCCGCTGATGAGGTCGGATGCGGCGCACTGCGGGGGCGCGGCCAACCAGCACCTGTGGACCGAGGGCATGAGCCCATTCCGGCAGCATTTACCCCCTACAGCCGCACAGAGTGGGTGGTCGGATGAAGCGGTGCTTGCGGAAGCGCAGCGGCCAGGAAGGTTGGTCCCGAGGGGTCCAGGGATGCTGGACTGGTATTTGGGCCAAACCTTTGACCCCGTCACCGCGCGGGCGGCAAGGGCATGGGTGGGGGGCGTTCCGGCCGACCTCCAGTGGACATCTGATTCTGTGGCCAACCTGACTTGGCAAATGCGCGACGAGGCCCCGGGCCCGCTTTTGGAGGTCGCGTCTCCGGTTTCCCTCGGACCGCTGCGGGGCTGCGGACCAGGCTCTGCGGCGCAGATGTTTACCGGGGACTTCATCCGTGCACCAAGTCGGGGAGACGTTCAAGTCACGGGGGCTTTGCCCGATCCTGTCTTCGGTGACCCTTCGAGGCCCGATGAAGCCTTTGCGCTGACCAATGTCTCGAACCGACCATTGGATTTGGGGCCATGGTCTTTTGGCGGCGCCCGATTGCGCCGGCAGACCATCCTGCAGCCGGACAGCGAAGTGTGGCTGGCCGCCCCGCAATTCGAAGAGTGGCCGGGCATGTCCAACGCCGGCGGGAGCATGCCCTTTTCCTTGCCATTGGGCACGGTGGTTGGAGAAATGGCGTGGGATCCTTGTGACCACGACATGCCTTCCCACGTGGGTTCAGGCATGGGCCTCGCGCGCAGCCCGAGACCGGGATCAGATTGGCAAACGGCGGGTCCGCAGGCGATTGAAAATGACGAGCCACTGGCATTCAGGGGCTTCGGTTGTAGCCATGGAGCAGGCGGAGAAATCACAGGCCTCGACCTTTACCTCAATCGGCACATTGGACTCCTGCCTTCCTTGGATTGGACCTTGGAGGGGGTGGTGGGCAGTGCTGAGTTGACCCGGTTGCCAGGCAGGTCGAAGGTGGTGCGCTTGCATTGGGAAGGCATGCACGAAAACCTCGCTTGGCCGGCCGGCCTCTCCTTGTGCGCGGGCTGGGGCGGAACAGAATACGCTTGTACCGCTGCGCAGTGCCCAGTGGTGGGGGTGGACACCCCGCCTCCTTGTCTTCGGGTCGCCGAAATGATGTGGAATGCGCACGCAGAAGGGGCGGAGTTCGTTGAGTTGGTCAACTGTGGGATGGTGCCTTTGGATATATCGGGCCTCCAGGCCTCGAATGCGGCCACGTCCTTTCCGTCCGATTGGAAAACCTGGTGCCCCAGCGACGCGTCTTTGGTGCTGTTACCGGGAGACGTTGCCGCATTCGGCATCTGCTCCAAGTGGATGGGCAATGGCCTTCCCGAAAAGGGCACTGCCCGGTGGACCGCAGAAAATTGGAGGACATTGAATGACCGGGAGGGCCAGCTTTCCATCCGCCTACCGGCCTCATCCACTGAGGCGTTGGACCATGTCGAATGGCATCCGGGGCTGGAGGGCCCGTGGTGGTGGTCTGAAGACGGTTGGTCTTGGGTGCGAACAGGACAAGGCGCACAGGATTGGAGCCCCTCTTTGGATCGGGGTTCGCCAGGCCGCAGGCAGGGGTTGAGTGTGGCCAACGCCTGCGCCCAGGGCGTGTCAGCGATGGTGAATCAAAACGGCGACACGTGGGGCATACAGTGGCACTTGCCTCAAGCCGGTGGCATGATTGAGGTTAGAATGGTCGATTGGCCCGGCGGGGAACTGGTGCACCGCACCGTCCTCGAAGACGCGCTCACGGAGGGCAGTTGGACCCTTCCAACGGCCGGCCAGCCATGGCCATTGCGGTCTGCTGGACAGGTGCTGTGTGATGTGCGATGGTGGGCGGGCACCTGCCGCGGAAGAAAAGTATGGCGCATTCCATTCCGAAAGGTTGAATAAGCTCTCTGCACAGGCGCTCATGAGAAGCTCCCCTTGCCGACCTTGTGCGTGTGTTCGAAGGAGCCCTGCGCCCAATGGATTGGAC
>DGOE01000094.1 GCA_002389295.1 Flavobacteriales bacterium UBA4474 | reverse complement strand
ATGATGCGGGTCATCTCATCGCCGTCGAGCTCGACGACAGGGTTATGGACCTTGATCTTTTCCATGTCTCTTGTTGGTATGCGTCGGCCCTGTGTGTAGAACCGACGGGGCGCGAAAGTACTGCCGAGCCCAAGGGTCGGTCAAATCGTGTCTCAAATACACCTTTTGGGGGCAGTCCTCTAATCAGGCGAGCTCGCGCTCGGAGAAGTAGAAGCTGCCTTCGATGGCCGCGTTCTCGTCGCTGTCGCTGCCGTGAACGGCATTGGCGGCAATGCTCTCGGCGAAGTCTGCGCGGATGGTACCAGGCGCAGCTTCAGCGGGGTTCGTGGCACCAATCAGCGTCCGGAAATCAGCAACGGCATTGTCCTTTTCAAGGATGGCCGCCACGATGGGGCCACTGCTCATGTACTCGGTGAGCTCACCAAAGAAGGGGCGCTCGCTGTGCACCGCATAGAATGCCTGTGCGTCGGCGAGCGTGAGCTGGGTCCACTTCATCGCCTTGATGGTGAATCCGTTCTCGATGATCCGGTCAATGATTTTGCCGGTGTGACCAGCGCCGGTAGCGTCCGGCTTGATCATGGTAAAGGTGCGGTTGGTGGCCATGGTCTCTTATTGTAATGGGCGATTTCGCCGTGCAAAAATAGGGGTTTCCTCACAGCCATTTCCTAGGTCCAGGGAAGGGCATGAAATGCGCATGGCCTTTCCGACAAGCCCCTTCATTCCAAAATCACCCCTTCAATCAAGATTGAACGCGCTTTCTGGATTTTATAGGGTCCGCTCTAAAAAAGGTAGAGGCACAATCAAAAAAATAAGCGTAATAAAGTATAACACAAGACGTAAGAGCGGAAAACAGCATTACGGAAAATGGTTTTGCATTCGTTTCAAAAAGACCATAAACCAATTAATATATGATTATGAATCACTGAACATAGAAAATGTTGAATAGAAAGTTTATTGTGCAACAGCCAAACCCAAAAAGGGGCCAGTAGCAACAAACGATTGTTAATCCTGCGGGCTCGAAAATTACCTTAGAAGCAACCGAATCATCATGCGAATCCTTGCCCGTTTGCTCCATCTCACCGCGAGCTGCTGTCTGTTTTTCTGCGGCACGACCGCCTTCTCCCAAGGCCAGTATTTGGTTCAAGTTCCCCCCATGGAAGTGGGCGGACAAGCATCTGGTACATTCACCATACCGTGGTCCACTTCATTCCCGCTCTCCCCGGACGTGTCCTTCACAGTGTTGAGTGACAACGCCGGTGCACTGGATAGCCTGATGTGCTGTCAATTCAGTTTTACCTACGCATCCTTTGATATGGCCATAGACGGTGACGGCCTTGCTTCTGGGGGATATACAGAACTGAATTGGTCATTAAACGGTTTGCAATTTCCAGCGGAGACATTCTGGGTGGAGTACAACCGTGGCGGAACGGCGTTGGGCTCGATTCAATTTACCATGAACCCCTTCATCATCCCGGAATTGCCGGCCATCAGCATCGCAACAGATGAAGAGACTGCGGGCAGTGGGTCGGGCTACATCGGCTCTTACGGCGGCAACAACATGCCTTACATCGCCGCCAACACCTGTCCCTCTTGGCTCAACCTCTCCGGAAGTGTAGAGGCGAATGAAGTCACCTTTCAAGCCACACCGAGTTACAACCAATACGGTTCGGGTTCTTGCCAATACCAGGCCAATTTCTCAGGGCTCACCACGCCCGTCCTGGGCACCTTGGTGTATGACGTCGCCCCTGTCGACGACCCCCATTACATCTCCGTGTCGAGCTCTACAAGTGGACTTTCTTACTACCCTGGAGACTCGACGTCCCAGCAGACGACACCCATGGCTTCCACGAGCCTTGGCCCGAATGAACCCTGCGCATTCTACCTGTATGTCAGCGACAGTGACACCATCGACTTCATCAACATCAGCTCCCCCCTTTCTGGCACTTTGACCGGTGGCATCAGTTATAATTACCCCCAATCTGCGAGCTACAACTACACCTTCACCCCCGATCCTGGATTTACAGGTTCGGTCTCTATGGAAGTCTCCTATTCGGACATCCTCGGAAACGACGGTGTGCTTTTCATCGAACTCACTTACGTGCCGAGCCATGTTTTCCAGCCTGCAGAAGGCACAGACATCGACATCGTCATCAACGAGGACGAGAGCGACACATTGGATTTCATCGCCCGGGATGAGCAGGGCCTGCTGCCTCCGCTCGCAGGGGATGACATCAAGCAAGGGCAATTGCTGTTCCAGTATCAATACCTCTCAACGGCCATGACAGGATGGAACCCCGAAGATTATTACAACGCGGACAACGAAGGCATTTCCGCACCCTACCCCTACACCCACACCTATGACTTCACCAACAACCTTTTCGCCAACAACTACTCTAGCAATTCCGCTGCTCAGATCTACGGTTACTTCCGGCCTCAAGAAACGGGAGAGTACAATTTCAGCGTCACCTCAGGATGGGGTTGCAACCTCTTGATCGGCGGCGACACCGTTCTGACCAGTGCCACGGGCATGGGAGTGCATGGCGAATTGACCGGCACCGTGAATATGACCGCGGGAGAAATCTACCCCATCCGCTTGCGCTCATGGAGGTTCAGTTCGGCAGGGACCCTCTCGTTGAATTGGAAAAAGCCCTCGGATACGGAATGGGGCATGGATGCTGATGAGGTCTCTGCCGGACGGCATTTCCCCACCCCAAGCGGCGCCGGTTACTGCTACATCTCGAACTTCCAGATGGGCAACCAATACCTGATGGATTTCACCTTGAATTGCACGAGCGAAGCCAACACGCACACAGCCGGTCAGCCCGAACCCTTCGAGGTCGACATCATGAACAGGGCCACCCAATGGATCGGCACCAGCCAACCAACCGCCATCTCCATCAATGGTGCCCTGTCCCCATTGGGTGCAGATACCACACTTTTCTCCGCAGATGGAACCACCCAATCGGTGACCGTGGAAATGGACTGGTTCGGTAATGTTTCACCAATCCAGGCCCCGACTGTCATGCAGACCTTCACCATGACCCTCTTCACCGATGCCTTTGGGAACGAAACAAACTGGAACCTGGTCAATGCGAATGGCCAAGCGGTCATGTCCGGATCCAATTTCCAAAGCAATACCAGCTACACAACATCGGAGGTGCTGCCCAGTGGATGCTATACGCTCACCATCAATGACACCTATGGAGACGGCATGACTACCGGCAACTATTCACTGGAGGTCGACGGCACGGTCATGGCGGCCGGATCAGGGTATGATTTCACCTACCAAGACCAAACGACCTTTTGCTCGGACGGCTCCACACCATCGAACAGCCCCGACACTTATCCGGGAGACATGGAAATGGCGCTCTGTGCTCCGGATGGAGCCTGCTACACCATCGGGGGACATGTCCAGAGGCCCTCGTACACCATGGGCAGCCTCCCGGCATCCAATTTGGATGGTGGCTCCGGAGTCGTGGATTGTCCCTACATGGATTTCGACCCCTATTTGTGTGAACTTTGCGATGCGTCCAATCCCTCTGGGATGTTCAATGATGATGAATGCAACCTGTATGGAGGGACGCCTTTCAACGCCCCAGATTATTGCGACCCAACACATCCTTCCTACAGTTCAATCCTGTGTGAATATTGCGATGAAAACGCGCCGGCCTTCGACTCCTTCATGTGTGAGTTAGAAGGTGGAATTCCATTCGAGGGAGCCAGCGGTGGCGATCCTGACCTTGCTTATCCGCTGAACGTGGGAACGCCCATTCTGCAAGGGTCACAAAACGCGAATCAACTGGTGGAGCTCGGCTTTTCTTTCTCTTTTTATGGTCAGGATTATCAACAAATCACAGTGTCTACCCATGGCGTTGTTTACCTAGGCGAAGCGACCAATTCAGAGACAGGATGCTGTCCAGTCAATGCACTTCCCTTTGCGTCTTCCGCACCCTCCATTCATGTATTCAACACCAATCTGGGCTACACGAGCGATTTTGGCGGAGGCATCTTCGTTGAAACGTATGGTAGCGCTCCGAACCGAGAATTTGTTGTTAGTTATTACCAAATACCAGAATCCTACAACTTAGTCCCGATTGATGCCCAACTGATCCTGCGGGAAGCCGATGGCAGTATCGAGCTGTACCACGGTGGTTACAACAACTCGAACTATACAGGCATCACGGTCGGAATCAATGCCGGAGACGGTGTAAATGCCAGCTTTGACCCCGCGTTCAATGTGGCCTACATGACGGCCCCCACCATTTTCTCCTGGAACCCGAATCCCTCGGGATCGACAGCAGCCTATCCTTGGCCCGAATCGTGGAACGACGGCTCGACCGGGAGATATACGCACACGTTTGACCTCCCCTCTGCTATGTCAGGCTCAGGGACCGATTGGTCTCTGATGGTCACCAATACCCACGAGCAAGGCTCATCTTCATATTTCGACCTCTCCGTATCGCTCCCCGGTCTTTCGCCGGAGAGTCCTTCCCTCACCATATACCCAGTGAATGACCCCTTCGTGGCGGACTTCATCCTCGAAGGTGCACAAGGCACGCCGGCTCCGGTCACCGTAACCCAAAATGGTGGGACGGCAGTGACCTTCCTCACCACTGCGGTAGAGCGCGACACCGTCCACATTTCGATTGCAGGATTCGATGCTGACGTTTTGGATACCTACAGCTTGACAGGTCAACCTACCCAGGGAACGGCCACCGTCGAGGTCATCCCCGCCGCAGCATTGGAAGGCCAGGAATACGCGGCTGAATTGCCCGCAATGGGCTCCGCCCCTGCCTCAGCATTTATGGCTGAAGGGACATTGGACAGTGTGACCGTCTCGATGAATTGGAATGAAACCACTGATGTGGTACCTGCCAACCTCTCTGTCAATCTGATCGCGCCCGACGGCACCACCGCCAAGTTGGGCGGACCACAATGGGACTACGCCATCACCACCGAACTGTCCAACCCTGCACCGACCTTCCCGCTGGACCAAGGCGTGCTGAGCACAGTCACGGACTGCGATGAGTGCACGGAAGTCTTACAGTTGGGTTTTGCTTTCCCTTTCTACGACGAGATGGTCAACGAGATCACCGTCACATCCAACGGACTGGTATACATGGGCACCGGCCAGTACTCCAGCGGTTGCTGCTCAGGATGGAGCTTACCCAGCAGTCAAGGGCCTTCGATTCACTTGGCCCA
>DGOE01000130.1 GCA_002389295.1 Flavobacteriales bacterium UBA4474 | reverse complement strand
CCGAATCCCGTAAGTCGAACAAGCCCAACTTCAACTTTTACTGGGTTTATGCCGGTATTGGTGCACTGCTGATTGCGATGATTCTCTCAGGTGGTGCTGCCGGAGGTGCTGGCAGCGTCAGTTTTCAGCAATTGATCCGCAAGGCGGAAGCCGGTGAACTGCGCAAGCTCAGCCACAACGGGATGGTGGTCGAGGGGTGGTATACCGATGCTGCGCGGGATTCCATCATGAAGGACAGACCGGATGGTCCGCTCGGTGGAGGTTTTCTCAGGGGGGCAGACCTTGTAGTGGAAATTCCGCCTTCCGAAAAAAACATCGACCGTTTGGATCAGCTGTCGGCGGAAGGCAAGGTTTCGGTTTCCTACGAGCGGCCCAACGAATGGGGACAGCAGTTGGTTTTTTACATCATCGTGCTGGCCGTGATGGTCGGTGTTTGGATGGTCCTCATGCGCAGGCTTGGCGGTGGCGGCGGTGGCGGCGGCCAAATCTTCAACATTGGCAAGTCCAAGGCACAGTTGTTTGACAAAGAGAACGCCACCCAAATCAACTTCAAGGATGTAGCCGGTCTGGAGGGGGCCAAAGAAGAACTGGCCGAGATTGTGGAGTTCCTCAAGAATCCCGACAAATACACGGACCTTGGCGCCAAGATTCCCAAGGGCGCTCTGCTCGTGGGGCCTCCGGGCACAGGCAAAACCTTGATGGCCAAAGCTGTGGCGGGGGAGGCGCAGGTGCCATTCTTTTCGCTCAGTGGCTCTGATTTCGTGGAGATGTTTGTGGGTGTAGGCGCAAGCCGCGTCAGGGACTTGTTCAAGCAAGCCAAGGACAAGAGTCCGTGCATCGTCTTTATCGATGAGATCGATGCCGTTGGCCGTGCCCGTGGCAAAAACGCGAGCATGGGATCCAACGACGAGCGCGAAAACACGTTGAATCAGCTGCTGACCGAGATGGATGGTTTTGGCACCAACAGTGGTGTGATCATCCTTGCGGCCACGAACCGGGCCGATATTTTGGACAGCGCTTTGATGCGTGCCGGCCGATTCGATCGCCAGATTTATGTGGACATGCCTGACCTCAAGGAGCGGGAGGCCATTTTTGATGTGCACCTGCGCCCATTGAAGAAAGACGACTCGATTGATGTCGACTTCCTTGCCCGTCAAACCCCGGGTTTCAGCGGCGCTGATATCGCCAACATTTGCAACGAAGCGGCCTTGATTGCGGCAAGACGCGATGCAGGCAAGGTGGGCAAACAGGATTTCTTGGATGCCGTAGACCGCGTCGTGGGCGGCTTGGAGAAAAAGAACAAGCTCATCACCGAAGGGGAGAAGCGGACCATTGCATTTCACGAGGCGGGCCACGCCACAGTGAGCTGGATGCTCGAGCATGCGTCTCCGCTTGTCAAGGTGACCATCGTGCCGCGCGGCCAGTCTTTGGGCGCGGCATGGTACTTGCCCGAAGAGCGTCACATTACCACGACCGAGCAAATTTTTGACGAGATGTGTGCGGCATTGGGCGGCCGGGCGGCCGAGGAAATCACCTTTGGCAAAATTTCTACCGGAGCCTTGAGCGACCTCGAAAAGGTGACCAAGCAAGCCTATGCCATGGTGAGCGTGTATGGACTCAACAAGCGCATCGGCAACCGCAGTTTCTATGACCCGCGCGCCGAAGCCACGTTTACCAAGCCTTACAGTGAGGAAACGGCGCGGATCATCGACGAAGAAGCGGGGTCCATCATTGAACGTGCCTATGCCAAGGCCCGTGAAATCCTCGAGGAGAACAAAGACAAGCTCGATGCACTGGCAGAGCGCCTGCTTGAGCGCGAGGTGATTTTCAAGGAAGACCTGATTGATATTCTGGGACCGCGCGCATGGGAGGTGCCTGAGCCGGCGGAGAAGAAGGCGGATGTTGTTGCTGACAGCACAACGGAAGCCTCAGCTGAACCTTCTCCTGAATCAACCCCTGATTCAGCTCCTGAATCAACCGTTGTGGACCCTTCACTTGCGGAAGACAGCGATCAAAAAGACGAGGAGGCGCCCAAGGGAACCGATGAAAACGCGGCCTGATGCAAGGTTGGGTCCTGGTCCATTCGGACAGCCAAACTTTTGGAGCAGCATTGTGCCGGTCACGCCTGGAAGCAGCAGCGATAAGGTGCGTGGTCCTCAATAAACGGGACAGCAGTTATGGCATGTTCGGTCCGGTAGAGGTATACGTGCCTGCTGAGGACCTCGAAAAAGCCCGTGCCTGTCTGGATTCAGCTGATGATGGCGACAACCCATCATGAGCTCAGAAAAAAGTGAAACGCTGACCCGCGGGTTGACAGGGGTGGCCATTGTCGGGGTGACCGTAGCTGCCATTTTGGGTGGTCCGTGGAGTTGGTGGAGCTTGTTGCTTGTATTGTCATTCTTGGGATGGAAGGAGGCGCGCGCCGCCATTCAAGCGGCCTGGCCCGGGCAGAGCAGTGTGCTCTGCGCTTTTTGGAGCCTCCTGGTGGTGGGCATTCCATTCTGTGCCCTGGCGGCTTTGGGATGGCGAAACGGGGTGTATTCCTCCATGCTGCCGTTGGGCTGGTTCGTTCTTCTTTGGGTCAATGATACCGGCGCCTATTTGGTGGGGCGTCAATGGGGGAGGAGGCGCATCGCACCTTCCATCTCGCCTGGAAAGTCCTGGGAAGGATGGGCAGGAGGTACTGTCATGACATTATTGGTGGGCTATGCCGTGCTGGGCGCCGCCGATGGCTGGGGCGGCTTGTCTGCCCAAGCCTGGCTTGGCTTGGGGGCGCTTGTTTCGGTTTTCGGACCCGCTGGAGACCTGTTGGAGAGTGCGCTGAAGCGCAAGGCGGGCATCAAGGATTCCGGATCTGTGCTGCCCGGGCACGGCGGCATTCTGGACCGGTTTGATTCCCACGCAGTGGCCGCACCTTTGGCCGTTCTTTTGCTGCAAATTTTCTGACTTTCGCGCCATGTATATCCACCCTGCCGGTTACCGCGTCATCTTGGTCTTCTTCCTCGTGGTGTTTTTGATTGCGCTGCTGGTGCATCAGATTCCGGGAATCCCGCGTCTGGCGGAATACGTTGTGGGCGGTGCCCTGCTGATCCTGTGTTTGTTGGTGCTGTGGTTTTTCCGCATTCCGCCCCGTCCGTTTGATGCCGCACCCAACGAAGTCACGTCGGTCAGCGACGGCAAGGTGGTCCTTGTCGAAGAGGTGGATGAACCCGAAGTCATCGGGGGCAAGGCGATCAAGATTTGCGTCTTTTTGAGCATTTTCGACGTCCACGCCCAGTGGGCGCCCATCGGAGGGAAGTTGGAGTACTTCAAATACCATGAGGGTGAATACCTCGTGGCCTGGCACGAGAAATCGTCCACCCTCAACGAGCGCACCACTTTTGGGCAGGCGACACCATCGGGGATGCTGGTGTGGCGCCAGATTGCCGGTGCGGTGGCGCGCCGCATCCGTTGGTTTGTGGAGGAAGGGCAGGAGATCGCCCACGGTCAAGAATGTGGCTTCATCCTGTTTGGCTCACGGATCGATTTATACCTGCCGCTGGATGCCGAGGTGGTCGTGAAGCCAGGAGACCGGGTGGTGGCCCGGAGCACGGTCCTCGCACGGTTGCCTGAAGTACCTTAACTTCCGGCCACAGAGCAGGGACTTAACCCCTGAAACAGAACCAACCATGCGAATCGCAACCCTTACGCTGGCCGCGTTGTGCGCGGCATTTACGGCCGTTCAGGCCCAAAGTTTTCACCGCTTAGATGCGGCACATCAGGTGCAGGCCACCTTGCCGTCTGTCGACATGACAGGAGAGGAGATCATTCCTTATCAGCCTTTGACCTCACAAAATGTGGGCGACATCGACCACTTGCAATTGCGGGAGATGGTCATTGAGCGCCAGGTCATCGGATACACGCAATACGATTTGCAATCCAACTACGCCGTTGACGACCGTGTGGTCAGTTCGAGCGGTGGAGTCAGTGCCGGATGGATCCAGTCCTTGGAGACGTCACCTTTCAGTGACCGCGGCACGGGTTACAACCACAAGAACGCCGGCGAGGGCGCGGATTTTGGGGAGATTCCCTACGACCGCATTGAGGATGTCCGGATCGGATGGCCTTCATTGGGTCACCTGGCCAATGGCAGTGAGTTTGCCTTGAGCCACGCCAGCACCGGCGGATTGGTGATGGCTTCCCGGGATGCTGTGGGAAGCGGTGCATGGAGCACCACCACTTTGCCCAATTTGACGACCGAAGACGGTACCGACATCTGGCACCTCTGGCCGCGTGCCACAGTCGGTGGCGCTGATGGCAACTCCATCCACGCCATTTGCATCAGCGCGCCAGAAGGCAACGGAGGTGTCTTGTACAACGGCCAAGACGGTGCGCTCATTTACATGCGCTCTACCGACGGTGGGGCTACTTGGGACATGGATACGTTTGCCGAATTGGACACTTCTGCCTTTGCTGGCGGATTTGTTGCCGACTCTTACGCCATCCATGCTGAAGGGGATAAGGTGGCTTTCGCCGTCTTCAATGGCTTCTACGACACCTTTGCCATGATCTCTGAGGACAATGGAGAAACCTGGACCTACGAGGCCATCGTGGACTTCCCGGTCGACAATTATGTCCTTGACTCTGGAGCATTGTTGGACACCACCATCGCTGACGCTGTGGATGCCAATGGCAATGCGATGTTCTTCAACGCAGACCGCGCGGGCGATGTGCTCGTCGATGAGGCGGGTGGCGTGCACGTATTCTTTGGCGCCATGTTCTATGCGGACAGCGACACTACGGATGCCACCAGCAGCTACTATCCATTCACCAATGGTTTGGAGTACTGGCGTCCAGACATGGGGCCGGACAGCTCCATGACCATCGCGTATGCATACGACATCGATGAAAGCGGCACCTTGGATTACGAAGACGAAATCGCCGGCTATTTCGTGGGCATCAGCTCTCAGCCTTCTGCTGGCCAGGTGGTGGAGTCCAACACCCTCGTGGTGGCCTACAGTGCCTTGATGGAGAACTTCAGCACGGGTATCCAGAACTACCGCCACTGCTATGTGGTGCACTCCACTGATGGTGGGGAGACGTGGAACTCTGAAACCGCTTGTGACGTGACGCCTGACCTCGACTTTGACCTGATTGAGAGCGTCTTCCCTTGCGTCCCACAGCGCATCGAAGGCGGTCAGCTCAACTTGACCTACCAGCGCGACTTCGAGCCCGGATTGCACGTCCGTGGTGACGAGGATCCCATTGACATCAACGACATCGTCGGACTGACCATGAACGTGGAAGACCTTGACGACTGCGCGGATGTGGAGTTTGAGGATTACGTCGGCGTCGGAGAAATCGATGAGGTCGGATTCGGCTTGTTCCCCAACCCGGCGGAAGCCATGGTGGAGATTGTGTTGGACGACCTGTTGATGGGTGCTGAGTTGCGCGTGCGCGACATGGGTGGACGCCTCGTGCGCCAGGCCCGCATCCAGGGAAAATTGGCCCGCCTCGATGTGTCTGACTTGACGCCGGGTATCTACACTGTGGAGGTAAGTGGCTCTGGTGCGCGCAGCATCGAGCGGCTGTCCATTCGCTGATTGGCGATGGCTTCCGGGCGGCTATTGGTGGAGATCCTGTCCATTGGCGATGAACTGCTGATTGGACAAACGGTCAACACCAATGCCGCCTGGATGGGCCGCCTGCTGGAAGCAGAAGGGTGGCGCGTGAACCGCTGTGTGGCGGTTTCAGATGAAGATGCGGCCATCACCGAAGCATTGGTGGAGGCTGAAGCGCGGGCCGAATTGGTCCTGATCACGGGAGGCCTTGGCCCGACCCGAGACGACATCACCAAGCATGTTTTGTGCCGCCATTTCGATACCGAACTGGTGCGCCATCCGGAAATCGAGGCCCGCATCGAGGCCTGGTTTGCATCCCGTGGCCGGGAAATTTTGCAGGTCAACCGCGACCAGGCTTTGCTCCCCGCTGCGTGCACCCCTTTGGACAACCCTTTGGGCACGGCCAGCGGTATGTGGTTTGAGCGCCCAGGTGGCGTCACCGTGTCCATGCCCGGTGTACCCTATGAAATGGAGTACATCATGTCCCACGGTGTGCTGCCCGCCATGCGCAGCCGATTGGAAGCCGAAGGGCGGCTTCCCGTGCGCGCGCACCGCTCATTGCTGACCATGGGGACAGGAGAGAGCCAACTGGCCGCCAGACTGGGGGAGTTGGAGGATGCCTTGGCGTCGCGCGGCGTCATGCTCGCTTACCTGCCCAGCCCCGGAAGTGTGCGGATTCGATTGACTGCAGAGGGTGAATCTGTGGACTTCTTGGATACCGCCCACGCCGAAGTGATGGAACGCCTCTCTGATTGGGTCGTGTCTGCTCAAGGAAACAAGGTGGAGGAGGAATTGGCCCGTTTGTGGGCTGCACAGGGTTGGACACTGGCCTTGGCGGAGAGTTGCACAGGCGGGGGGTTGGGTGCTGCGCTTGTGGCTCAACCTGGCGCCAGCGCTTATTTTCTTGGTGGGGTTCAGGCTTATGCCAATGCCGTAAAAGAGGGCATGCTCGGCGTCGATCGGGAACTGCTGGCCGCGCATGGTGCCGTTTCAGAGGAGGTGGCGCGGGCCATGGCCGAAGGCGTGAGGCAAAAACTCGGGGCGGATTTTGGACTGTCCGTCACGGGCATTGCTGGCCCCGATGGAGGGAGCGAGGCCAAGCCCGTCGGGACCGTATACATCGCGTGTGCAGGGCCTTCTGGCACCCGGTGTACCTTACATAAGTTCGGACGCGACCGGACCCGAAACCTGGGTATGACCCTGCGGAGTGCCTTTCAATTGGCCTTGGAGGTGGGCCGTTCTGCATTGACTGAAGCAAAACCCGCTTCAAGGGTTGCGGATTCACTCTGAAAACCGCACCTTTGCACTCCCGAAAAATTCGGGAACTCGAAAAAACCGGAATAGGATTACCATGAGCCGCATCTGTCAATTGACCGGAAAGAAGGTAATGGTCGGAAACAATGTTTCCCACTCGAACCGCCGCACCAAGCGCCGCTTCTATCCCAACCTCTTCAAGAAGCGCTTCTTCATTCCCGAGGAAGACCGCTGGGTAACCCTGCGCATCAGCGCATCGGGCATTCGCAACATCAACCGCCTAGGTGTGTTGGGTGCGATTTCCAAAGCCAAGGAGCAAGGCACCTGGACGGAAGCCTAAACTCAGGGTTGAGTACCCGTGAAAAAGGCCCGCAATCGCGGGCCTTTTTTGTTGGGAACGGATGGTTTGTCGGCTTTTAGTTGTTGCCGAGGATGATGGGGAGTCCGTCCTCGCCACCTCCCACGACCACCACCTTGGTGTTGGGGCTCTCGGCCAGGTTTTGGGTCGCTTCAATGCCTTTCCAGCGCAGCAGTTCGTCTGAAATGCCTTCAGACACGATGTCTTGGAAATCCCGGATGCCTTCCGCCTCGATGCGCTTGCGCTGCGCCTCCTTGGTTTCCTTTTCCAAGCGGAATTCGTACTCCAAGGACTCTTGTTCTTGCTGCAGTTTCCGCTCAATGGCCTCTTCCAGTGTCTTTGGCAGGCGAATGTTGCGGATCAAGACGTCATTGAGCTGAATGAAGTTGCTCGCGAGTTTTTCGCGCAGGAGCCGCTCGATTTCGAGTTGAATCTCCTCCCTCTGGGAAGTGTTGATTTCCTCGGGCAGATACTTGGCAAACACCTCCCGTGATACCGAGCGCATGGAGGGGATGATAACCGCTTCTTCATAGCCCCTTCCACGTTCAATTTCCAGCGCGCCCAGGTTCTCGCGCTTGGGCTCGTGAAAGACGGTCATGTCCAATTGAATCTTCAGCAGGTTCGAGGACAAGACATCGAGTTTTTGCTGCACTTCCTTCTGTCGCACCTCGTATACCACGATGCGGTCCCAAGGGGCCTTGAAATTGAAGCCTTGCCCGATGGGGGCTTCGGCGGGGTTGATGCCGCCGTTGAAGGTTCGGAAGATCAGGCCGGCGTAGCCGGATGGGATGGTGTAAGTAATGGAGGACCAGCTGATGAGCAGGGCCACGACGAGTCCAGAAATGAGGGCGATAAGCCGCAATGAGCGGGGTGATGTTTCCATGGGGCTAAACTATGACCCCTGCGCCTTGGAATCCGTTAATAAGTGCCTGCCCAACGCCGAATGATCCACTCTGTCGAAAGCAGACCAATCAGGATGTACACCAGCACTTTCCACTTGATGATGTCCAAGAGCCGTTCGGACCAATTGCGCTCCGGGGTGAATCTGCCTGAGCTCGAAAGGACCTGGGAGAGGCTGTCTAAGTTGTTGGGACCGACGGCCACCCCACCTGCGGCCAGGGCCATCCGCTTCAATATGGCGTGATCAGCGGGCCGCCCGCTTTGCTCGAGTTCCATGGCGCGCACTTCCAGGATGCCGCTTCTTTCAAAGCGGGTGCCACCGATGTCGGTGTTGGCCCGCCAGGTGTAGGTTCCCTTGGGCCAGCGGCCGGCATCGAGTGCATATCCTCCTGCAGCGGCTGCAGAGAACCGGTAATTGAAACGCGTGCCTGCGCTGTCGCTCAATTCGAGGGCGATGTCCGCCCCTTCAAAAGGTTGGAGCGTGGCGTCATAGGTGCGCGCTTGCATTTGCAACCGCTGGTCCTCATCGAGGATGCGGGGCGCCTCGACCCTGAAGCGGTCCACGCCGGGGTCGGAGGTCATGAATTGGGTGAGCTTGCCGACCAACTCATCAAAAATATCGTGCGTTCCGGTGCGCAAATAGCCCACTTGGCGCCACCGCCAGCTGCCCTCGCCGAGCAAGACCATGCCCCTTGTTTCGGCCGTTTGGGTGACGGTGAGCAGCGGTTGGTCGGTGGTGATCCCGCCGATCTGTTGAAACAGGAGTGGCGTGTGTGCAGGGCCCCAATCGGCTTCACCGAACGGCGACATCAATGGCGGAACCTCAGCGAGCCATGCCACGGTCTCGTCCTTGAGGCGAAAGTGCGGAAATGCGGGGTTGAGTGCGCCCCGTGGGTCGGTGGTGAGGCCCTGGCGTGTGGTGTTGAG
>DGOE01000015.1:815-4276 GCA_002389295.1 Flavobacteriales bacterium UBA4474 | reverse complement strand
GAGTGGGACCTCAAAAACCAACGCAACGTCCCCATCGCCGGTGGCGTCCATATCGTTCACGTCAACGCCCCAGGTGTGGGCGAGAAAATCGTCAAGTGGTTCGCCGTCATGCGGCCCGCTGACCTCGAAAACTTCTGATCATGCAACGGATCCTTTTCACCTCCCTCGCCCTCGCGCTCTCCGTCGCCATTGCGGCTCCAGCCTATGCGGGCAATCCAGACCGCTCAGGCAGTGCCGGAGCCGGACAACTGTTGATCCTTCCGTGGGCGCTCAGCTCCGGTGTAGCGGGTGCCAATACGGCCCTTGTGACCGGCGTAGAGGCCAGCTTCTCCAATGTGGCAGGCTTGGCGTTTGTTAACCGCACTGAACTCGCGGTCTGCAACCAGCAGTACCTCGTCGGTACCGATATCCAACTCAATTCCTTTGGCTTCGTGCAGGCTGTTGGCGGCGGACACCTCGGTGTCACCGTAACCAGCATGACCTTCGGGGACATCGAAATCACCACTGAGGACCTGCCGGAAGGGGGCATCGGCGCTTACCGCCCGACATTCTCCAACATCGGCATCAGCTACGCCAAGGCCTTTTCGAACAGCATCTATGGCGGCCTCACGGTGCGCATGATCTCCGAGAGCATCAGCAACGTCCGCGCCAACGGTGTCGCCTTTGACGCCGGCATCCGCTACCTCGCTGGAGACGACGGCCGCTTGAAGTTTGGCATCTCCCTGCGCAATGTGGGCGCTCCCATGCGCTACGGAGGCGATGGCCTCACCATGATCGCCACCCCACAGGGTGCCGCCGAGGGCCTGACCATCATGCAGCGTAGCGAGCGCTTTGAGCTGCCTTCCTTGGTAAACATCGGCTTCGGATACGAGTTGATGCGCCGAGAGAGCATGACGGTGACCGGCATGGCCCAGTTCACCTCAAACAGCTTTACCCGTGACCAAGTGGCCGGTGGCCTCGAGCTGAGTCTGCGCGACCGCTTCATGATCCGGGCCGGATACCTCTACGAGGACGGTGTTGGCAACGAAGAAGTCACCCGCACGGCCATCACAGGCCCAAGCGCTGGCTTTACGGTGAAGCTCCCGACATCTGACGAGGGCTACATCGGCCTGCACTACGGTTACCGCACCACGAACCCCTTCGATGGCATCCACAGCATCGGCCTGAACATCTCTATTTAAGCCCATGCGCGCATCGCTCCTCGTCCTGCTCTTCGCAGGCGGATGCCTTGCCAGCTTCGGCCAGGACGCCGCCCCAGGCAGCCCCATCTTCGACAAAGGGCGTTCCTCCATGCCGGAGGAAAGTCCTGAATCCCCCATCGTCACCGCTCAACCCCGCGGGACCGCTGCTGCGTGCGCCCCGGCGACAGCCTTGCGCAACCTCGAGTGGAACAACGTTCGGGCGCTGCTCGAAAACGGTGGTTCACTCTGGTACAACCGCTCCATAGACAAGGGCGCCTACATGGTGCCCAAGGAAGCGGGCGTCAGTGTCGTGTACGGCGGAGCGCTTTGGCTCGCGGGCATCTCCCCGGACCAACAGCTCAAATTGGCTGCCGCCCGCTACCGCAACAACGGCAACGACTTCTGGCCCGGTCCTTTGACCAACGAGGGCGCTGCAGAGGTGGTGGAGGCCACCTGCGCCGCGTACGACCAATTCTCGATTACCGAACGGCAGGATGCCATGCGCCACCGCCAGTACTTCGACTGCGCTGCCGATCCGACCTGCGACCTCGATATCGAATTCCCCGACGGCTATTCCATTCCCGGTTACTTCTTTGAGTACCCCGCACACGGCAATGTGGCCCTGAACCAAGACTATTACCTCGCCCCATTCAACGACTACGACGGCGATGGCAACTACGACCCCGCCCTCGGAGACTACCCGTGGTACGACTTCCTTCAGGAGATCGACTGTGGCAACCGTCGGCGTGAAGACCAAGTGCCGCTGTATGGCGACCAGACGTACTACTGGATTTTCAACGACAAAGGCAACGTCCACACCGAGTCCCTTGGCGAGCCCATCGGCATGGAAATCCGTGCGCAGAGCTTTGCTTTCTCCACCAACGACGAGATCAACAACATGTCGTTCTGCAACTACGTGCTCATCAACCAGGGCACGCAGACACTGACCAACACCTACTTCTCGCAATGGGTGGACTGCGACCTCGGCGGGCACGTGGACGACTACGTGGGGTGCGACGTGCAGCGCGGGCTGGGATACAGCTACAACGGCGACGCTTTTGACGAGCCCACGAGCTACTCCATCGGCTACGGCGAGCACCCTCCCGCCATGGGCATCGACTTCTTTGAAGGACCTTATCAGGACACCGATGGCGTGGACAATCCACTCACCAGCGTATTTACCGACGCCATTGACTCGCTGGGCATTCCATACCCCGGAATCGGCATCGGATACGGTGACGGCATCGTAGACAACGAGCGCTACGGCATGCGCAAATTCCTCTATTACAACTGGTCCAGCGGCATCGATGGCCAGCCCAGCCAGAGTGTGCACTACTACAACTACATGCGCGGTTACTGGAAGAACGGACAGCGCATGGCCTACGGTGGCAATGGCATTACCGAAAGTTCCGGCGCCAACCTCTCCATCCCCGCGGACTACATGTACCCCGGCAACACCGATCCCAACCAATGGGGCACGGTCGGCCAAGAGGTGGAACCTTGGACAGAGCAAACCGCGGGCAACCCCGCAGGCGACCGCCTCTTTTTGCAGTCGGCTGGACCCTTTACGCTCGAACCGGGCGACTACAACAACATCACGGTGGGCATGGTCTGGGCACGTGCCGATGCCGGTGACCCCTTCGCTTCTGTGGAGCTGCTCCGCATCGCCGACGACAAGGCGCAGGCCCTGTTTGACAACTGCTTCGAGATTGTATCGGGCCCCGATGCACCGGACATCACCATTCAAGAGCTCGACAAGGAGCTCATTCTGATGTTGTCCAACGACAACCCGCTCTCCAACAACTACCAGGAAGGATACGAGGTCTTCGATCCAGGCATTCCCGCCTTGCGCACCGATGGGACGCTGTTGGACACCACGGCCCGCAGTTACGTCTTTGAAGGCTACCACCTCTATCAGATCCAAGACGCCACGGTCGGGCCGGATGAATTGAACAACCCCGACCGCGCCAGGCTCATCGCACAGTGTGACGTCCAAAATGGCATCGACCAGATCGTCAACTACACCTTTGACCCCATCATCGGCCTGTCCGTGCCCACCCTCATGGTCAACGGAGAGAACGAGGGCATCCGCCACAGCTTTCAAGTGGTCAATGATGCCTTTGCCCAAGGTGACAACCGCTTGGTCAATTACAAGCGCTACTACTTCATGGCCATTGCCTATGGCTACAACGAGTACGAGCCGTTCAATACGAACTCCGGCGCGGGCCAAGACGTCCCCTACCTCGCTTCGCGCAAGGGCGCCACAGGGTCCATCCGCAT
>DGOE01000015.1:587-727 GCA_002389295.1 Flavobacteriales bacterium UBA4474 | reverse complement strand
GGCGTCTCGATGACGCGCATCTCCGGCAAGGGCAACGGCACCCACATCATCGACATCACCGCCGACAGTGAGGCCAAGATTCTGGAGAACGTCTACATCGACAAGCTCGAGTATGCCCGCGGGGCAGGGCCCGTTGGCGT
>DGOE01000015.1:0-464 GCA_002389295.1 Flavobacteriales bacterium UBA4474 | reverse complement strand
TTGACCAACCTCACTTGGCTCGCCGACGACGACCCCGACAACGACGCCGACGCCGTGCGCACCTCCGACGAGGCCATCGCCATCCGCAACGAGCAGCTCTTGCTCGATTGGGGCTTGGCCGTCACCTGGGAGCAGTACGAGTACAGCGACGACGGCACCTTCACCGAGCCCCTCTCCGGCTCCATCGAGTTTGCCGATCCTGAGCAGCCTTGGTTCTTTGGCATCCCCGACCGTGAGGGCCTCGGAAACGAGCTCAACTGGATCCGCGCAGGAGCACAGGAGACCCCCGATGGCACTCCCGCCGAAGAAGCTGTCTTTGACGACTTCAAGCCCGGACAGCCCTATGATGAGGGTGAGCAATGGGAAGGCGTGCTCTTCGGCACCTGGGCACCCTATTGCATGGTGTCTTGGACCGATGACATCACCTTCAGTGACGGCTCCTCTGCGCCCTACCCCGTGGTGGC
>DGOE01000095.1 GCA_002389295.1 Flavobacteriales bacterium UBA4474 | reverse complement strand
TGGAGTTGAACCGAATCCTTCTTGAAGAGGCTGTGGGCAGGTCACTCAACGAAACCGATTGGAACGTGCTCAACATCCTGTTGGACGACCCGGCCATGACCAACCGCAGCATCGCGGAAAAAGCGCACCTGAGCATCGACGGAATCGGTTCTTCTTTGAGGAGGATGTACGGCTATTTCGAGATCAAGGAAACCAAGTACAAGAAAATGGCCCTGTTGCACGCAGCGATGAAGGTTTCTTCGGGCCAGGGTTGACAATGGTGCTGATAATCAGTATTTTCCATTTCAGTCACCAAAACTTCACGGGTCATAGGGGGCACTTTCACCCCTAAACGTGAGCCCAAAGCATCCCTTGCGATGGACTTTAGTGTCACAAACACCTGATAGAATCGAGACATGAAGCCTTTCGCATTTTTCCTTTTGACAGCAGCAATGGGCTTGGCCCCAAAACTGGAGGCGCAGGTCATCACAGCGGTCGACTGCGACCTGATGAACCTGGTGTGCAATGTGTGCTCACAGACCGGCATGATCAACCTGTACCATCCAGGTGGCTACCTGACTTTTCCAACCACTGAGAATGTCATGGATTGGACATTCACCGATTCCCAAGGAAATGTGCTGCATCAAGAGACCTTGGTCGACAACAACTTCGTGAGCTTCAGTTTCGATTTGGACCTCACGGATACGATGTATGTCTCGGTGCTCCTCACCAATGATTCAGCTGTGCTCAATGGTGGTCCCGTGGCTTGCCTGATCGAGGACTACCTCGTGTGGGAGGTCACCGAAATCGTGCCGGGATTCCCTCAGGGCGCCTGGACGCTGGGCGGTAGCCTCGGCGTGGATGTGAGTGAAACCAGCACCGGTGGGTGCATGTATCCGTTGGCCTGCAATTACGATGCAGATGCCACATTCGATGATGGCTCCTGCACCTTCCCTCCAGAGTCTTGCGCTTGGCCCGATGCGTGGGCCGCGGGCTGCACCTATGCGGACGCCGACAATTACGATGCCAGCGCAGCCGTAGACGACGGCTCCTGCACGTGGACGCCGTGCAATACATGTCCGGGCGACATCAATGGCGACGATGCGGTAACGGTATCAGATGTGCTCGCCATGCTGGGCGTCTTCGGCACGACCTGCACTGAACCGCCCTTCTCATTGATTGGCCGCTGGCACCCAGAGGGCTTCGAAACCAACACGCTTTACGAATTCACCGAAACCCTTCGCTACACCATCTACTCCGGCGACGGATCCTTCGGCAGCATTGACGAGGCCATCCCGGGCCCCAACCCTTGGCACATGGAAGGCGATACCGTGGTGATCGACCTCTTCTTCGGCAACGAACTGCGCGGACTGCTCGAGCCGTCATGCGGCGGCCAGAAGGCCACCATCAGCCCAGGAGGAGGACTCTTTCCGACCGTCCTTCACCGCGAAGGCGTGGATCCGGCGGACTGCGAGTGATGCGCACATTCTTTCTCCTCTTCTTTTGACCGCATTGGGCGTCACACTGCTGGCGCTTCCAGAATGTGGCCCATGGCCATGTGCTGCACCTCAGTGTGGCACCGGGCTTTTACACCCTCGTCCTCAAGACGGCCGAAGGGTTCAGCACGCAGAAGATTCAAGTGATGGATCAACCCACCCCCATTGGCGAAATGTCGGCCCCATGGAACCAGCAAAGAGTGGTTCATCTTTATGGCGGGCAAACCGTCAAGTAATCAGACCGTCAGATGGGATTCAACATTGTACTCGTAGAGCCGGAAATCCCCAACAATACGGGCAACATTGGCCGGCTGAGTCTGGCCTCCGGATCGACACTTCACTTGATCCAGCCCTTGGGTTTCGAGATTACAGACACCCGCCTCAAGCGCGCGGGGCTGGACTACTGGCAGCATCTTGAGGTTCGCATGTACGAGAGCCTGGACGCCTTCATGGCCGCCCATCAGAACGCCCATTTTGCCTTCCTCTCGAGCAAAGGGACGCAGCCGCATTACGACATCGATTACCGGGACGACATGTTTTTGGTCTTTGGCAAAGAGTCGGTTGGCTTACCCGAAGACCTGCTCGCGCGGTACCGCGATCGTTTGTACCAGATCCCCATATTCAGCGGGCACATCCGCAGCTTGAACCTGGCCAACGCCGTGAGCATCATTGTCTACGACGGACTGCGCAGTTTGAGAAGCGCAGGCCCGCCTTCGGAATAAAAGAGACAGGCGTCTTTGAGGCCATCGAAAAGAAGGGTGCTGTTCGTGGGGGAGTCTGGTCGTAATTTCGCGGCCGCTTTGAAGCGACACTACCCAATACCCCGGCCATGAAGCGCGTCAAGGAATTCAAAAAAATGTTTGAGGTGGAAGGCGCTCTCGAGCTCAAGCAACTCAAGAAGCAATACCGCACCTTGGTCAAGGAGTGGCATCCCGACAAGTTCCCGGAAGGCGGAGAAAAGGCCCTGGAGGCGGAGGCCAAGAGCCGCAAGATCATTGAAGGGTACCACTTTCTGGTGAGCATGGCCCCGGAGACCAAGGAGGCGCAAAAAGAGGAGTACACCGCGTTGACGACGAACTCGGGGATTCAGGAGACGTCACACAAAGGTTTGCTCCTGGAAATCACCTTCCTGAATGGTGATACCTACGAGTATTTCGGGGTGAATGGACAGTTGTACAACAAATTCTTGAATGCCGACAACCAGTACCGGTTTGCCAAGCGCAAGGTGTTCAACGCCTTTACCTATCGCAAAGCGAAAAGCGGATCGACCGATGAGGGTCAACCTGCCGCTGAAGCGGGCTAAGCCCTAGGTAAGCCCAATCCGCCGGCCGGAGCGATAACGCAGCCGACAAGGCGTTCCGAGTGGTTCACTCCTTGTTTTCCTGCGCCAAGGAAATGAGCCAGAAGATCAGCCCGACGACCAGCGCGAAGGCGCCAACATTGAATATCCGCTCCGCGCCCATGAAGTGATTGAGCTTGAAGGTCACGCCCACCACCATTCCGATGAGGCCGATGATGATGAGGCGAAGGGCGGATTTCTTGCGGCGCATGGTCCAACGTTGAATTCGAGGCGGCTTACTTTTTTACGAAACGCAGGGTTTCGGGACGTCCGTTTTCGGAGGCTGTGAAGCGCAGAATATAGACGCCGGGGGTAAACGAGGACACATCGAGTGTGTGGGTCTCTCCACGCGGGCGGAAGGCGAGTTGAACCCGACCGAGGGCGTCCAACACTTGTACGCCCGACAGGGCAACGTTCGATGTGATGGTGAGCTGATCGGTGGCGGGATTGGGGTAGACCGACGTCCAGTGGACTTCGCCGTCTGCTGTGGTCACGGAAGTCGTGTTGGTGTTGTAGAAGCCAAAATCGACGGTGTTGTTGCCGCCCGGGTCGTAGTCGAAAAAGCAGTCTTCGGGGTCCCCATCGTTGAGCGGTTCCCCGTCGAGGGTCAGGGTCACGATGCCCGACATGATGTCGCTGAAGGCGGGGCCTGAACCGTTGTTGTCCAGGTCGATGTCGTTGTTGGCATCCGCCACGAAGTAGCCCGTGGATTGGTAGCCGCTCAGGGGTTCTCCATCGCCCCAATTGTCCACCTGCCACACAAAGACGACATAGTTGCCCGGGGCGAGGCCGTCAAAGCGGTAGTATCCGTCCTCGTCCGTGACCTCCACGCCACCGAAGCCCTCCCAGTCGGGCGTGCCATCTCCGTCAGGATCGCTCCAGATGACCAGGGACACCCCGGGGATGCCGGGCTCTTCGGGGTCATTGATGCCGTCCATGTTGAGGTCATTCCACACGCGGTTGCCAATGGAAGCAAAGCCGGGAGATATGGGGTTGTCGCAGTCCACACCAGTGCCGCCGTTGCAGTAGGCCATATCGTTGATGGCAAGGATCATCTCG
>DGOE01000052.1 GCA_002389295.1 Flavobacteriales bacterium UBA4474 | reverse complement strand
CACCGCGCCGGGGCCGTTACACACGCCACAGATGTCCAATTGACCAACGCAAGGATCCACATCGTCACAGATGCCGTCGGCATCGGCGTCCGCTGCGCAGGTTCCGCCGCACACGTTCAAGGCGTCGAGTTGGTTGCCATCGCAGTCGCAGTCTCCCGCAGGGATGTCGTTGCAACCGCATTCGAATACTTCACCCGGTCCGCCACACACACCGCAGGCGTCATCGAACAGGCATCCTGTTGCCTGGGTGTCGCTGAAGTTGCACGCTGTCAAATCCGAGCAGAGGTCATTTTCATTGCAAATGCCGTCACCGTCTGAATCCACGCAGTTGGGCACACCAAACAAATACACGTCGTCAAAAGCGATGCGCTCGTTGTTGGCGTTTGTCGCCAGGACCACCCGCAATTGAACGGTGTTGCCATCGGGGATGGAAATCTGGTCGATGTTGTTGGTGCCGAAGTCGTTGGAAAGGGTTTGGATCACTGTGGTCTGTCCATCGAGGATGTACTCGATGCGCACAAAGTCAGCGTTTTCGAGGGCGCCTACTTCCGAGAAGGCGGCGCTGACTTCGAGTTCGGTGAATCCACTCACATCGATTTCACGGGTTGTCCAGACGCAGTCAAAGTCTGTGTCGCGCCCTTCAAAAATGAGGTCGCCGTTGGATGACACCGTCTTGAACCAATCGGTGGCCCCTCCAACTTGGATGCTCCATTCTGTTTCGTTGATGGCGGTGTTGGTGTTGCCTGTCCAGCCATAGTCCGCGCCCAAGTCTTGGAAAGTTTCCTCGTAGATGACCTCAGGGCCCACACCTTGGCAGCCGAAATTGGCCAACGCGCAGTTGGTGTAGACATCGCCCAGCGTCAGGGCATTGCCATCGTCACAGGCATCTCCCAAGAAGATGCAGGAACCGTCATCGTCGGTAGCCGCCGGGTCAAAGTTGCACGCCGCGCCATCCTGACAACCGGGGACCTCGGCATTGTCGCAAATGCCATCTTCGTCCACGTCTGCCGGGCAATTGCCATTGCACACGCCGAGGGCATCCACTTGGCCCACACAGTCGTCCACATCGTCGCAAATGCCGTCTTCATCCTCGTCTGCCGCACAGGAACCGTTGCAGACACCGAGGGCATCCACTTGGCCTACGCAATCATCCACATCATCACAGATACCGTCCCCGTCGGCATCCGCCGCACAGGTGCCGCCACACACGTCGATGGCGTCAAGTTGGTTTCCGAGGCAGTCGCAGTCTCCGGCCGGGATGCCCGGGCCGTTGCACACGCCGCATTCATCAAGCGTGCCGACACAGGTGTCGACGTCGTCGCAGATGCCATCTTGATCAGCATCTCCTGTGCAGTCGCCACCGCAGACGCCAATGGCATCAACTTGCCCGCCATTGCAATCGCAATCACCAGCCGGTATGTCCGTGCAGCCGCATTCATAAATGGCGCCGGGGCCATTGCAAATGCCACAGGCATCCACTGTGCCAACGCAGGGGTCAACGTCATCGCAGATGCCGTCGCTGTCCGCATCCGCCGTGCAGGAACCACCGCAATCGCCAATGGCGTCCGCTTGGTTTCCGTTGCAATCGCAGTCCCCTACGGGAATGTCCGTGCAGCCGCATTCAAAGATGGCGCCGGGGCCACCGCATACATCGCAGGCGTCCAGCGTGGCGCAGGAACCGTCGTCGACCGTGGCACTCGGGTTGTAGTTGCAAGCTGAAGCCGTGGTGCACCCCGGGATATCCGAAGGCTCCGCGCAGAAGTTGGTCACATCGCTGCTGCTGAAGGTTCCACCAGAGGCCACTTCCTCACCGTTGACCGTCAGGCTGTAGCCGCCGTTTCCATATGTGCAGCACATGCCGTCGCCATAGGAGTCGTTGACAGTCAGCGTATAACACCCGTAGCACAGCTGCTCAGAAGCAGTATAGTTGGTGCTGTTTGCATACCCGCTGCCCGACATCACTGTGGCGCCCGAGGCGTCAGTGAGCGTCCAGGACGTTTCAGCGCCATATGTGTCGGTGGTGAGCGACATGGTGAACGTTTGGGGTCCACCCGCCACGCACGACCCGTCGTCAATGGTTGCTGAACCATCGTAATTGCATGCCGCAGCGTCGGTACAACCGTAGCAACTGAAGTCACAGGTGCCATCGTCGTTGACAGCGGAAGCATCGTAATTGCACGCCGTCGCATCGGTACAGCCACAGTCGATCTCGCAAGGTGGAGCGCACCCATTGGACGAAAGCAGGCTTTCGCGGCTTCCTCCAGGTTGGAACAGGGCCAACATCCGGTCCGTCTGTCCCTGCGTGAAGAGGTTCATGCAGGCGTCATCGGAATAATCCATGTAGTTCTCCACCATGTCAACAGTACTGCAGGCCACATTTCCCGTAGCGCAGCCATAATTGGGTCCGTCTGAATCGGGCGTGTCGTCCACAAAGTCAGAAGCGCCGCAAGCACCATCTCCCCAGATGTGGCGCAGGTTGAGCCAGTGGCCCACCTCGTGTGTGGCGGTCCGACCCAGGTCAAACGGTGACGTCGCGGTGCCGATGGTGCCGGTGTACTGGTATCCGCAAACCACCCCGTCTGTAGCGTCACTCCCTCCGGGGAATTGCGCGTAGCCGAGGATGCCGCCACCAATGTTGCACACCCAGAAATTCAAATAATCTCCCGCAGGCCATGCATCAGATCCTCCGGAACTCGAAGACTTGACAGCATCGTTTGTGCCGAATCCACTCACTGTGGTGGGTACGCGCAAGATGCCGTTGGAAGGATTGCCTTGGGGGTCGAAACTGGCCAGGCAGAATTCGATCTCCGTATCAGCAGCCTGGGGCCAAGTGTTGTCGGCATCCGCATTCAAACGGCGGAAATCATCATTGAGCACATCCAATTGGCTTTGGATTTGTGCATCGGAGATGTTCTCGGCAGAGCTGGCGTACACCACGTGAAACACCACCGGGATGGTGATGATCGCATTTTGGCTGGCCGCGCGCTGCTGGGCCACCACGGGAGCCCAAGTCTGCGTGTGCTGTTCAATGCGCTGCTGGGCATCCGCATATTTCTGGAGCCCCATCATTTCGATGTGCTTTTCGTGGGCGTGGCAAGTCCTCGCACCGGGGAGGTCATTGGCCGCGTCACTGCTCGAAAAGCCGGTGGATTGAGCGGGAACTTGGATCACGGCCAGAAACAGGCCGAAGAGGAGCGTGATGGTTTGGTTCATTGCTTCACGTTAATGACTCGAATTTAACCTGCTAAACTTGCGCGGAGTGAGAATATCCCATCCAGCAGGCGGCTAATTTTGTAATTGAGGATGAAGTAGATTAAAAAAGAAGGGGGAAAGCCCTGCAAACCCCCTTTTACATAGGCTGTTAAATGCTTTATTTGTTGTGTACTCCTTTTATGCCCATAGACGGTCAAATAGTATAATAAGAATATAATAATATATGAATTGCCATCGCGCACGAAACGGGGCATAAGTGTTGGCATAATTGGTAAGCGTTAGGGTAGTTTTACCCTTGCATAGCCAAACCAAATGTTGCACTTGTGTCTCACAATCCTGTCCCTATGGACAGGCCCCGTGATTGCAGGTTCC
This sequence comes from Flavobacteriales bacterium UBA4474, assembly GCA_002389295.1. Lineage (GTDB taxonomy): Bacteria > Bacteroidota > Bacteroidia > Flavobacteriales_D > Sanyastnellaceae > UBA8752. The sequence continues at coordinate 8,770 of DGOE01000052.1, read as the reverse complement.
GTTATGGAACCCGCATGGTTGAGGGTGGAGATTGCCATGGCAGAAGAAGGCTTCATGTGCCCATTTCTAACGCCGCTTTTCAAAGGCATTCTGGAAGACAAAGGGGCGGACTGGGTCATTTGCAGGCCCCAGCAAAGCCAGGTCATTTTTTGCACGCCTTTAGCATTGGCCCAAGACCAAGAAGGATACATTGATTGGTTGACCGATCTGGGGTATGAGGAAGAGCATGTGACCTTCCTCGCCTTTGACACGCTGTCTGTCATGCCCTCTATTCCAGCACCATGAGGCGGTTGTTTGGCTATACCGGATTGCTGTTCGCCACCCTTTGCTGTGGACTTTGCTGGGGGCAAGGCACACTGGACCAAACATTTCTCAGGCGCTACAACCTCGGCGACATGCAGGGGGGACTTGCCATCACCACATCTCAGGATGGCGGTTTAATCGCCACGGGACAGCATCAAAACAACGGCAGTGCCGGTGGGTGCGATGTGTACGTGTACAAGGTGGATGCCTGTGGAAACCGCGAGTGGTTCAACCTCTACGGCGGGTCCAATTCCGAAGGAGGAAAGAGCATAGAACCCACAACCGATGGGGGATACATCATTGGTGGGTCGCGGGCGACATTGGTCGGGGTGGATGGATTGGGCAACAACATCACCGAGGACCAGGGTTTTGTCATGAAAATTGGGCAGGATGGCGCCCTTGAATGGTACAATTATTACCAGGACTTGGCGTGGATCTTTGATGTGCAACCTTTGGCCAGCGGATTCATTGCGGTGGGGCAGGCCTCTTCCCGCCCCGTGCTGCTCAAGTTGGATGACATGGGCAACGTGTTGTGGGCCAAGCGGTATCCCACCTTGAGCAAGAACGCGCTCAACGTCACCCCGCTCAATGATGGGGGGTTTCTTTTCGTCACCAATCAGCCGCTCAGCGGCCGTGATGTAGAAGTGGCGCGGGTAGACGCGCTGGGCAATCCGGTGTGGATGAAAACCTACGGTGCGGGCTTCACAGAGAACGAGCACATCGCATGGGGGTGCAACGCCCTTGTCGATCAGGCCACCGGCGATGCCTATATCATCGGGGCCACCACCACGGGGGGCATCGGAGAAGAGGACATCCTGCTCATGCGGCTCAACCTTGAGGACGGTCAGCCCATTTGGTCGCGGGCCTTGGGCAGCCTCGGAGATGACCTGGGCCGGGACTTGATTTTTGTGCCCGGCGGCTTGGCCCTGCTCGGCAGTTCCGACGGGTATGGCGCGGCGGCATCCGACTATCCAGAGGTGCTGTCGCAGAGCATGGAAGAGCACGACATCTTCTTGGCCAAGTTGAACACTTCGGGGTTTGTGGAATGGGCGCAGACTTACGGAGGCAACGAGCGGGACAAAGCTGTTGGGGTCCGATTTGACGATGAACTGGGCTACACGATATCTGCCTACACCTCATCCAGTGTTTTTGGAAACGAGGGTGGATCCATGGATCCATTGTTCATCCGTGCGGATTTTGATGGAACCGTTTCTTGTCAGAACGTACCCGTGACCATGGTTTCGCTGCCCGTGCCGGTAACGGTGGCCGATCAGGTGTCCTCAGAGCCTTTTCTGACCGTGCCTTTTTCCGGTCCCATCACCGTTTCAGCATTCGAGCCTGAAGACGTGTACCAATGTCAGGTATGCTTCAATGAGCCTCAATTCCAAGCCGATGAAACCAAGGTTTGCATCGGTGACACGGTCAACCTCGTCAACACCACCGAGCTCGGCCTGCGCTGTCACCAATACTGGGAAGTGACCGGACCGGGAATTGAATGGGAGGTCCAACCAGGCACCGTCGACACCATCTCCTTGATTTTGTCGCAGACGGGTGGATTTGAGGTGACCCTGTCTTCCATATGCGGAGCCTCGTCCACCTGGAGTGCGCTCATCGAAGTCTTTGATGTGCAGGCGGAAGCCGTGGCACCAGCACCTTACAGCGGCTATGAGGTCTCTTGCCCAGATGCCAATGACGGCTCCATACTGGAGGCGGCCAGCGGCGGGTACTTGGAAGGAGGTGACTACACCTGGCAATGGCAAGCCTCTGACTTTTCTACAGTGGATACCAGCGGTCTGTCGGTGGGTTTGTACAAAGGGGTGGTCACCGACATGCTCGGTTGCACCGACACCATAGAAGTGGAGTTGACCGCACCCACAGAACTCAACATCTCCGCCTCCATCCTTTCAGACTACAATGGCTTTGCCGTCCGTTGCGCGGATTCCCAAGACGGTGTGGTGTTGCTCGATGCGTCGGGAGGCATTCCCAATTATGCCTTCCCTGCGGAAGATGGCTTGACCACAAACGACACCCTCGTGGGCCTGGCGTCTGGAGAGAATACGTTTATCGTGGTCGACGCCAACGGCTGCACTGCCTTTGACACGCTGATGTTGTCGGCCCCTGCGGCTCCTTTGCTGATCATGAGTGCGGAGCCGGATACCTGCCTGTCGGGCGAGGGCGAACTGCGGGCGGCATTTGCGGTGGATGTGCCACCGGCAGAGGTAATCTGGCCCGATGGCTTTGGGGTGCCTGTGCCGCTGACGGCGTTTACGGAGCAGCAGACAGGATTGGAGGCCGGTTCTTACGAAGTGGAGCTGCTCGACGGCAACGGGTGTCTGACCACCGTCTCGGTCGATGTGCCCGCTACCTATCCCTCAGAAGTGGTCTTCCTCACAGGGCCCGAAGAGATTTGTTTCCCCGGCGCTGATGTGGCATTCGAAGACCTGACAGCAGATTCCATCGGCCTGCGCCACTGGGACTTCGGAGATGGATACGCGCTGAGCAGGCCGGGTGGCGATACAGGCGGCGCAGCATTTGCGGCACATACTTATCTGTCTTCTGGCAGCTTCGAAGTGGTGCTGACGGTGGTCAATGGAGACGGCTGTACCTCTGAGACTTCACGAGAGATCGACATCATCGACGGAATGAATGTATTCGTTCCCTCTGCCTTTACGCCGGACAACGATGGAATCAACGATGGTTTCGGTCCCGTCATGACAGGTGTGGAGTCGTTCTACATGTGGATATTTGACCGCTGGGGCCACCCCGTTTTCGAAACGGATGACGAAGACTGGTGGTGGAACGGCAGCCCCAGAAATGAGGGGCTCTCCCACAAAACAGAGGTGTTTACCTGGAAGTTGGAGGCCCAAGGGAGCTGCGACGCGTTCAAGACATACACCGGTACCGTCACGCTGTTGCGCTAAAGGGTCACTGCTGACTTAGCTTGCCTCATGCGCAGGCAACATCCCTTTATCCCCTGTTTTCCTCTTGTTCTTTTGTTTGTCTTGAGCGGATGCGCCACAGAGCAGCGTTTGGGGGAGTCCCGCATCCAATCCCGGCGCTATGCCAAAGGTTTCCACGTCCAACATCACCGCGGCCCCCAGGCTGCCCAGCCTGAGCGCACGGCTGCTGTAGACCGAATCCCGGTTGTGTCCGTTGCACCTCTGGAGGCGGTGGTCCCACTGGAGCAAACAGGTTTGGCCACGTCGCCCGACAGGGGTGCCGCGCAGCCCATCGCGTCGCCTGCTCCCAGCCTGCAGAGGCCAAGTGCGGAGGCCTCCGGTGCCGAGGGAGTGGTGGAGCAAATGGGCCCAAGCCTGCCGCAAGCCGACGGACTTCCTGAGCCCATCAATGGGCGCCATCCGGACGCCGTGCCCGGCTTCATCTTGTCCCTCGGTTGGTTCCTGGGAGGGGTGGGGGCTTTGGCGCTCGACTACCTTTTGGTCGCCTCACCGGGCATAGCTTTTGCCCTGGGCTTGCTGGCGAGCATCATGGGGCTGTTGCTCTCCCGGCGCGCGTACCGCATTTCCAAAGCGAATCCGGAACGCTATCCCCGAGCGGGGTTGGCAGCCGTCGGTCGGTGGGTGGCGGTGGCATTCTTGGCCCCCATCGCCCTCTACATCGGTTTAGTCCTCCTGTTTTTCGCAATCTTGTAAGCGCAGGCTGCCCAATCAGGGGCAACTTTCGCCAAAGCCGGAGAGCATTTGAAGAATGTCGGTGACACCGGTGATGCCGTCGCCATCGAGGTCCGCCGTGCATTCCCCGTTGCACCCAAAGTCGCCCAAGGCCACCAATACATCGCTCACCGTGATGATGTTGTCCCCATCGAAGTCGCCGGGGCAAGGCGCCGGAAATTCGCAGGACCCATCGTCATCTGTGGCATTGGGGTCGTAGTTCTCGGCTTCGGGGTCGGTGCAGCCGGGGACCTCATCCACATCGCACACCCCATCCTCATCTACATCCGCCACACAATCGCCTCCGCATACGCCCAAGGCGTCATTTTGCAGGCAAGAACCGTCGTCGAGGTTGGCGTCGGCGTCGAAGTTGCATGCCGTCTCGTCGGTGCAACCGGGGACATCCGGCACGCCTGAATTCGGGCAAACATCATTCAATGTCCAGGTGGCATCATAGGTTACCGTGCCCCCCGTGGACCAACCATTGTAGAGCACAAAACTCCACGTTCCGCTGCCGCTCAGTGAGGTTCCGCTGAGGTCCACCGTCGCCGAGTAGGTGCCCGATGTCGAGGTGTTCCAATCGGTGGGCCAGATCGTGGTGTAGTTGCCGAGGCTGCTGCATCCTGAAGGCGAATCGTTGTATCCGCCAAAGGCCACACACACCCCGTTGGGGTCGGTAATGGCCACAGCCATGTCCGCGGGCCAACTTCCACCTGCACCGGTGAAATTCAATGTGATATCGAAGTTGGAAGGGTTGGGGTTGGCCGTCGCCTCAATCAGCAGAGGCGTGCTGCTTTGCCCACCAGAGAGGGTGGCGTTTTGGGCGCCATCCAATGCGCAATCGCAGCCGAAATTGGGGTCTGGGTCGATGCAGGAGCCGTCGTTGATGGTGGCGGCGGGGTCATAATTGCACGCCGCGGCCTCCGTACAGCCGTAACAGCTGAAATCGCAGGATCCGTCCTCGTTGACTGCGGAAGGGTCATAATTGCACGCCGTGGCATCGGTGCATCCGCAGTCCACTTCACATGGGGGGATGATGTTGGGGCGCAAGACAAAGAGCCCGTCCTCAATGTGACTGACGATGACATTGCCCGAACCGAAGTAGGGGTAGTTGCTCCAGGTGCCATTGAACTGGGCGGAGTTGCTGGCTGGGTAGACATCAAAGAAAGCCACCTGCTCGAGTTCACCTTGGGCCACATTGGCCAAATCCATGATTTGCAGTCCTGCACGGTAGTTTGATTGGTAGGCCAATCCCTGGTGGGTGTACAGGTTGTGGTCGATGGCCGCTGTGGTCCCCACATGTGTGCCAATCAGGCTCACGTTGTTGAGGTCCTGCACATCAAAGATGTACGTACGGGTGTTGACGCTGCCTTCATCGAGTTCGTCGCCAACGAGCAGGTACTTCTGGTCCTCCGTCAGCCACCCTTGGTGGGTGTATGCAGAGGTACTGTACCCTGTAGAGCTGATGAGAGCGGGGTCTGTGGCGTCGGTGACGTCCACAATGGTGACTGTATTCTCATTGAAACAGAAGGCGATTTCACTGCCGGCGTACTGGGCATCCGGCCCGATGTAGTTCACGATTTGTGCATCGTGGCTGTAACCGTCCTCGGCAAAGCTGCCGATGAGCGTGGGGCTCAGCGGGTTGCTGATGTCGATGATGTTCAGTCCACCCGAGAAGGTGTTGGCCCCGATGGGGTAAGCGCGCCCGGAGGCCTCATTGATGGCGATGTTGTGGCAGTTGCCAAAGCCGCCGTAATGGGCGTCTGAACTGAAGGTCACCGGCGGATTAGAGACGTCGCGGAGGTTGGTCAAGTCAAACACTTGCATGCCGTGACCGGAAGCCTCTGAAACGATAAAGGCATGGTCGGCATAGACCTTGATGTCCCTCCAGGATGAGCTGGACGTGTGGGTCGGCAATTCCCCGAGGAATACTGGATTGACCGGATCGGAGATGTCAATGAAGGCCGTACCCGTGGTCTTGCCAAGCAGGGCGTACTCCTTTCCGTCGAGAGGATCGGTCCACCCCCAGATATCGTTCATCTCACCACCGCCCACGGCTGTGGGGTTGAGGTGGGCCATGAGGTCTACCTGGTCGCAGGGGTAAATACCGGCAAAACCGTTGACGCAAGGCTCTGCAGGAGGGTTGGAAGGATCGCACACACCGTCGCCGTTCAGGTCGAAAGCGCAGTCGCCATTGCAGACGCCCAAGGCGTCGGGTTGTCCAACGCAGTCATCTACATCGTCACAGATGCCGTCGCCATCCTCATCGGCTGCACAATCGCCTCCGCAGACACCAATGGCATCCAATTGCGTCCCATTGCAATCGCAATCGCCTGCGGGAATGTCCGAACAACCGCATTCCAAAATCGCACCGGGTCCGCCGCATACGCCACAGGCGTCATCCGTGGCGCAGGTGCCATCGTCGACCTCGGCCGTTGCGTCGTAGTTGCACGCTGCAGGATCGGTGCATCCTTCCAAAGTAGAGGGCTCGACGCAGAAGTTGGTCGATTCGGAATTGGTGAAACTGCCACCGGCCGCCACGACCTCGCCGTTTACGGTGAAGGAATAGCTGCCGTTTCCAAATCCACAGCAGATTCCATCGCCAAAGCTGTCGTTGATGGTCAGCGTGAAGCAGCCTGAATTTGCGCACACCAACTCACCCGATGTGTATGATGTCGCCGCATTGCCAAAGGGCCCGCCGGACATCACGGTTTCTCCGGTAGCGTCATTTACGACACTCCAAGTGGTCTCAGCAGGGTAGTCGTCTGTCAGCAGCGTCATTTCAAAACTCTGCGGCGTGCCGGAAACGCAGGAGCCGTCGTTGATGGTGGCATCGGCGTCATAGTTACAGGCGTTGGCGTCCGTGCAGCCGTAGCAGCTGAAGTCGCATGTGCCGTCGTCATTGACAGCTGCAGGGTCGAAGTTGCAGGCGGCATCATCCGTGCAGCCGCAGTCTACTTCGCAAGGCGGAGCACAACCATTGGAGGTGAGCAGACTGGCACGCGCACCGCCCGGCTGGAACAAGGCTTGCATGCGCACTGCCTGGCCCGCAGTAAAGAGGTTCATGCAGGCGTCTTGAGAATAGTCCATGTAGTTCTGGACCATGTCTTCCGTACCGCAACTCTCGTGTCCCAAGGCGCAATTGAAGTTGGATGCGTCAGATTCAGGGGTGTCGGCGACTTGGTCGTCCACACCACAACCGCCATCACCCCAGATGTGGCGCAGGTCCAGCCAGTGGCCCACTTCGTGGGTTCCTGTGCGTCCGAGGTTGTAGATCCCGGCACCGGGGCCGTTGTTGCCTACGTAGGGGTATCCGCAGACGACGCCATCGGTCGCGGCTGGGCCACCAGGGAATTGGGCGTATCCCAACAGTCCGCCGCCGAGGTTGCATACCCAAAAATTCAAGTAATCGGAAGCTGGCCAGGCATCAGAGCCGCCTTGGTTGGAAAACTTCATGGCGTCGTTCGTCCCGAAACTCGATACGGTTGTCGGCACGCGCAGGATACCGTTGGTCGGCGCGCCAGAAGGGTCAAAAGAGGCCAGACAAAATTCAATTTCGGTGTCCGCCGCTTGGGCCCAGATATTGTCTTGGTCGCTGTTCTGTCGGCGGAAGTCATCGTTGAGCGTTTGCAGCTGCTCTTGAATTTCACTGTCTGCGATGTTCTCTGTGCTGTTGGCATAAAGGACGTGGAACACCACGGGGATCGACACAACAACGCTGGATCCGCTGGCCCGTTGCTCCTCGACAATGGGCGCCCATTGGGCCCTGTGGTTGTCGATTTGCTGGCGCGCATCAGCGAATTTCTGGAAGCCCATCATTTCGACATGCTTCTCGTGGGCAGCACAAGTGCGCGGTTGGGAAATGTCAGCACCGGCATCATCAGAAGTGAAGTTGGCTGACTGACTGAACACCATGCAAGGCATGGCGATGAGGAAAAGAAGGACTGGATTCTGCATGGTTTGGCAAGTGCACAATGAGCGCATCAGGACAATTTACGGACCCATTGCCCCTTGAAACGAATGAGATTTGTCATCGTTGACAGTCTTTAGCCGACACGTTATGAAACCACCAGGCGGCGCGTTGCGTATACCCGGCGATGCTTGACCGATTGAAACTTGTCTGGGGCTTGTCCTCCTTGGTATGCATGTGCGCTTTGGCCCTTGCATTGCCATCCAAGATGACCGCGCAGGAAACCCCCTGTGCGATAGCCATAGGTGACTTTAGAACCCAAACCCAAGGCGGTTGGGGCGTGGACATTTGCAATGGCGACAATCCCGGATGTTACCTGGATGCCGCCTTTGATTCTGCTTTCCCCAATGGGCTGACGTTGGGCTGTCCCGAGGGCAACCAGTGGCTGTTCACGAGCGCGACAGCCGTTTCTGCATTTCTTCCCCAAGGCGGGACAGCCGCTTTGCTGGTCAACAATCAAACCGATCCTACCGGCGCTGCAGGCATCCTCTCCGGTCAATTGGTGGCTGCGAAGCTGTCCCTGGGCTTTGACGCCTTTGACGGCAGTTTTGGAGGGGCCGATGTGTCAACAGCTGAGCTCGTATACGAGACGGGGGCCTACGCGGGTTGGACGGTGGCATCCGTGGTGATGATGGCGGACATGGTTGTAGGCGGTTGCGTACCAGCCGAAGGCAACCTCTCCATTTTGGTGGAGGCCTTGACCCTCTTCAATGAGGCCTTTGTAGACGGTATTGTGGTTTCTGACCAGTTCACCGTCCCCGGATGCGAAGACGGCGGCGGTGGCGGCGGTGGCGGCGGCGGTGGTGAAGGTGGCGGCGGCGGTGAA
>DGOE01000091.1 GCA_002389295.1 Flavobacteriales bacterium UBA4474 | reverse complement strand
AGGTTGTGCACGTCGCTGCCTACGATGACGTCAACGACTGTGGTGGTGGGCATGTCGCCTTCGACTGTAATGGTGCCGACCATGCCTTGTTCAGCATGGTCACCAATGCTGCAGTCGTAGTGGTAAACGCCGGGTATATCAAAGGTGATGGTGCCCATGCAATTGCTGAACAGCCACCAGCCATAATTGGCGTCAAGGGAAAAGTCTTCGGGGTTGTTGAACGGCTCTCCAGTGAGGGAGTTGGTCACGCCATTGACGTTGTGCCAACCACCGTAATTGGTGAAGGAAACCGACTCACCGGCTTCGATGGTGATGTCTGCGGGATGAAACTCATAGTTGTAGACAGCGACGTGATGGTCGCCGTTGCATTGAGACATTGCTGCAAAAGGAGCAAGGCACAATGCGAAAAGGGTCAGGAATTGACGCATGGCTTGGTTGTGAATGGTGAGTAGTTGGAACACCATTCCATTGGTTTGGTTCATTTGAGGGCAAAAAATGCCTGTTGGTCTACGAAATTCAGTGCTTGCGCTCAGGCTGTCGGATATGAGAGAACCCATAACTTGACCCATGTGAATCAAGGCTATTCGATGATGTTCTGGCCCATTGTGCTGTTCGCGCTGGGCGGCTGTGGCGTAGAGAAAGGATTACCTGAACAAGTAATGCTGAGCGACGGTTGGACTTTTCAGTCAACCGACGGGCGCTGGCTGCCCGCTAAGGTGCCGGGCAACATCCATTTGGATTTGCTCCGGAACGGATTGATCCCCGACCCGTTCCAAGGCCAAAACGAGGAGGCGGTGCAGTGGGTCGAGCTGAGCGATTGGCGCTATAAATGCGCGCTTGAACCGCCCCCTCTTTTGGGTGATTGGGTATTGGAATTCAAGGGTTTGGATACTTATGCAGCGGTGTTGTTGAACGGAGACACCCTGTTGAAGGCCGACAACATGCACCGGTCATGGTCGGTCCCCGCTACCGAGATGGCGTTTGGAGGGAGCGACACCTTGGAAGTGGTGTTCTCCAGTCCTGTCGTTGAAGGCCAGCGCCGCTTGGACCGCTCGCCATGGTCCATCCCTGTGAGCAATGAGATGAAGCCGCAAGGGCAGCAGGTGAGTGCTGTGGTGCGCAAGGCCATGTACCATTTTGGTTGGGACTGGGGGCCTCGCCTGGTGACTTCGGGCATTTGGAAACCCATCAAGTGGGTTCGCCGTGATGTGGAACTGCCGGCTTTTGCGCTCGATCTGGAAGCAGTTGGAGAGGATACGGCGCACTACACGCTCGCGTTTGAGGCGCCTGTTGAGGATGTGCAGCTCGCGCTGTCGCTGGGGGGTAAGCCTGTGGCGGCCGCTCTGGAATACCGGGGTGATGGCGTCTATCACTTGGCGATTCCCAACCCCGCGCTGTGGTGGCCCCACGGGATGGGCGAACAGCCGCTTTATGACGCCGCCTTGAGCACGGCAGATGGGCGGCAGGCGGCGCACACTTTTGGGATCCGCACCTTGGAGTGGCGGCAGGCGCCGGATGCCTTTGGGGAGTCGTTCCAATGTGTGGTCAACGGCGTGCCGGTCCAAGCGCGGGGTGCCAATGTGATCCCTGCGGACTTCTTCATCAACAGGGGGGAAGCCGAATTGGACAGGATGGTGGCCGATGCTGTGGCCGCCAATATGAATATGCTGCGCGTCTGGGGCGGCGCGGTCTACGGTTCTGAGGCGTTCTACGACCGCTGCGATGCCGCCGGTTTGCTGGTGTGGCAGGATTTCATGTCGGCCTGTGCCATGGTGCCCGGGGACGCGGCGTGGAATGAGAACTTCTTGGGGGAAGCCCGGCAGCAGGTGCGCCGGCTCCGCAACCGGACTTCCCTTGCGCTGTGGTGCGGAAACAACGAGACGGAGAAAGCCTGGAAGACCTGGGGTTGGCAGGAAATTTATGGCATGGACGCCGCGGATTCCACCGCAGCTTGGGCCGCCTACTTGTCCTTGTTTGAGCAAAGACTGCCCGACCTGGTGGAGGAAGAGGGCGGCGGTTTTTATTGGCCTTCTTCGCCGCACCCTGTGGATCCGGCGTTGCACCGAAAGGCCGGTGACCAGCACGATTGGGGCGTGTGGTTTGCCAAAAATGGGTTTGACTTCTACTCTGACGACGGCGGGCGGTTCGCCAGCGAATTCGGGTTGCAGAGTTTGCCGCACCGCGCCACATTGGCGGAGGTGGGGGTGCAGTCTTTTGCGGATTCGTCGCTGCAATTCCGACAGCGGAGCAAGATGGATTGGTTGGAGCCCGGATTTGACGGCTGGGACATGATGCGCTTTTATGCCGGGCGCTATTTCTTGGACCCGGATGCGGTGGAGGCCGCAGGGCGCGACCGCTTGGACCGCTGGATTCACCTGACCCAACTCACCCAGGCCGAAGGGCTGCGGCAAGCCATCGAGCGGCACCGCTGTTCGGGCGGGCGCACTGCGGGATCGCTGTATTGGCAGTTGGACGATGTGTGGCCTACCGTTTCGTGGTCCACGGTGGACCATGCCGGCCGCTGGAAATTGGCCCATCATGCCGTGCGCCAGGCCAACCAGCCTGTGCGATTGCTGTGGGACCGAGACCGCACCGATGCGTTGCGCATGATTGGCCAGAATTTGGGGCCGGATCCATGGCGGGGGAAATTGGCGTGGGCACAATTGTCCATCGAAGGAGACACCTTGAAGACTTTGGAATTG